>CANOCV010000118.1 GCA_947564465.1 uncultured Roseburia sp. | reverse complement strand
GGGAAAAAAGGTATTTCACGGTGTTGCGATCGGAAGGATTCAGTTCTTTTATAAGAAGGAGAACGTTGTTGTCCGTAAGAAGGTTGAAGATACGGATTCTGAGATAGCGCGCTTTGAGGCGGCAAAGGCGAAGGCAGTTGAGCAGCTGCAGGAACTTTATCAAAAGGCGCTTAAGGAAGTGGGGGAAGTGAATGCCCAGATATTTGAGGTTCATTCCATGATGCTTGAAGATATGGATTATAACGATTCTATTCATAATCTGATCAGCGGACAGGGCGTAAATGCCGAGTATGCGGTGGCGACGACGGGAGATAATTTCGCGAAGATGTTTGCCGATATGGAGGATGAATATTTCAAGGCGCGTTCCATTGATGTGAAGGACATTTCCGAGCGCGTGGTTACAATTTTAAGCGGAAACGATACAACCGTTGACATAACAGAGGAGCCGGTGATTATTGTCGCGGAGGATTTGGCTCCGAGCGAGACGGTTCAGATGGATAAAGAAAAGCTGCTTGGTTTTGTGACACGCCTTGGTTCCTCGAATTCTCACACGGCAATTCTTGCAAGAACCATGGGGATTCCTGCCTTGATCGGAGTGGATATTGAAGAATCCTGGAACGGGAAGATGGCGGTAATTGACGGATATGAGGGCAAGATTCTGATAGAGCCGACGGAGGATGTTCTGCGGGAGTATGAGGCGAAGCGCAAAGAGGATGAAGAAAAGAAGGAGCTGCTGCTTACGTTAAAGGGCAAGGAAAATGTAACCTTGAGCGGACAAAAGATCAACCTTTACGCTAATATCGGCACTGTTTCGGATCTGGCTTCCGTGCTGCAAAATGACGCGGGAGGAATCGGGCTTTTCAGAAGCGAGTTTTTATATTTGGAGAAAACGGATTTTCCGACCGAAGAAGAGCAGTTTGCGGTATACCGTCAGGTTGCGGAGACAATGGCGGGCAAAAAGGTTATTATCCGTACGCTTGATATCGGCGCCGATAAGCAGGTGGATTATTTTAATCTTGGCAAGGAAGAGAATCCGGCTATGGGTTATCGCGCAATCCGCATCTGCCTGACGCAGCCGGATATATTTAAGACGCAGCTTCGCGCGCTCTTTCGTGCAAGCAATTACGGAAACATTGCCATTATGTATCCTATGATTATTTCCGTGGACGAAGTGCGCGAGATTAAGCGGATTGTCAATGAGGTAAAGGAGGAACTGAAGGCAGCGGGGGTTCCGTTTGGCGAAGTGGAGCAGGGAATTATGATAGAGACGCCGGCGGCGGCTGTGATGAGTGATGTACTGGCGAAGGAAGTAGATTTCTTTAGTATCGGAACGAACGATTTGACACAGTATACGCTGGCTATTGACCGTCAGAATGCGAAGCTGGATAATTTTTACAATCCGCATCATGAGGCGATTTTGCGCCTGATTGAGACAGTCGTTAAAAATGCGCATGAGGCAGGAATCTGGGCAGGAATCTGTGGAGAGCTGGGAGCGGATACAGAGCTTACGGAACGGTTTTTGCAGATGGGTCTGGATGAGCTGTCAGTATCGCCGAGCAGTGTGCTTGCAGTGCGCAAGGCAATCCGGGAATCCCGTTAAGAAATGTGATGTTTGGCTGCGGGCGGATACGGTTCCCACAGATAATTGGAGGACATACTAATTGGCAGTTAGTTTGTCGATTTGTTGTCCTCGTCTGCGGGGAACTATATCCGCGCATTTTTGTTCTTCCGTTTTTTTCTAAAATTATTTGTTGACAGATTGTAGAAAGAATTGTATAATCAGACCCATAAAACATACTAATTCAATAGGAATACTTGCAAAACAGAGAGAAAAGAGGAAAAGATATGGGGAAAAAATTACATAGGGAAGAGCGAAACTTAAAATTTGAAACATTGCAGCTGCATGTGGGACAGGAAGAGGCGGATCCGTCGACCGATGCGAGGGCCGTTCCGATTTATCAGACCTCGTCGTATGTGTTCCATAACAGTGAGCATGCGCAGGCGCGTTTTAATCTTCAGGACGCCGGAAATATTTACGGAAGGCTGACGAATCCCACGGAGGACGTGTTTGAAAAGAGAATGGCGGCATTGGAGGGCGGTGTGGCGGCACTGGCAACCGCGTCCGGTGCGGCGGCGATTACTTACACAATTTTAAATCTGGCACAGAGCGGGGACCATATTGTTGCAGCCAGGAATATTTACGGAGGAACATATAATTTGCTCGCACATACGCTGCCACAGTACGGAATTACGACAACATTTACGGATCCGACGCCCAAGGCTCTGGAGGAGGCGATTGGGGAAAATACGAAAGCGCTCTATATTGAGACGCTTGGCAATCCGAATTCCGATGTTTCCGATATTGAGGAGATTGCGAAAATAGCGCATGCACATCAAATTCCGCTTGTCGTGGACAATACGTTTGCAACGCCTTATCTGGTGCGCCCGTTTGAGTTTGGCGCGGATATCGTTGTTCATTCCGCGACAAAGTTTATCGGCGGACATGGAACGACAATCGGC
>CANOCV010000117.1 GCA_947564465.1 uncultured Roseburia sp. | reverse complement strand
AGAAACCAAGTGAAGAGCCAAGCGAGAAACCAAGTGAAGAGCCAAGCGAGAAACCGAGTGAAGAGCCAAGCGAGAATCCAAGTGAAGAGCCAAGCGAGAAACCAAGTGAAGAGCCAAGTGAGAAACCGCCGGTCGTTGAGGATTTTGAGGTTGAAGATGGCGTGTTGGTGAAATACAACGGAAGCGGAACAAAGGTTGTGATACCGAGTGATGTGACGGCGATCGGAGCGGGTGCGTTTAGGGACTGTACAACGTTAACAGACGTTGTGATAAGAGAAGGTGTGACAAGTATTGCAAATGAGGCATTTAAAGGTTGTCTGGCGTTGGAGAAGGTGGCAATACCGGATAGTGTGACGACAATCGACAAAGATGCGTTCCTGGATTGCAGTGAAAAGCTTACACTTTACGGCGCAGCGGGATCTGCGGCAGAAACATATGCAAAAGAAAACCGCATTGAATTTTCGGTATTTGGCACGACAGAACCGGTGTTAATCTCACTTTCGGAATGTGAGATTACGGTAACTCCGCAGACATATATTTATGACGGAGAGGAGAAGAAGCCGTCTGTCGTAATAAAAGACGGTGATGAGACATTGTCGGAAGGTACAGATTACGACGTTTCGTATACAAATAATGTAGAGCCGGGAACAGCTGAGGTGATCCTGAAAGGAAACGGAATGTATACCGGAACCGTTAGAAAAGCATTTACCATTGTATTAATATCGGATGAAGAAGGGTTTATCGTTGAGGACGGAGTTCTGGTTAAGTATAACGGAACAGGTACGAACATTGCAATACCGAACGGCGTGGTAAGTGTTGGGGATGGGGCATTTAAAGGCTGTGGTACGTTGACAAGTGTTGAAATACCGGATGGAGTGACAAGCATCGGAAAAGAGGCATTTAAAAATTGTGCGTCTTTGGAAAGTATTACAATTCCGGAAAGCGTAACAGAAATTGCAGAGGATGCATTTGCGGGATGTAATAACCTAAAGATACTCGGCAGGGAAGGTTCCTATGCATTGCAGTATGCTGTGAGATACAATATAAGCTATACGGTTATAACGATTGTGCAGCCGGAGGAAAAACAGATTTCGACGTGTCAGATTACAGTAAATCCAAAGATTGTTTTTTATGACGGCACAGCAAAGAGGCCGGCGGTTACAGTCAAAGACGGAAACGTTATCCTGAAAGACGGAACGGATTATCGCTTGGAATATAAGAATAACACAAATGCAGGAATGGCGCAGATTATTATTACGGGAAACGGTAATTACAAAGGCACATTGACGGAAGAATTTGAAATTAAAAAAGCAGCGCAGCAGATTTCAGTTACAGGAGCGTTAAAAAAGTATGCAGGTGATAAGAAGTTTCTTTTAAATGTGAAATTGCTTAAGGGCAACGGCGTGTTGAAGTATCAAACTTCCGATGAAAAGGTTGTGACGGTAAGTGACAAAGGCATGGTAAAAATTAACGGAGCAGGAGTTGCATTTATAGCGATAAGCGCAGAGGCAACAAGCGGATATGAAGGGGCAAGCGCAGTTGTGATTGTAAGAGTTTGTCCCGCAAAGTTAAGAATAAAAGCTTTAAAGCCGATGTCAGGGAGGGCACTGAAGGTAAGCTGGAAGAAGAATAAGCAGGCGAGCGGATATCAGATTCAGTACAGTACGAACAAGAAATTTAAGAAAGCGAAAAAGACGGTCTCTGTCAAGAAAAATAAGATTACCTACAAAACACTTAAGAATTTGAAAGAGGGTAAGCGTTATTATGTGAGAGTGCGCGCCTATAAGAAAGTAAAAGTGAACGGAAAGACAGAAACATTGTACGGTAAATGGAGCAGTGCGAAAAGAATATGAAGATGGTAAAATCAGAATAGAAAGATTGCACCTCAATAATTTTATATCTATATCCGCTTGAGCATATATACATATAATGATATAATATGACTATATTGAAACAAGGAGGAATCCACATGGAAGCAATTAGACCATCTTCAGACTTAAGAAACCATTATAATGAAATATCAAAACAATGTCATGAAGAAAGGAATCCGGTCATTATTACGGTCAATGGGCGTGGCGATACTGCGATATTGGGATTACAGGATTATTACCAGATGAAATCCGAATTGGAATTGTTACGGACGTTAGCAGAAGCAGAAGAGGATGTTGTAAATGGTAGAGTAGCACTAATTCAGAATACGTTTGACGACATACGCAAATCGCTTTTAGAGAGGAAATCCAATGAAGTATAAAATTATCAGGACAGACAAAGCGGATGAGCAGCTTAGAGAGATTATTTTTTATATAGCGGATGATTCTGGAAATATAGATATTGCGTTGGATTATTTGGATAAGATCGAAAAGGCTATAAATCGTTTAGAGGATTGTCCTATGTCTGGAAGCATTCCAAGGTATTCAATCCTACGGAGACAAGGTTATAGAGTTCTCATAGTTGAAAGACATCTGGTGTTTTATAAGGTAAAGGAGGATGAAAAGGTTGGAACCATATACGCAATTATGGATGGAAGACAAGAGTACAGAAATC
>CANOCV010000116.1 GCA_947564465.1 uncultured Roseburia sp. | reverse complement strand
TATGCGGCCCGCCGCAGGCGGGGAATCCGGCAGAGCCGGATTCTTTGTTCTATTATAGGAAAGACCTTGTTACTGTGAAGTGCTAAAGTCTACCACTTTCCTATAATGATTCGGGTATTAAAAAGTTGTAAACAAGAAGAATGCTGGCAATTTGCATATATTTGTGCAAACTGCATTGCCCACTTTGTTCTGGAAAAAACTTGCACTTAATTTTTTTCTGTGCTATAATCCCCTTTGGTTGGTTATAACTAACCATAAATAGATAGCACTAACATAGATTAGCGGGAAAGGATGTAACATGAGGAAAAAAGTATTATCAGTGATGCTTGCGTTAAGTATGACAGTAAGCGGAACAGCGTTTGCTCCGGCAAAAAGCGTAGCAGCGGCAGAAGAAACGTACAGGTATATTACAATGAATGTACCGTACACGGATTTTTATGCGGCTTATAACCTTACGGACAAAGCAGTGTGGGAAGTGGAAGAAGGTATTGACGCTGTTTCTACTGCGACGACAAGTAAATTTTTAGGTACTACGGGACTTGCCAAGGGTACCTACAATAATGGCACTTACATTATGGGGGTAACAATCCCGGTAGCTGTCAGTGACGAGGACTACAAAGAGCTGAAAACAAACCTGACGGAAAACGATAATTATTACTTTTCGGACTTAGAAGAGCTTCCTGCATATTATAGTGAGTTGGAGGTAGAAGGAGATTCTTACAGTTTTTCCAAAATGCAGGATACAAAAGTAAATACGGATTATTTATCGGTGGAGGATTTAACACTCGTTGGAGGTTATGGTGATTATCAGATAACTTTGGGTGGCGTTACTACAGCCGGCGGGATACAAGTCGGTGAAGATAAGTATGAAGAATACACAATCTATGGCGCAATCTTAAACACCGCAGAAGGAAACAGCTACGGAATGACAGCGCTTGAAAATCTGTGGTATGGCACAAGGATTGACGAAGTGGAAATTGCATGGTCTGTCATTGGCGGACAGGGATTGCAGAGAGCCCATGGAAGCGGCGGCGAGTTCTATCAGTTTGATATGAATGGTGCAACGCTTTCCGGTGTGATTCTTATTACGGATCTGGGAGTGATTGATATTTCCTGTGGTACGGATGGATTAAAGCTTGATGAATATTATACGGGAGATTTAAGTGCGCTGGAAACATCAGTCACAGCGGATTCTGATGTGCTTAATATTAGCGGAGTTCCACAGGATCTTAAAGACGTAACGGTTTCTGTCAGCGGGAATCTGGCGGCAAACGCTGAAATTAAAGACAACAAAGTGCAGCTGAAATCAAAGCCTGTTGACGGAACAAGCTACACGGTAACGATCAACAGCAGCAACTATCCGGCTATAAAGAGAACCGTTTCTACTCCGATTTCAGAATTGCAGAAAGCAGAGCTGCAGAAATGGGTCCAAAAAGGTGAGGAGGTAGAAAATTACGAGAGCGATACCGACTTGAGGGAACATGTTCGGGAGGCCAAGGAATTGGTTGAGAACGCCGATGCGACTTCTGTGGAAGCGGCCGAATTGATAAGTGAGCTTGTAGGGAAGGTTAAGAAGCATTATCCGAAAGCGACGGCAACCGCAACCTTAAAAGGCTCTGTGTTAAATATTACTCTTGATGTAAGTCTTGAAACACTGGTAAATCCGACATACACATTGACTTATAGGTCGGGCAGAAGTCAGGCTACGCTGACCGGCGGCGATTTGGCGGCATTGACGCAGACAATTGCGGAAACGCCAATCGTCGATACAGAATATACGTTAACGATTATTAGCGATAATTATCAAGATATTACTGCCACTGTAAAAGCAGAGGCGAAGGAGTCAGACAAACCTGCAGCAGATAAACCGGCAACAGAGACGCCTGCCGGAGAGACTACGACAAAGACTCCGGAGACAACAGTCAAAACTGCGACAAATGTAGTGACAAGCGAGGTGAAAAAGCCGGCAAAGGTAACGGGGGTTAAAGTTAAGAAGAACGGAAAGAAGAAAATAAAAGTTACATGGAAGAAAGTTCAGAATGCAAAAGGATATCAGATACAGTACGCAACGAATAAAAAGCTCAAGAAAGCGACAACTGTTAAAGTAAAGAAAGCCTCCATAACAAGTAGGGTTATCAAGAAACTGAAGTCCAACAAGACTTATTATGTCAGAGTTAGAGCGTATACAACAAAATCGGGAGAAGAGCTTTATGGCAGCTGGTCTGCAAAGAAGTCGATAAAAGTAAAATAAAATTTTGGCTTTCAAGGAAGCTGTTTGTGCAGTGACGGATTATACGAAAGGATGCGGGGTGTCAGATTATGGCACCCCAAACTTCGGTTTCGGGAAGTACGGCGCTAAAAGGATTACCGGAAAATTTATTTAAGAATGCAGGGATAGAGAATGAGAAAAGTTCGGATTATGAAAGGGAGCATAGGCAAAACAGCATTGACCCTAGTATTATGTATTGCTTTTTGCGGGTGCGGCAGGTCAGACAAAGATACAATCAAAACGGAAGAAAAGACGACCGAAACAAATGACGTTGT
>CANOCV010000115.1 GCA_947564465.1 uncultured Roseburia sp. | reverse complement strand
TTTCAAGTTGCTAACTGGGGCTATTTGACCCCAACATCATCCTATGATATAAAAAGCCCTCCGGGCAGGATCGCCATGCGGCGGAGAGGAAAAATGCCGCATATGCGGCCCGCCGCAGGCGGGGAATCCGGCAGAGCCGGATTCTATTTTATAAAAGCTCTTGACCGATAGTTACAACCGATTGATATAATAAAACATAAGAAAGAAATGTATTGCCAAGAGCAATGTAACCAATTTCACGAACGGAAGGGAGGTTATAGGATGAAATGGAAATTGTGAAACGACAAAAGATGCTGATTTTTCTTGCGTTTTTGCTGTTTTTATCAGGGTGCGCCGGACAGGAAAACGAGGCGGGGGACGCAGCGGAAACCCGTTTCTTTGGGATGGATACGGATATTTCCATTACAGCTTATGGAAAGAATGCCGAAGAAGCCCTGACAGACGCGCAGTCTAAGGTCGCTGAATTGGAAAAACTCTGGTCAGTGACAGATGAAAACAGCGACATTTATGCAATAAACCATAGTCGGGGCAGACCGGTAAATGTAAGCGAAGAAACGAAGAGGATCCTCTCTTTTGCACTTGACATGGCAAAACAGACGGGAGGGGCGCTGGAGCCAACCATTTATCCGGCGCTTACTGCATGGGGATTTACGACGGGAGAAAACCGGATCCCGGACAAAAGCGAGCTTGAAGAAATTCTGAGGGACGTTGGTTATGGGAACGTCCATTTATCCGGAAATGAGGTAACTCTGCCGAGCGGAATGGAATTAGACCTTGGAGCGGTGGGAAAAGGGTTTGTTGCCGATGAATTGTCAAATGCCCTAAAACAGGCGGGCGTTACCTCCGCTCTTCTTGATCTGGGCGGGAATATCCAGCTGATCGGGACAAAGCCGGACGGAACCGATTGGAAGATCGGTCTGCGGGATCCGTTCGGGGAAAGTTATATAGGCGTTTTGTCCATAAGCGACAGGGCCGTTGTGACATCCGGTAATTATGAAAGGTATTTTATCGGGGAGGACCAAAAACAGTACGGGCATATTTTAGATCCGGCTACCGGGTATCCGGCAGAAAACGGTCTGGTTTCCGTGACAGTTGTGGCAGAAGAAGGGAAGCTGTGTGATGCATTATCCACGTCGCTTTTCGTTATGGGGCAGGAGAAAGCGATGGATTACTGGAGGGAAAATCAAAACTTCGACATGATCCTCCTTACGGAAAAGGGGGAAATTTATCTGACAGAAGGATTGGCGGACAAATTTGAGACAGAGCCGGATTACGGCGATGTGAGAGTAGAACTGATAAAAGAAACCGTAGACAGGAAAGGAGAATGAAGATGAAAAAAAGGATTGGAAGTATTTTATTGCTGGTGTGTATGATAATCAGTATTTTTGGGAGCGGCAGTATTCCCGTAAGCGCAGCGGCGAAGATCAGGCTGAATAAGACGGCGGTAACGCTGCGGGTAGGGGAAAAGCAGCGTCTTTCCCTGAAGAATATTCCGAAGAATGGGAAAGTCGTATGGACAAGCACATCAAAATCCAAAGCCACTGTATCAAAAAAGGGCGTCATTACGGCAAAGAAGCCGGGGAAAGCAACCATCAAGGCGAAACTGACGTATAAAAGCGGCGGAAAGAAACGGACAAGAAATTTTTCCTGCAGGGTAACAATCCGGAAGAAGGCGCAAAGCTCCGGGAAAACTTTGGTCGTATATTTCGGTACGCCGGTGCAAAAACGCAGCGGGCAGGTAGACGGAATCTCTTCCGCAAGCCGGACAGCCGAGGGGAGCATATACAAGGGGAACACGGAATACATTGCAGAGTTAATCTCTAGAGAGACAAAGGCGGATTTGTTTGAAATTGTCCCGAAGCAAGCGTATTCAAACATATATGAGACGGTGCGGGACCGGGCGGAGCAGGAACAGGAAGAGGACGCGCGTCCGGCAATCAAAAATGAGATTAAAAACATCTCACAATATGACACAATTTATGTCGGCTATCCGATCTGGCTTGCGTACCACAATTTGATACAATGCACCCAAGCGTGAGTTTGGGTGCAAATTTTAACGATAGGAATTTTGCTGATAAACTCTTTACATTATTTGAATTATGGATAAAATAATATTGGGGTCACGATAAAATAAATGAGGAAATGAAAAACGGGAAATGTAGAAAATCGTTAAATTATGGCCGTGCCGGTATAATGTAAAAATGGATATAAGGGTACGATAGATGTTGCGATGATATGGTAAAGAATGCGAAGTGTAATTGGTTGAGGGTAAGCATGGAACAAAAATATACTGTAATTGACTGGGACGATAAAGACGATATACAAAAGCTGTTAACTGTTTTAGAATGTGATGCAGCGTCAGCTTTGAATGATGCATTGCAATTTAAATATGTATTAGAACTCTTTGATGAACATCTGGATTTTATTAATAAGGCTCCTTGTTTTTGGTCGGGAGTAATTACCTCGCTCAGATATTCAATGCTAATGCAGACCGCACGATTATTTGATGAAAGTAAAGATGCCATTGGGATTAGGAAAATGTTAAATATTGTGGAGCAGAGTAAATATAGAGATGTAGCAAAGAAAGTTCTATGCAGAGTTAGGAAAGAGTATGATGGTTATCAAAATTTGATTGAAGATATAAGAAATATGCGGGATAAAATATATGCACATAATGACAAAACATTGTATAAAGACTGGGATTTTGATAG
>CANOCV010000114.1 GCA_947564465.1 uncultured Roseburia sp. | reverse complement strand
CCCGTCTTCATTATATTCGTAACATATAGTATGTAAAATATCCTGCTCATTTCCCTGATACGGGGAAATGGTTTTTAGAAGATTTCCGTTTTCGTCATATTCGTTTACTTCCGTACGGCCGTCTTTTTCGACCCTTCTTGTCAGATTGTCATTTTCATCGTACTCTTCCATCACGGTTCCGTCCGCAGTCTCGTCCGTTATCACGCTCACGCTGTGGAACTCATTCTCCTCAATATCCTGCGTCGTAATCTTTTCCATATAGTTATCCCCATCAAGCGGTCCGTTGGAATAATACGTCGTCACTCTATGGTTCTCGTCATCATACTCGGACGTCACATATACATCCCCGGTTCTCACCAGAAGATCGCGTCCGTTCTCATCTGTCTTAAGCACCTCATAATCCGGTTCTTCCCCATCCGCTTCCACCGTTGCCTCATGCGCAATGCCACAAGACTCCGCGGCATATGCCGGCTGTGCCAGCGAGGTGACCGTAATTGCCGCCACACACAGCAAACTACACAATTTTTTGTTTCTCATAAAATCCTATTCCTTTCTCTTTTCCGGACAGATCTTTGCCCTGTTTCTTTGCTGTAATGTATACACCTCAACCAGCGTTGCGCACTGCGCCTTTCACTTGCGCCAAAATTTTTTATTTTGAGTGTATCACTGCGAGAATAAAATTTCTGCCTTGCCAAAGTAAGAAAATATGATTTAATAGAGACTTACGGAACCTGCCACCGGCAGCTTCCTCCAGATGCATGGCAACAAAAAACCGACTGCCCACGCAATCGGTTCCAAAATCCAAATATGAAATCCATTTTGTCATACCAGCTTACCGCAATACATATTTTTCATCTCTCGCCCATTACTCTGCCAAGTATAACATATTTTTCCAGCTTGTCAAATACTTTTTAAATTTCCCTGTCCGCAATCACATCCTGCATATCATACATCCCTGCCGGACGGCCTGCCAAAAACTTCGCCGCCTCCACAGCGCCCTTTGCAAAAATTGCCTTGGAAAACGCCGTATGCTTAAATTCGATTACTTCGTCACTTCCGGCAAAAATCACGTCATGCTCCCCGACAATCGTACCTCCCCGCACCGCCGAGATTCCGATTTCTTTTTTACCGCGTTTCTCTCTCACCTGGCTGCGGTCGTATTTATATTCATATGCATGATCCATCGTCTCATTGATCACATCGGCCAGCGCAAGCGCCGTTCCGCTCGGAGCATCCACCTTTTGGTTATGATGCTTCTCGACAATCTCAATATCAAAACCCGCCGGAGCCAAAACGGCAGCCGCTTTCTTTAAAATATCCATCAGCGTATTCACACCGAGCGACATATTCGCCGACTTCAAAACGGCAACCTTGGCGGAAAGCGCATTGACCTTTTCCAGCTGTTCCTTTGAAAGCCCGGTGGTGCACAACACTACCGGAAGGCTTCTCTTCTCACTGTACGCCAATAATGCGTCTACCGCCTTCGCATTGGAAAAATCTATTATAACATCCGCATCCTCCTTGCACTCGTCAGCGGAAGAATACACCGGGTAGCCGTTTTGGGGCTCATCATACACATCAATTCCCGCAACAATCCCGGCAGATGCATCCTCCTTCAAAATATCACTGATGACCTGGCCCATCTTTCCGTTGCAGCCATGCACAATCACTTTTGTCATATCGTATTCTCCTTCTCAACCCTTGTAACTATTCAACCTTTAGCTCCATAGTTACTTGCTCTTACGTACTTCACAAAATAATGCTACACAAGCTTTAGCCCGTACGCCTCCATCGCCTTTGCAAGCTTCGCGGCGTTCTCCTCCGTCATATCGCTAAGCGGCGCACGCAGTGTGCCTGCATTCATACCCATCAGATTTAGGGCCTTCTTGACCGGAATCGGATTTACCTCGCTAAAGAGCGCGTCAATCAGCGGAAGCGCCTCAAACTGCAGTCTGCGCGCCGTCTGGATATCTCCTCTAAAAAATGCCTCGCACATATCATGCACATTCTTCGGTGCGATATTCGACCATACGGAAATCACGCCGATTGCCCCGATTGCCATAAGCGGAACAACGATCCCGTCTTCACCGGAATACAAATCCAGCTTGCCGTCCGTCAGGCTCATCGTTTTCGACGCCTGGGCTATATTTCCGGTCGCCTCTTTTAATCCCACCACATTCTTCTGCGTTTTTACAAGCTCCGCCACTGTCTCCGGCAAAAGATTGCAGCCCGTCCTGCCCGGTACATTATACAAAATAATCGGCAAATCCACCGCCTGGGCAATCCGTGAATAATGTGCGATCAACCCCTTCTGGGTTGCTTTATTGTAATACGGAGTTACAATCAACGCTCCGTCCACGCCCGCTTCCTTCGCCTCTTCGGTAAGCTGTACCGCGGTCGCCGTACAGTTCGAGCCGGTCCCCGCCACGACCGGAACACGGTTCTTTGTAAATTCCACGGCAGCCTTAATAACCCGATGATGTTCCTCCATCGACAGGGTAGAGCTCTCGCCCGTCGTTCCCGCAATAATGATACAATCCGTACCGTTATCAATCTGGAAATTAATCAACTCCTCAAGCTTCTCATAATTCACCTCATAATTGTCCTTCATCGGTGTAACAATTGCAACTCCTGCTCCTTTAAAAATCGCCATAATAATTCCTCCAAATCCTTCTCTTATATAGTATGCCTATGGGTGATGTGTAAGCGAATTCATGCTTCTCGTGCGAAGCACATATTAAGAACAAAAGTGCGCTTCGCACACCCTCGCGGATTAACAACTTTCAATGCGCA
>CANOCV010000113.1 GCA_947564465.1 uncultured Roseburia sp. | reverse complement strand
TTTATTGCTTTGCAATAGTCCTAAGGAATCCCCCAGGCAAGCCTGGTACCCCTTAGGACAAATCCGCAGGCGGAGAATCCTGCAAAGCAGGATTCTTTGTTTTATTATAATCATAGGAAACATCCGTAAAATGCAGATTCAGGTGAATTTTGTACAGATGATTTTGTGACAGATTTAAGAAAGAGGTATATATGGAAACAATCAGATTTGACGAGTTGGAGTTATATCCGCAGATTTTGCGCGGAATTAAGGAGATGGGATTTGAGGAGGCTACGCCGATACAGAGCAAGGCAATTCCGGTAGTGCTTAGCGGTGCAGACGTGATCGGGCAGGCGCAGACCGGTACGGGAAAGACTGCGGCGTTTGGCGTTCCGGTGTTACAGAAGGTAGATCCGTCCAATAAAAAGACGCAGGTTATTATTCTTTCGCCGACAAGAGAGCTTGCAATACAGGTGGCGGATGAGCTTCGCAAATTGAGCAAATATATGCATGGCGTAAAAGTTTTGCCGGTATACGGCGGTCAGGAGATTACAAAACAGATACGTTCCTTAAAAGGCGGCGCGCAGATTATCATCGGGACGCCGGGGCGTGTGATGGATCATCTTCGGAGAAAGACGATTCGTTGTGATTACGTGGATACCATTGTATTGGACGAGGCGGATGAAATGTTAAATATGGGATTCCGCGAGGACATCGAAACAATTTTGGAATACATACCGCAGGAGAGACAGACAATTCTGTTTTCCGCTACAATGCCCAAACCGATTCTTGACATTACAAAGAAATATCAGCATGACGCGGTAACAATAAAAGTGGTGAAAAAAGAACTGACCGTACCGAGTATTGACCAGTATTACTATGATGTAAAGCGCAGGGATAAGGTTGACGTTCTGACGCGCCTTCTGGATTATTACGACCCGAAGCTTTCTTTGGTATTCTGCAATACAAAACGGATGGTGGATGAGCTGGCGCAAGAGCTGCAGGGAAGAGGTTATTTTGCGGAGGGACTTCACGGCGATATGAAGCAGTCGCAGCGTGACCGCGTTATGAAAAGCTTCCGAAACGGCAAAACAGATATTTTGATTGCTACCGATGTGGCGGCGCGCGGTATTGATGTGGACGATGTAGAGGCGGTGTTTAATTATGATATTCCGCAGGATGATGAATATTATGTGCACCGGATCGGACGGACAGGCCGGGCAGGAAGATGCGGTCGGGCTTTCACCTTCGTAAAGGGAAAAGAGGTCTATAAGCTGAAGGATATTCAGCGCTATTGTAAGACAAAGATTTTGGCGCAGCCGATTCCAAGCAGCGACGACGTGGCTCAGATAAAGGCGGAGAAGGTTATGGAGAAGATTGCAAATATTATTGAAGAAGAGGATTTGCGGGAAATGATAGATATCATTGACAGGCAGGTCAATGAGTCTGATTATACCGCGATGGATATTGCGGCGGCATTTTTAAAGCAGGCGCTCGGCGCCGGTGTTGAGAGCGATACCGGAGCGGAGTACGATTTTGAGAACACGGGGGCGGAAGAGGGCATGGTGCGCCTCTTTATCAATATCGGAAAGAAGCAGAATGTGAAGCCGGGTGACGTGCTCGGAGCCATAGCCGGTGAATCGGGAATGCCGGGAAAGCTTGTCGGAGCCATTGACATGTTCGACAAATATACATTTGTGGAGGTTCCAAGGGAATACGGGCATGAAGTGCTTGATGCCATGAAGAATGCAAAAATAAAAGGGAAGTCTGTGAGCGTAGAGCCGGCGAACCAGAAATAATTTCACGGTATGCAATAATAAAATCATGGACAAATGATATCCTGTATGCTATATTGCTATAAAGAAAGCGTCCCAAAATTAACCAGGAGCGCTTGGAAAGAAGTAAAAAATTGCGGGAAGAATTAGGACTTAAGGAATTGGAGAATGAAATACCGCTTTCACATTTTAAGGATATGGAAGAGCCGGTATTGACGACAACGACGACGAGTGTCAGTGATAAGCTGTATTTGGCGGCACAGATGCAGCGTTTCGATACGATAGGAACGGATGTGACGGCGTCCGCGGTCAACGATCTGCTTGCCATGCGTGCGAAGCCGCTTATGATATCCGATACCATATCGTGTGCGAAAGCGAGGCCCGGAAAGATAAAGGAGATGGAAGCGGGGATAGAGCAAGCCTGTATGAAGAGCGGAATCCGCTATGCAGGCAGCGAGATCAAAGAGCTGCCGGATATTTTTTCTTATGATCAGTATGATCTGGTGGGATTTTCTGTCGGTATTTGTGAGTTCAGAGAGAAAATGCAGTCGTTTCATTTTCGCGACGGGGATGTAATTATCGGTCTTACTTCCAATGGGCTGCACAACAGTGGTTATGTGACCGCGCGGAAAAAGCTGTATTTAAGCAAAGCATCTATGGAGGTGTACTATGAGACGCTGGGCGCGACACTGGGAGATTTGCTACTGCAGCCGACAAAGTTGTACAAGAGGCCGTTAGAGGCGGCATTTGAATCGGGGATAGAGATAAAATCCTGTGTGCAGGTGTCCGACGGAGGGTTTGACGCGGCGGTCCGCAGACTTCTTTATAACCGGGCGGGTGCCGTTATTAAGCAGAAGAAGGAGCAGATGCAGCCGCTCTATGAGATGCTGCACAAGGACGGCAACATCAGCAGAGAGCAGATGCGCTGTACGTTTAATATGGGAGTAGGGATGCTGCTTTTGGTGGCGGAGGAGAATGCCGACGCTATGATAGAGCTGCTCGAGAATGAAGGGGAGACGCCGCAGCCGTTGGGACTGATTGAGCGTGATTCTTATACGATACGTTACATAAAAAGCTG
>CANOCV010000112.1 GCA_947564465.1 uncultured Roseburia sp. | reverse complement strand
ACGATCATTTTGGACTTTTCGGGATACAAGATATGCCAGGAAAACGGTATTAAAATATGGCAATAAAGAACAAGATCTCTATGATTGGTTTTTACGGGATATTGACACGGCTCAATTTCGGTGGGACAGGCAAAAAACGATGGATATCATAAAGTGGTTTCTCAAAGGCTTCAAGGATGAATTCTTGACAAGTATGCCAGTACAAGCCGATGTAAAGTTTGAAATGATAGAAAAAGAATATGTAAAAAGCTTGTCGGCGTACTTAGAAATCTTAAAGGCAGGAATCGTAAAATAGAGGAGGCGGTTATGTTTTATCATGCTCATAATGGAAGTGTCCGTGTCGGAAATTCGGACATGGATTACATATCTTTTGGAAACGGGAAGAAAAATCTTATTCTGCTGCCCGGATTGGGGGATGGACTGGCTACCGTAAGAGGAATGGCTCTTGTTTTTTCAATGATGTATCGGGTATATGCGAAAGAATTTACCGTGTATGTTTTCAGCCGGAAAAATCATTTGCAAGAGGGATATACTACAAGGGAAATGGCAAAAGACTGTGCAGAAGCGATGAACGTTCTTGAAATTTCAAAAGCAGATGTCTTAGGCATATCGCAAGGCGGCATGATCGCGCAATATCTTGCGATAGATTACCCCGATTTGGTCAATAAGCTGATCTTGGCGGTAACAAGCGCAGGACCCAATGAAACAATTAAAAAAGTAGTTGGCGTTTGGATGGAATTGGCAGCGCAGGGAAATTATAAGGATTTAATGATAGATACGGCAGAAAAATCGTACTCAGAAAGATACTTGAAAAAATACCGTCGAATTTATCCGTTCGTTGGAAGAATCGGAAAGCCAAAAAGTTTTGAGCGTTTTCTCATACAGGCAGCTTCTTGTATCAGCCACAATGCTTATGTGGAATTGCACAAAATCGTATGCCCTACATTCGTGATTGGCGGGGACTGCGATAACATTGTCGGAACGGCTGCGGCTTCGGAAATAGCCGAAAAAATTAGCCACAGTGAGTTGTTGATTTACCATGGTCTTGGTCATGCAGCGTATGAAGAAGCGAAAGATTTTAATGGACAGGTTTTGAATTTTTTATTGTGACAAAATGGGAGCCATCTGAACAGCGTACTCCTTACGCAGTTTACACAAAAAATATGTGGAAGATAAAACTTACATGCAACGTATGAAATCAGAATTGACCGAATTAGAAAACCTAACCTTTTCTAAATCCGCTCGCCGGGAAGATGAAAACTGGGGATATACTGGGACGGACGCAAACGGAACTGCGTTTCATATGACCTTTTTCATGCCCACAAATCACAAAAACTACTTGTGTTGTGTTTCAAACCGTATTATAATACAGATTATAAATGAATAAGATATCTTCAGGGCAGGGTGTGATTCCCTACCGGTGGTAAAGCCCACGAGCTCGCCGTCAACCTGGTTGGCGGAGCATGATTCGGTGCAATTCCGAAGCCGACAGTACAGTCTGGATGAGAGAAGATCGCGTAAGCGCAGGATAGGAAGAGGATTCTGCGGTCAGGATAGCAGCTCTGGGATGTTTTTACGTTCCAGAGTTTTTGTCATAATGGAAGAATTACATTTGAATTGCCATATTTGACAAACCGGAAAGCGGTTCCATCTCATTTTGCCCTGAACGATTTTGTTTGGGGCATTTTTCATTTGAATAGAAAACGGTGCCGTCAGACGTATCGAATGAAAGCGCAAAGACACTTTATGGAGGATTCATATGAATGATCAGGAATATATGAAGATCGCGCTTGATCTTGCCGGGCGGGGAGTCGGTCAGACAGCGCCCAATCCCATGGTGGGAGCCGTTATCGTAAAGGATGGAGCAATCATCGGGCAGGGGTGGCACGAGAAATATGGGGGGCTCCATGCGGAGCGGAATGCGCTTGCCTCCTGCCGGGAATCGCCCCGGGGCGCGACCATGTATGTGACATTGGAGCCTTGCTGCCATTACGGCAAGCAGCCGCCGTGTGCCGACGCTGTGATTGAGGCCGGCATCCGTAGGGTCGTTGTCGGGTCGGGCGACCCGAATCCGCTGGTCGCGGGCAAGGGGATTGAGATGCTGAGGGAGCGCGGGATTGAGGTTGTGGAACATGTTTTGCAGGAGGAATGTGAGCGGTTAAATGAAGTGTTTTTTCATTACATCCGAACAAAACGGCCATTTGTCGTGATGAAATATGCCATGACGCTGGACGGAAAGATTGCGGCCTACACGGGAGCGTCCAAATGGATTACCGGAGAGGCGGCGAGGGGCCATGTGCAGAGAATGCGCCATCGCTATACGGCAATTATGGTGGGGGTGGGCACGGTGCTGGCGGATGACCCGCTGCTTTCCTGCCGGATTCCCGGCGGCAAAAATCCGCTTCGCATTATCTGTGATACGAACCTGCGCACGCCGCCAAATTCTCAGATCGTCACGACGGCGTCACAGATACCGACGATTCTTGCAACCTGTTGTCTAGAGCGAGAGAAATGGCAAGTCTTTGAGGACGCCGGATGCCGTGTGATATCCGTTGACAGGAGGAACGGCCATGTCGATTTGTCTCAACTGATGGAAAAACTGGGGCAGGAGCAGATCGACAGCGTTTTGCTCGAGGGCGGCGGCACGTTAAATTGGGCGGCTCTTGAGAGCGGCATTGTGCAGAAAGTGCAGGCATATATCGCGCCCAAATTGTTTGGCGGGCAGACGGCCAAGACGCCGGTGGAGGGAGCGGGAGTTCCGGTTCCGGCCGAGGGGGTTCATCTGATAAACACCAGTATGACATTGCTGGGAGAAGATTTTTTGATAGAGGGCGAGGTGGAGCAGCATGTTTACCGGAATTGTTGAGGAAGTCGGCACTGTGGAGCGCATCGAGCGGGGGCGTCATTCTGCCGTCCTGACAATCTGTGCCGAGAAGGTTTTGGAGGAGACAAACGTCGGTGACAGTATTGCGGTGAACGGCGTCTGTCTGA
>CANOCV010000111.1 GCA_947564465.1 uncultured Roseburia sp. | reverse complement strand
CGGATCGCTTTTACTTCTTTTCCGCTTCTCCTGTCAATAATGCGGTCAAACTTAACGCGAGATCCATCATAATTATATTTTCCTTCTCCAGTCACCTTTACTTTCGGCAGTTTAATTTTTTTACCTGTGTATACGGCACTTGCTTTCTTTAGCGACAAATATGGTTGCAATGCCGTTATACTTCCCATTATATGAAAGCGGATCTTCGGAATCTCTTCCGAAAACTGTTCCTGATCCGCTTTCACTTTTACATAATATATTCCGGGTTCTAAATTCTCATGTTCTGCAACACAATAGGCATCATCATCATATATCAATGTCATTGCAGGACCATACTCTTCATATGTAAATCCCTGATTCTCGCCGCGAAGCGGCCACGCTGTCAACACCTGTCCCCGACTGTCCAAAAGGCTCACTTCTCCCTTGGCATCTGAGTTCACGTTGAAATCAAAATGGGACATTTTTTTTACGGTAAATTTATAATACCTCACATTCTTTTCCGTCGTGAAATTATCGTCGTATAACTCAAAATCTTTTAATTTGCACGCCGTTTCCATTGTTGTATTTAACGGTTCTAATTTTGCTTCCTGCTTCTCCTCCGATTGTTTTTGCACCTCTCCAGCAGAGATGCCCTGTATAAATGATGTAGCTGCAATACACAACGCACAAAACATTCCGATAATCCTTTTTTTCATTCTTTTGTCTCCTTACTCCTTATCGGTAAAAACGGCGGAAAGCATCCGCCGTTTTTTAGAAACTTACAGTCACTGTCCGCTCTATAGCCGACAGTTATTTGCACACAACCGTCTTCGCCTTACTCCATTTCCCGTAAATAGGTTCCGGCTTGCCCATTCCATGATTATACTTTATAGGAACATTCTTGTAATACCGGACACGCACATAATATTTCTTTCCCGAATCCAAATTTTTCACGGTCTGTTTTGTGTCTTTCGTATTAAATGTCTGCACATCCGTCTTAAATTTCTTATCCGTCGATACCTGAATCTGATATCTTCCGGCGGCAGTATTCTTTTTTACAATTGCCTGAATTTGCCCTGTCTTTTTGCTGCTTGCCTTCTTCAGCACACCTTTTTGCGGCGTTACCGTAAATGCAACACAGCTGTCTCCCCAAGGCTGCAGATGAGAATTGCGATCTATCAGAAATCCTTCATTGCAGATCAGATATCGCCCCACTTTACGGATCGCTTTTACTTCTTTTCCGCTTCTCCTGTCAATAATGCGGTCAAACTTAATTCGAAATCCATCATAATCATATTTCCCTTTTCCTGTCGCCTTTACTTTCGGCAGTTTAATTTTTTTACCTGTGTATACGGCACTTGCTTTTTTTAATGATAAATATGGTTGTAATATCTGTACCTGTCCCATAACGTGGAAACGGATCTCCTGTGTCTTATCCGAAAACTGCTCCTGATCCGCTTCCACTTTTACAAAATATATTCCGGGTTCTAAATTTTCATCTTCTGCAACACAGTAAGCATCATCATCCCATATTAAACCTATTACAGGATTATCATCTTCATACGTAAATCCCTGATTCTCGCCGCGAAGCGGCCACGCTGTCAACACCTGTCCCCGACTGTCCAAAAGGCTCACTTCTCCCTTGGCATCTGAGTTCACGTTGAAATCAAAATGGGACATTTTTTTTACGGTAAATTTATAGTATCTCACATTTTTCTCCGCCGTAAAATTATCTTCATATAACTCAAAATTTTTTAATTTGCACGCCGTTTCCATTGTTGTATTTAACGGTTCTAATTTCGCTTCCGATTGTTTCTGCATCTCTGCTGCAGAGATGCCCTGTATAAATGATGTAGCTGCAATACACAACGCACAAAACATTCCGATTATCCTTTTTTTCATTCTTTTGTCTCCTTGCTCCTTATCGGTAAAAACGGCGGAAAACATCCGCCGTTTTTCGCAATTTATTTACACACAACCGTCTTTGCCTTACTCCATTTACCATAAATCGGCTGCGGCTTGCCCATTCCATGATTATATTTTATAGGAACATTCTTGTAATACCGGACGCGCACATAATATTTCTTTCCCGATTCCAAATTTTTCACGGTCTGTTTTGTGTCTTTCGTATTAAATGTCTGCACATCCGTCTTAAATTTCTTATCCGTCGATACCTGAATCTGATATCTTCCGGCGGCAGTATTCTTTTTTACAATTGCCTGAATTTGCCCTGTCTTTTTGCTGCTTGCCTTCTTCAGCACACCTTTTTGCGGCGTTACCGTAAACACGGCACAGCTGGCTCCCCACGCATTCATTTCATCATCTATAAAGCTTCTGTTGCAGATCAGATAACTTCCCACTTTCTTTATGGATTTTATCTCTTTGCCGCTTTTTCTGTCAATAATGCAGTTATACTTGATATGGTGTCTTTTTCCATTTTCATCGTGAGTATATTTCTCCTTTCCAAATGCTTTTATTTTGGGAATTGCAATTTCTTTCCCTGTATATACGGTGCTTGTTTTGTTTAACTTTAAATACGGCTTCCATGCACTCACACACCCCATTATATGAAAACGTATCCCCGATGTCTTTTCTGAAAACTGTCCTTTATCCGCAATTACCTCTATATAGTATGTTCCCGGCTCTATAATTTCCTCCTCTCCCACACAGCGACCGTAATCATCCCATAATAAGTAAGTTGGATCATCAGATTCGTAAGTAAATCCCTTATTTTTGCCGCGAAGCTGCCATCCGATTATCTTCTCGCCTTTGCTGTTTAAGATTCTCACCTGACCTTTTGCGTCTGAATTTACATTAAATTCAAAATCCGATATTCTTTTAGCTGTAAATTTATAATACCTTACATTATTCTCCACTGTAAAAACATCATCATATAATTGTACATTTTCCAGATCAATAGCCATCTCCATTATTGTATTTGACGATTGCTCTGTCTCCTGATTTTGCAACTCCGACGCCACAACTGTTCCCTGTACAGATAATACCGCCATAATACACAGCGTACATAACTTTTGAAACACTCTTTTTTTCATCTTATCTCCTCTCATATCTGCGCTCTATTTTTGTTCTTTATAATCTCCTGCTTCCAACTTCTTATAGCCTAATCCATTATTTTTTCCAAGCTTTCTGTAAAAAAACAGATAACAATTGTCTGCTGACTTATTATCACATTTCCCGCACACAT
>CANOCV010000110.1 GCA_947564465.1 uncultured Roseburia sp. | reverse complement strand
CCTATGATATAAAAGCTTATGCGCACGGATGCAAGAGGAATTTATTGCTTTGCAACATGCATCCGGCGCGGAAACAAAAGCTGCGCATTGAAAGCTGTTAATCCGCGAGGGTGTGCGAAGCGCACTTTTGTTCTGTAACAGAGTAGCTTGTCTGAACTGTTACCAAATGTATGGCCTTGGGAGCTTCTTGCAGTTTACAGGATACGACAAATGAAGTATAATGTTTATATCTTTGTAAATAATTTGTAAAAAATGCCAGAGAAAATAGCTTGACAAAAGAGAAAAATAATTACTATAATGTTGTGTTTGTATTTTAAGGTGGTTGATTCGAAATTTAGCATAGAGGTGCGGTAATGGAACAATATGTGATTAAGGGTGGTACGCCACTGGTCGGTGAAGTCGAAATAAGCGGTGCGAAAAACGCGGCCCTGGCAATTCTGGCGGCAGCTATTATGACGGATGAGACAGTAACAATAGATAATTTGCCAAATGTTCGTGATATCAATGTGTTATTGGATGCGATGGAGGGGATTGGCGCCAAGATTGAGCGGATAGATACCCATAGGGTCAAAATTAACGGTTCGATGATTCATGACTTGACAGTTGCGTATGAATATATTAAAAAAATCAGGGCTTCTTATTATTTGCTGGGAGCGCTGCTTGGCAAATACCGCAGAGCAGAGGTTGCGCTTCCGGGCGGCTGTGATATCGGAAGCAGGCCGATAGACCTTCATTTAAAGGGGTTTCGTGCGTTGGGGGCAAATGTGGATATACAGCATGGCCTGATTACGGCATCCGCTGATAAGCTTATCGGAAGTCATATTTACCTGGATAAGGTGTCTGTGGGAGCGACGATCAATATTATGATGGCGGCATCTATGGCAGAGGGGAAGACCATCATTGAGAATGCGGCAAAGGAACCGCATGTCGTGGACGTTGCCAACTTTTTGAACAGTATGGGAGCCAATGTTCGCGGGGCGGGAACGGATGTGATTCGTATTGTGGGCGTTAGCAGACTTCACAAGACGGAATATTCGATTATACCGGATCAGATTGAAGCTGGAACTTTTATGTTTGCGGCGGCGGCGACGAAGGGTGACGTGACGGTGAAAAACGTAATTCCGAAGCATTTGGAGGCAACTACGGCAAAGCTTTTGGAAATTGGCTGTGAAGTGGAGGAATTGGACGATGCGGTACGTGTCGTGGCGTCTAAGCCGTTGTGCCATACACAGGTGACGACGCTTCCGTATCCGGGCTTTCCGACGGATATGCAGCCGCAAATGTCGGCTGTGCTTGCAATTTCAGGGGGAACAAGTACGGTTACCGAGAGTATTTTTGAGAATCGTTTTAAATATGTGGATGAATTGACACGTATGGGAGCGCAAATTAAGGTGGAGAGCAATATTGCGATTATTACCGGAGTGGAAGGTTATATGGGGGCGAGAGTCAGCGCACCGGATCTTCGTGCCGGCGCAGCGCTTGTGATTGCAGGATTGGCCGCGGACGGGATAACCACAGTAGACGATATTTATTATATTGAGCGCGGATATGAAGAATTTGAGACGAAGCTGTCGGAGCTTGGCGCACAGATTGAGAAGGTAAGCTCTGAAAAAGAGCTTCAAAAGTTTAAACTTAAAATATCATAAAATGCGGAGCAGAATCCTTGGATTACTGCTCCGTTTTGTATGAAGTATATTTGTAATGATGTAAGTCGGTTTAGATCAGTGATTTGATGTATAGAGGGCTTTTATCAAGATCAATACCTTCTCCGTTATCCAGCTGCACAAGCGGCTTGGAGAGATGATTGCGGTTGAGAAGTACAATCTTGGCCTTTTGCCCGTCACTTAAGACAACCCGGTTGTTCTGGTATGTTGTTGCAATGTGCTCTAAAAATGTAAGGATGTATTTTGGCTTGTATTTCTGCAGGCCGTCTTTTTCAAACTCTGCGATTACCTGGAATGGACACAGCGGCTCGCGGTAAGAGCGTGCGGCCGTCATTGCATCGTAAACGTCTGCGATTGCGATAATCAGTGCGTAGTCGTCAATGTCATCTAAAGTAAGTCCCAGCGGATAACCGGAGCCGTCGCAGCGTTCATGGTGCATCAGAGCGGCTTTTTTAATGCGGGAATCCAAAGGCTGATTCCTTAAGATATCATAGCCGTACCGAGGATGCTGCCGGATGGCTGCAAATTCTTCATCCGTCAGACGCGTCTGTTTGTTGAGTATTTCGTCCGGTATTTTTGTTTTGCCGATATCGTGCAGCAGGCCGGCAAGCGTCAAGGTATCCAAATCTTTCTCCGGAAACTTTAACCAGATACCGATCATACGGGAAATCAGCGCTACATTCAGGCTGTGGGCATAGGTACTGTCGTCATCCTGACGCATATTGTGCAGCATGTCAAAAAATTCTATGGTCGTCTTTTGCGAGCCAATCAGAGATGCGGTTTCACGTAAAAGCGCATCCTTGTTCACGGTGCCGCCCGAATTGATAAAGTCATTGAAAATTGTTTTTAGGCTATTGGTGCGCGTTTCGAAGTCTGCCTGATAATTCTGGAAAGCCTGACTGCTCTTGACCTTCTGTGAATACGATGCGTCGGCAGGGGATTCGGCAGCGGGCGCTGCGGCAGGTGGTTCATCTGTTTCGATATCCTTGATCTGGACGCTTTTGATACCGTAAAAGTCTATCCTGGAAATCAGGGCGGTGGTAAGTACGACATCCGGTTGTATAATCAGTTGTCCACGCTGCGTCTTGACGGCTGCGGCAGTTATCATTCCCGGTTTTAGGTCTTCAATTAGATATTCTCTCATAGTTATATTTTCCCCATATTCATTTATTGTGTATATTGCATAGAAATCATAAAAATCCACTCTATATCTTAGTATATTCTTTTGCAAATAAAAGGTCAATAGTAAAATGTTTTTGAATACATCTTGACAATTGCGATAATAGGGTGTATGTTAACAAACAGAGAGATTTGAAAACTCAATATTGTAATATTTCTCTTATTCAGAGTGATGGAGATACATAGGATCGGTGAAGTCACGGCAACCCCACACAATGGAAGGTGCCAACCTGAGCGAGTAAGTCGAACAATAAGAGGATTTGATTATCTCATGGTTATCTGGTCCGCTTGTTATGCAAGCGGATTTTTTTATATCATAGGAAAGACCTTGTTACTGTAAAGTGCTAAAGTCTATGACTTTCCTATGATATAAAAAGCCCTCCGGGCAGGATCG
>CANOCV010000109.1 GCA_947564465.1 uncultured Roseburia sp. | reverse complement strand
CCCTTAGGACAAATCCGTGCGCGGAAACAAAAGCTGCGCATTGAAAGTTGTTAATTCGCGAGGGTGTGCGAAGCGCACTTTTGTTCTTATCCTCGTTACGGTTTTCGGTATATCAAATGCAAAAATGATTGAAAAATGTCGAGAGATATGAAACAATAGAAAGGAAAAAAGTGAATAAAGTTTAGATAGAGGAAGGAGGAGTAATAATATGGGTGATTTTATTTCGGTGCCGATGTTGATAGGAATTATCATTGTGGTACTGGTAATTATTTTGTTTTGTATCGGGTATGTCAAGGCTCCGCCGGATATGGCTTACATTATTTCCGGTATGAAGAAAAAGTCTAAGATCGTAATCGGCAAGGCGAGTGTAAGGATACCGTTCTTTGAACGTCTGGATAAGCTGAATCTGCGGCTGATCCCGATTGATGTTAAGACCAGCAATGCCGTGCCGACGGCGGACTATATCAATATCAATGTGGACGCCACGGTGAATGTCAAAATCAGTAACGAGACGGATAAGCTGCGGCTTGCGGCGGAGAACTTCCTGAATAAAAAGACGGAATATATCGCTTCTGTGGCGCGGGAGGTATTGGAGGGCAATGTCCGTGAAATCGTCGGAAAGATGCGCTTAGAGGAAATGGTTTCTGACAGGCAGAAGTTTGCAAATCTTGTGAAGGAGAATGCGGAACCGGATTTGGCGGCCATGGGGTTAGATATCATCAGCTTTAATGTACAGAATTTTGTGGATTCCAATGAGGTGATTGCCAACCTGGGAATTGATAATATCGTCAAAATTAAAAAGGCGGCGGCAATCGCAAGGGCGGAGAGTGAGAGAGATATCAAGGTGGCGCAGGCGGCTGCCGATAAGGATTCCAACGATGCGAAGGTTCTGGCGGAGACAGAGATTGCCAAAAAACAGAATGAGCTTGCGATAAAGAAATCCGAATTGCAGCAGGAGTCGGACACAAAGAAGGCTATGGCGGACGCGGCGTATCAGATTCAGAAGGAAGAGCAGCGTAAGACGATTGAGATTACTACGGCAAATGCGGATATTGCGAAGCAGGAGCGTGAAATCGAATTAAAACAAAAGGAAGTTGCCGTAAAAGAGAGAGCGCTTGAGGCGGAGGTTAAAAAGCAGGCGGAGGCCGACAAGTATGCCGCGCAGCAGAGGGCGGATGCGTCTCTCTATCAGAGGCAGAAGGAGGCGGAAGCGAAGCAGTTTGAAGCGCAGCGCGCGGCGGAGGCCAGGAAAGCGCAGGCAGAAGCGGAGCGTTTTGCCAGGGAACAGGAGGCGGAAGGAATTCGCGCCCTCGGCGAGGCGGAGGCGGCGGCAATACAGGCGAAGGGCCTTGCGGAAGCGGAAGCGATGGAGAAAAAGGCTTTAGCTTACGCGAAATACAATAAAGCGGCAGTGGCGGAAATGATGATTAAGGTCCTTCCCGATGTGGCGGCGAAGGTTGCAGAGCCGTTGGGACAGATTGAAAAGATTACGATTATCGGCGGCGAGGGCAGCGGCGGTGTTGAGCAGGTGGCAGGAAATGTGCCGGCAGTGATGGCGAAGCTGTTTGAGAGTATGAAGGAGACGACCGGAATTGATCTTGCAGAGATCGTGAAGGCAGATTCCTATGACGCGAAGGTGAATCGGAATGTGAATGTGACCGGATTGGATGATATCAGTTTGGTTGTAAAAGACAATAAAGACAGACAGGGAGAGGAAGGAAAAGGAGAACAGCGATGAAAAAGGAACCATTTGTAAGCTATGAACAACTGAAGGAAATTGTAAAAGAATACCCGACACCGTTTCATCTCTATGATGAGAAGGGGATTCGCGAGAATGCAAAGGCGGTAAAGGAGGCATTTGCATGGAATAAAGGCTTTCGCGAGTATTTTGCGGTAAAGGCGACGCCGAATCCGTTTATCTTAAATATTCTAAAGGAGTATGACTGCGGCTGCGACTGTGCGTCCTTGACGGAGCTGATGCTTGCGGATTCACAGGGATTTGACGGAGAGCATATTATGTTTTCTTCGAATGATACGCCGGCGGAGGAGTTTGTGTTTGCGGACAAAATAGGAGCAATCATCAATTTGGATGACTTTACCCACATAGATTTTCTGGAAAATGCGATCGGGAAGATTCCGGAGACGATCAGCTGCCGTTACAATCCGGGCGGAGTGTTCCAGATGAGCAACGGAATTATGGATAATCCGGGAGATGCGAAATACGGTTTTACGACGGAGCAGCTTTTCGAGGGATTTAAGGTGTTAAAGGAAAAAGGCGCAAAATATTTTGGAATACATGCGTTTCTTGCGAGCAACACGGTCACGAACGAATATTATCCGAAGCTTGCAAGACAGTTGTTTGAGCTTGCGGTGCAGCTGCAAAAGGAGACCGGATGTGACATTAAGTTCATTAATCTCTCCGGCGGCGTCGGCGTGGCCTACACGCCGGAGCAGGAGCCGAATGATATCAGGGCAATCGGCGAAGGCGTCCGCAAAGCATATGAGGAGGTATTGACGCCGGCGGGAATGGGGGACGTTGCCATCTATACCGAGATGGGACGTTTTATGCTTGCTCCGTACGGCTGCCTTGTGACAACGGCAATCCATGAGAAGCATACGCATAAGGAGTATATCGGCGTGGATGCCTGTGCGGTAAATCTGATGCGTCCGGCAATGTACGGCGCTTACCACCACATTTCGGTTATGGGCAAGGACAACAGCGTATGTGACCATAAATACGACGTGACAGGGTCGCTCTGTGAAAACAATGATAAGTTTGCGGTAGACCGCATGCTGCCAAAGATTGATATGGGAGATATTCTGGTAATTCACGACGCGGGCGCACACGGATTTTCTATGGGATATAATTACAATGGAAAATTAAAATCCGCGGAAGTGCTCTTGCGGGAGGACGGTTATACCCAGTTAATCCGCCGTGCGGAGACGCCGAGAGATTACTTTGCAACGTTTGATTGCTTTGATATTTTAAAGGATATGAAAAATCTGTAAAAAACACTTGCATTCTAAGTCGAATTATGATAGAATGGCTATTGTTCGGTGAGATACCGAGCAAGAAGCGCCGGCGTGTCGGAATGGCAGACGAGGCAGACTCAAAATCTGTTGTGGGCAACCACGTGCGGGTTCAAGTCCCGCTGCCGGCATTAGAAAGTTCATACTCCAACCGTGAGCGGAGAAAACGGCATAATGGTGGGGTATTGATGATAGAAAGTCCGTGAGCAAATGCTCACGGACTTTCTTGTACATAGGATGATGTTGGGGTCAAATAAATATTTTTTATTTACCCTGTCCTTAGCACCTTGAA
>CANOCV010000108.1 GCA_947564465.1 uncultured Roseburia sp. | reverse complement strand
GACCTTGTTGCTGTGAAGTGTTAAAGTCTATAACTTTCCTATGATATAAAAAGCCTTCCGGGCAGGATCGCCATGCAGGCGGTTATAAATAAAAAAGAAAACTTGCAAGATAGAAAAGTTTTGTTATAATAGAGTGCGGAAATAGAGACAATAAGAATGTGTGGAGATGAAATATGAGAATATTACCGGAAGAAACAAGATGTATTGTAATTGATTATCAGGAAAAAATACTGCCGGCGATGGCAAATCGGGAGGAGCTTTTGAAAAATTCCGTGACATTGCTTGCGGGTTTAAGGGAGCTTGAAATTCCAATGACGTTGACGGCGCAGTATTCTAAGGGATTGGGGTTAAACGTACCGGAGATTACGGAAGCGATCGGTACGGAGAGGTTTTTTGATAAGAAATCCTTCAGTTCTTACGCTGTGCCGGAAGTGAAAGCGATTTTTGATAAGGACGAGGATCGCAGAAATGTCATTGTCTGCGGGATTGAGGCGCATGTATGTGTGCTTCAGACAATTATAGACCTGTCGGAAGCGGGGTATCAGCCGATTCTTGTGGAGGATTGTGTGTCTTCGAGAAATCCTCATGATATGGAAATGGCCGTAAAGCGTGCAGCCGTGGAGGGAGCGCTGATTACGACGAAGGAGGCGCTTTTATTTGAATTGACGCAGGGAGCGGACTCACCGCATTTTAAGCAGATCTCGGCGTTAATAAAATAGGGTTGTGAGATGAAGAGGTATAAGAAAAGTATCGTTATAGCGGCGAGCTTTGGAATGCTGTTTGCCACGGCGATATGGGGATTTGCATTTGTAGTCGTCAAGGAGGCGGTGGATGTGATACCGCCCCTCTATATGCTCGCGTTTCGTTTTACAATTGCCGGTCTTGGAATGACGGTTTTGTTTGCGGGACGTTTGAAAAAGCTGACAAGAGCAATCTGCAGGCATGGAGTGTGGCTGGGATTTTTGATGTTTTTGGCATACGCGCTGCAGACCTTTGGGTGTAAATATACGACGGCGGGAAAAAACGCGTTTATTACGGTGACCTACGTCATTTTTGTACCGTTTTTCGCTTGGCTTATATTTCGGGAAAAGCCTAAAGCTTACAATCTAATAGCTTCGGTTTTGGCGTTGGTCGGTGTTGGGATGCTTTCCCTAAACGGTGAGGGCGGAATCAACAAAGGCGATATTTTAACGCTCGGCTGCGGTATATTTTATGCCGTTCAGATTCTGTATGTAGACCGTTATACGCTAAAAGAAGATCCCGTACTGCTGACGCTTGTACAGATTTGGGTGTCGGGCATTTTTGCATGGCTGTGTGCGCCGCTGATAGAAGGCGCGCCTCCTCTTGGGAATCTGTCGGGTGATATGACTCTTGGTATGCTTTACCTTGGCTTAGGCAGTTCAATGGCAGCATTTCTATTGCAAAATATCGGACAGAAATATGTGCCGCCCGTCACGGCGGCGCTGCTGCTTTCGACAGAATCGGTCTTTGGCGTGGTATCCTCGGTGCTTGTACTGAATGAGAAGGTTGCGCCGAAGATGCTTGCCGGCTGTGCCATTATGCTTTTTGCTATTGTTCTGGCAGAAACTGGGTTTGAATTTTTGCCGTTTGTAAAAAAGAGGGAGGAAGCGGATGTTTGCTAAATTGTATCCGGGAGAGTATCTCGACTCTACATATGAGATAGATTTTGACAAGCTTTATGAGGATGGCTACCGCGGCGTGATCTTTGACATTGACAATACCTTGGTGCCGCATGGAGCGCCGGCGGACGGGCGGGCAAAAAAGCTGTTTGCGCACTTAAAGGAGCTGGGGTATCGATGCGTGCTGCTGTCCAATAACAAGGAGCCAAGGGTGAAAATGTTTAACGATGCGGTAAAGGTGGATTATATTTTTAAGGCGGCAAAACCGTCGGTAAAGAATTATGTCAGGGCGATGGAGCTGATGCATACGGACACAAAAAATACGATTTTCGTGGGGGATCAGATTTTTACCGATGTCTACGGAGCAAATCGCGCCGGGATTCGTACCATATTGGTGAAACCGATACATCCGAAAGAGGAGATACAGATTGTGCTCAAGCGTTATCTGGAGAAAATTGTGTTGTTTTTTTATTGCAGGAAGCATCGTTAAATCATGGCAACAGGCCGGCTTGTCCGGACTGGTACAAATCATGTGATCGGAAAAGAGGAAAACAGGAATGAAAATTGCAATCGGAAATGACCATGCGGCAGTGGAGATGAAAAGAGAGATCCAGAAGTATCTGGAGGAATTGGGACATGAGGTTGTCAATTATGGGACGGATAATTTTGAAAGCTGCAGCTACCCAATGTATGGAGAAAAGGTGGCGCATGCCGTGGCAGACAAAGAGGTAGACTGCGGTGTGTTAATCTGCGGCACGGGAGTCGGAATTTCAATTGCGGCCAATAAGGTGAGGGGGATTCGGGCGGCGGTCTGTTCCGATGCGACAACGGCGCATCTTGTGAAAGCCCATAACAATGCAAATATCATTGCATTTGGCTCAAGAATTGTGGGGATTGAGCTGGCGAGGGATATTGTAAAAGCGTATCTGGATGCCGAGTATGAGGGAGGCAGGCATGAAAAACGTATTCGCATGATACATGAAATAGAGGACCGGTAAAAAAAAGGTTGAAATATGCGTGTATTTATTATAGAATAGACGGTGTGGGTTACACCAGACAGAATCTAAGGAGGAATATCGAATGATTTCAGCAGGAGATTTCAGAAACGGAATAACAATTGAATTAGAAGGTAATATTTTCCAGATAATTGAGTTTCAGCACGTAAAACCGGGGAAAGGTGCTGCTTTCGTCAGAACAAAGTTAAAAAATATCAAGAGCGGCGGTGTGGTAGAGAAGACATTCCGTCCAACTGAGAAATGTCCGCAGGCGCGTATCGACAGAAAAGATATGCAGTATTTATATTCGGACGGCGGATTGTTCCATTTTATGGATGTTGAGAATTATGAGCAGATTGCGTTAGATTCAGAGACAATCGGCGATACGTTAAAGTTTGTAAAAGAGAATGAGATGTGTAAGATCTGTTCCCATAACGGCAATGTATTTGCGGTTGAGCCGCCGTTATTCGTGGAACTGGCAATCACGGACACAGAGCCGGGATTTAAGGGTGATACGGCGACAGGAGCTACCAAGCCGGCGGTTGTTGAGACGGGTGCGACCGTCTATGTTCCTCTGTTCGTAGAGCAGGATGATGTGATTAAGATTGATACGAGAACCGGAGAATATCTCTCCAGAGTTTAGATGCGATATGAGAATGAAAGGGAGGGGCTGTCGCACTAAGTAATTAGTGCGCAGCTCCCTTTCTGTGCAAAAAAT
>CANOCV010000107.1 GCA_947564465.1 uncultured Roseburia sp. | reverse complement strand
AAATCCGCGCGCGGAACAAAAGCTGCGCATTGAAAGCTGTTAATCCGCGAGGGTGCGCGAAGCGCACTTTTGTTCTGTTGTTGAATAACTAAAATACATAGAGGAAGGAGACGTAAGAAATGAAGGTAATTTACAGGGACAATGAGGTACGTGAGGGAAGTTTTGAGGAAGCGTGGGTAAAAGAGGCATTTTGGCATACGACTGCGCATGTTTTGGCGCAGGCGGTGAAAAGACTGTATCCTGACACAAAATGTGCGATTGGCCCGGCAATTGAACAGGGGTTTTATTATGACTTTGAATTTTTGTTTCCGTTTGGCGAGGAGCATTTAAAGGCTGTGGAAGCGGAAATGAAAAAGATCGTAAAGGAATCGCTTTCGCTGGGGGCGTATGAGGTGAGCCGGGAGGAAGCCGTTTTGTATATGCAGGAGCGTAAGGAGGATTATAAGCTGGAGCTGATTGAGCGTTTGCCTGTGGGAGAAACAATTTCGTTTTATCGGCAGGGGGAGTATGCAGAGTTTTGCGCCGGACCTCATATCTCAAATACCCGTCATATTAAGGCGTTTCAATTGTTGTCGGTTGCGGGGGCATATTGGAGGGGAGATGAAAATAATAAGATGCTTACGAGAATCTACGGTATTTCGTTCCCGAAAGCGTCGGCGTTGGAAGAGTTTTTAAAATTACGTGAGGAGATAAAGCTGCGTGATCACAGAAAACTGGGAAAAGATTTGGGGATTTTTATGATTGCAAAGCAGGGACCGGGCTTTCCCATTTTTCTGCCGAAAGGAATGATTTTAAAGAATATTTTGCTTGATTATTGGAGAGAAGTGCATGCCAGGGAGGGATACATGGAAATTTCCACGCCGATTATGCTTGAGAGAACGCTCTGGGAGACGTCGGGGCACTGGGAGCATTATCGGGAAAATATGTATACGACGCAGATTGACGATCTTGACTTTGTGGTTAAGCCGATGAGCTGTCCGGGCGGAATGCTCGTTTACCAGTCGCAGCCAAGATCGTACAGGGAATTGCCGATGCGTCTGGGTGAGCTTGGGATTGTTCACAGGCATGAAAAGTCGGGGCAGCTTCACGGGTTGATGCGGGTGCGGGCGTTTATGCAGGATGACGCGCATATTTTCATGACGGAAGAACAGATGATTCCCGAAATACAGAATGTGGCGAAGCTTATCGACGAGGTATATTCGAAGTTTGGCTTTCAGTATCATGTGGAGCTTTCCACAAGACCAAAGCACAGTATCGGCAGCGACGAGGAGTGGGAGGAAGCGACGAATGCGCTGAAAAATGCCATGGATGCAATCGGCGTATCTTATGAAATCAATGAGGGGGATGGGGCGTTCTACGGACCAAAGCTGGATTTTCATCTGAAGGATTCTATCGGGAGAACGTGGCAGTGCGGAACGATTCAGCTTGATTTTCAATTGCCGCGCCGTTTTGAGGCGGAGTATACGGATGCAAGCGGGATGCGCCGCCGCCCGATTATGATTCACCGGGTTTTGTTCGGGTCAATCGAGCGTTTTATCGGAATTTTGTTAGAGCATTATGCGGGAAAGCTTCCGTTGTGGCTCTCACCCGTACAGGTAAAGATATTGTCACTTGCAGAACGGTTTAACGGATATGCAAGAGAGGTTGCGGGTGAATTGTCGCATATGGGGATTCGTTGTGAAATGGATGACAGATCTGAGAAAATCGGATTTAAAATCCGCGAGGCGCAGCTTGACAAGGTTCCGTATATGGTAATTGTCGGTCAAAAGGAGCTGGATGCGCATGAAGTGACTGTACGCAAGCGTGACGGGGAAAATTTGGGAAGCATGGGGGTGGAACAGTTCGTGAATTGCTTAAAACAGGAGTTGCTTTAGAGACAAAAGAGCAGTATAAAGACTTGGAGGATGAATAGATTTGATTAAAAATATTATATTTGATATGGGAAATGTTTTGATGGATTATAATCCAAAGCTGGCGTTAGACGCGTTTTTGCAGACGCCGGAGGACAAAGCTTTGATCAAAAGAGAGCTTTTTGAAGGTCCGGAGTGGATACAGGGAGATATGGGTTCTATTACGGATGCGGACAAGTTTGAGGGAGTCAGTAAACGTGTTCCCCCACGGCTGCATGAGGCGCTCCGCAAATGTGTAGACGGATGGTCCGTGTATATGGCGGTAAAGCCCGAGGCGCAGGAGTTTACCGCTTATGTAAAAGAGAAGGGGTACCGTATTTATGTTCTCTCAAATGCCAGTGATGCCTTTTATCAGTATTTTCCGCAATTTGCGGCGCTTGACTATTTTGACGGAATCGTCGTCTCGTCGGATGTCCATCTGATAAAACCGGATATCAAAATCTATCGTTATTTTTTGGAGAAATATGGACTAAAAGCCGAGGAGTGCTTATTTATTGACGACAGGGAAGAAAATGTAAGCGGCGCGGGGGCGGCCGGGATGCACGGACATGTATTTCGTGAGGATTTTGAAGCGCTGAGGGAGTTGGTGTAGAGGGAAAAGAGAGCAGCAGATAAATTTCTGTAAAAAATTTACATAAAAATTGGAATTTATCCCCATACTATGAGTGAAGATGGAACAATGCAGCAGGTCAGTTGGGGCCGGCTGTTTTACGGGCAATCCATCCAAAAATAAGAAAGAAAGAGGGATAAATGTCATGATTTTAACGGAAAAAGAAGCAACGGCAATTCAGGATTTGCAGACACAGGAGCAGACTTGTATTCAGAAGTATCAGAAATACGGACAGGAAGCCAAGGACCCTGTATTAAAGGATCTGTTTCAGACATTGGAGAGAAAAGAGCAGGAGCATTATGACTCGCTGGGACAGGTTCTTTCCGGAACGGTGCCTTCCTGTAACTGCAACGATAAGGACGGAAAAGAGTATCAGCCTAAGGCGACGTACGATACTATGAGCAACACGGCAGACAAAAAGTCGGATTGTTTTCTTGCGACGGATTGTATCGGAACCGAAAAAATGGTTTCCTCCGAATATAATTCCAATGTATTTGTGTTTGGAGACGCAGATGTGCGCAAGCTCCTCGCAGATATTCAGATCGAAGAGCAAAATCATGCGGAAATGATCTACAAATACAAAACGGTAAACGGAATGTCATAATTAAAACGCGGATAACGCAGTATGTAATGGCATGTTATTTGATAAACTTATTAATTGCATCCTGCAGATCCTTTAATACCTGCTCGTCGCCTGTCTCCACGGCGTCAACGACGCAGTGGTTGATATGGTCCTCCAAAATGATTTTTCCGATATTGTTGATTGCGGAGCGGACGGCGGCAATCTGAATTAAGATTTCACTGCAGTCCCGCCCGTCCTCAACCATATGTTTGATGGACTCCATGTGGCCGATGGCGCGGGACATTCGGTTTAGGACGGCCTTTGTATTTTCATGGACATGCCTGTGGGCATGTCCGTTTTCATGTGAATGAGTAACTGTTTTGGCATGATTTTTGGTCATAAATATATCCATTCCTTTCGCTTCGCTCAGGCACAAAACGTAATAAAAATA
>CANOCV010000106.1 GCA_947564465.1 uncultured Roseburia sp. | reverse complement strand
GTAAAAATGAAGCTGTTGCTTCACGAATTTTCATTCGTTAAAGCGACAGCCCCTTGTGTTGCCATGTATCTTACGGAAGCTGCCGGTGGCAGGTTCCGTAAGTCTACATATTCAACAGTTCTGAGATGTCAGAGAAATTAATAAGTAAATCGTCATATATATTGACCTTAATTGTGGAATCAAAGGAATACTGTACATTGACATTGCCGCTTTCGAAGTGATTTACAGTTACTATCTTTCGGCGGGGGTCTACAATCCAGTACTCACGAACTCCGGCGTTTTTGTAGTAGTAGAGTTTGCGAATGTAATCATCCATGGTATTACCTGGTGAGACAATTTCAATGATGAAGTCAGGAGCACCATTACAGCGTTTTCCGTCCAGCTTGTTTTTGTCACATATAATCATAAGATCAGGCTGGACCATAGTAAGAGGATTATCGTTAAGTTTCACATCAAACGGGGCATGGAACACTCTGCATGAACTTTTCTTGCTCTTGATATACATATGGAGTATCGTTGAAAGCTCTATGGAGATTGTTTGGTGGTCCTGTGAGGGGCCGGCCATGTAATATATCTGTCCGTCAAAGACTTCTGCTCTCGTATCCTCTGGAAGCAGCTCATATTGCTCCAAAGTAAAGAGTTCTGGCTTCGGCTGCGATGCTGACATGTAATCACATCCTTTCATAGATATCATAACAAGAATACATTTAATACCGGAAAGCGTCAAGGTAAAATTTTATATAAAGATTACTTTAATAATACACTGACAACGTGATCCGAAATTCGTTCGATGACCAGATAAGTATCAAGTTCCCTTTTGGTTGAAAGAGTGGCGATTCCGCCTTTACCGCATTTGCAGAAGCTTCCGGCAAAGCATGTGCCATCATCTCGGACCGGAAGGACGCCAAGCATTCCGACGTAATCCCATTCTTTTCGATCCTTTCGTTCTATGTAAGTGTTTTGAAGGGATGGGTCGTAATCGTCGGCAAGCTTCATCCTGGCATTTTTGATTGTTTTTCCAGTTTCAATCAAAATTGGCTCGTGAGTTTCGTTGTCAAATATCGGATTTCCATTTTCGTCTGTCTGCTGGATTGTTTCCGGTACGTCTTCCATAACAATGCGGTTAAATTCATCGCGCTCGTAACGCCAGTAGTAGTCTTCGTCAGCGTTGCCTACGATGGACGGATTACCGGAGGTGATTCCTGTGATATAGTCGCCTTCATTTGCTTTGTACAAAAAGCCGTCTCGTATTGTTACAAAAAAGCCGACCCTGTCTTCGTTCTCTTCGTTGCCGTCTGCCCATGGTTTTATGAATTCGGCGTAGTCGGCGCCGGAGGTGTTGAAGGCCTTTGTGCCGTAGATGTCACCGCCGTAGGTTACACGGAGAGCGTTAGAAGGCGATCCGGTTATTGTACCGTTTCCGATTGCAAATACATCGCCGATATGATTTGTGATATTCCCTCCGGCATTCAAGGCCTTGTTACGTTTTCCGATTACGCAGGAGCCAACATTATTTGATGTTGTATAAAATCCTGCTGCAACGGAATATAGTTCGCTTGCAGTTGAACTTGTTCCGGTAGCAAAAGAGGAAAAGCCACTTGCAGTTGTGACACTTCCAGTTGCAAGTGCATAGGAACCGCTTGACTCTACTTCGCTTCCCATTGCAAAACTTTTGTCCCCGACAATAGTATTAGATTTTCTTCCAAGATTAATAGAAGTATCCTCATATATACTTTTCTTTGCATAAGTGTCTGCGATGACATTCCCGTTTCCATCCTGTGCAGCCTTTGTCGCGCTTGCGGCATTCCCGTTTGATGCTAACGCGCCGATATTTGCAGGCGTGAGATTTACATTTCCTGTTCGGTAGGAGCTTTCTGCATTTCCTTTTATGCCGGTGATTGTCTGTGTATTGGTGTCGTCTCTCCATGCAGGATTTCCGTTGGCGTCGGTCTTCCATACTTTATTGGCTTGTCCCTTTCCGGATGAGACATATCCTTCGCTGGAGGCGGAGTTGGCTTTCCACGTATTGTTGTCGGTAGTTTTAAAACCGCTGTCATTGGTCAGCTGGCTTGTCTTAGTCGGTATAGTCGGTTTATCTGACAAATCGTTGTAGCTGCCACTAAATGCCACGGATTTTAGATCAGTAAACCATTTGGCGATTTTTCCAAAGAGAGCGGATAACTTTTCGCCGGTAGAAATGTTTGTTCTGCTTGCTGCCTGTGTGAAAGACGTAGTATTATTTGATGCATCCCCTGTTTTTGTCAGGTATGTGCTTGTGATGACATTTCCATTGCCGTCCTGCGTCGCTTTTGTCGCGCTCACAGCGTTGCCGTTTGTGGCCAGCGCACCGATATTTGCAGGTGTGAGATTTACATTTCCTGTCCGATAGGAGCTTTCTGCATTTCCCTTTATACCTGTTATGGTATTGACCTGTGCTCCGTCTTCGATGCCTTGCAATTTCGATTTTTCTTCTGATGTGTAGTCGTTCGACGACAGACCTTTTCCGGATATCTTATCTACTTTGATATTGTGTAAGATTTTTCCCTGCGTGGCATCTAGCGCAAATCCTTCTTCTGTTGCATTTAAATTGTTGATAACAGGAACGGCGCTTACCAGGTACATACCTTCTGATGTTTTTATAAATTCATATACCAATTGAGTATTTATATTTGTAAAATTTCCTGGGTAGGTTGAATTATATGAACTTAAAGGATAGCGGTAAATGTCATTGATTACAAGCAAGATAGGCTGATTCTTGTCTTTAAAAGAATTGTTATTTGTAAATTTAAGCCGCACAATCTGTCCGTTTTGCAGTTCTTCGGAAAGTTCAGGAATGGAGATTTTTTTCTCCCTTGCAGTTGACGGTGATTCACATACCGCATAGTAGTCGGTATTTTTTTGGATTTGTTCACGCGTGTCGTGGATTACTTCATTAACTGCGCCGACAATGCTGGATTTATCTGTGGTAAAAAGCTCGTTTATGTTACCGATTTTATTAGGCGGCGTATTATATGGGACATATGTAGAATCTTTGAAATACAATGGTAGATATATCATTGGATAAAAAATAAGATTGTTTGCCGTGTATCCTTCTATAATTTTTATATTGAAATCCACATAGTTAAAAAAACTTTTGTCAATATTAAATCCGTTACCATAATCTTTCGAATAGGAAGAAAGAGAGCCGGAATATCTTTTATGAATAATTTCTGTATAATATGTACTATCTGACCCAGTGGGAGGAGTGCCGTTGTAAACATAATCTTCTGATATATTATTTACAAGTTGAAAGGATCCAATGTATAAGACAGCATCCGATGATGCCGTACCGTTAACTGTGACGCTTTTATCCCGATTTACGGTAAAAGTAACGCCATGTATGGTCTGTGTTTTGGCAGTATTTTCCAGTAAATTTTTATAAGTTCTATTAGCAAGAAAATTAATTGCGCGTCCCTGTATAGAATCATTCTTCGTATTTTCTTTTATATCATCAGATAAGACGTCCAGTTTGTGTACCAAATCGTCAAGAACGGAT
>CANOCV010000105.1 GCA_947564465.1 uncultured Roseburia sp. | reverse complement strand
TCCTTTTCGAATCTTTCAGGGTTATTTCACTGTTCAGTTATCAAGGTTCGTTTGTTGCTGTCAGCAACTTCTATATGTTACCATCTTATCATATATTTGTCAACAGTTTTTTTCAAAAAAATAATTTCCTGTTGACTGGAAATTAAAAGCGGAGAAAGAGGGATTTGAACCCTCGCGCCGGTTGCCCGACCTACACCCTTAGCAGGGGCGCCTCTTCAGCCTCTTGAGTATTTCTCCTGAATAATTCACCAAAAATATGATATTTTCTGCGTACGTGACGCATAGATAATAATACTAAACGAAATGCATTTTGTCAACAATTTTTTCCAATTTTTTTTAATTTTTTTTAAATACACAAATTCGGCTTGTCCAAACTGTTACTTTTTCCAAAATACACCTTCTTCAAAAACAAGTATTTCCGGTTTCTTTTTTATTATACATTATTTTTTACCGCTGTCTCATAGAGATTATTTCCGTCTCTATCTATTACAACAATAACAGGAAAGTTCTCAACTTCGATTTTGCGGATTGCCTCAGCCCCCAAGTCCTCATAACAAATTATTTCCGATTTGACAATGCATTTCGATAAAAGAGCCCCTGCTCCTCCAATTGCGGCAAAATAAACCGCTTTGTTTCTTATAATCGCGTCGATTACTTCTTTTGTGCGCTTCCCCTTCCCTATCATGGCTTTTTGGCCAAGGTCCAAAAGCGTCGGTGCGTATTTATCCATCCGGCTTGCAGTTGTAGGTCCGGCAGATCCAATCGGCCTTCCCTCTCTCGCCGGAGACGGTCCCATATAATATATAGTAGAATCTTTTATCTCTATCGGAAGATTTTCTCCCCTCTCCAATGTCTCTATCATGCGCTTGTGCGCCGCATCTCTCGCCACATAGACAGTTCCTGTGATATAAACATAGTCACCGCTCTTTAAATCTGCGGTTACTTCCTCTGTAATTGGTGTTGTAATATATTTATCCATATTTACCCCCTAAATTGTGCGTACAACATGCCGGTTTACGTGACAACAAATATTCACCGCCACCGGAAGTCCCGCAATATGAGTCGGATACGTGTTGATATTGACTGCAAGCGCCGTGGTCGTTCCTCCAAGCCCGCCGGGGCCGATTCCAAGCTGATTAATTTTTGTAAGCATTTCTTCTTCCAAATCTTTTACATACGGAATTTCCGAATGCTCCTCCACGCTTCTGGTCAGAGCTTTTTTTGCAAGCAGTGCGCATTTCTCAAATGTTCCCCCAATACCTACTCCAACCACCATCGGCGGGCAGGCATTCGGTCCCGCATCCTTGACTGCGGTAAGAATTGCATGTTTCACACCTTCGATTCCGTCTGCCGGTTTCAGCATAAACACACGGCTCATATTTTCGCTTCCAAACCCTTTCGGCGCTATTGTTATTTTTACATTGTCTCCGGGAACAATCGAATAATGAACCACAGCAGGAGTGTTATCTTTCGTATTTTCACGAATAAGCGGATCCTTTACGACGGATTTTCTCAGATAGCCTTCGGCATATCCCTGGCGTACTCCCTCATTCACCGCATCTTCAATCGGCATTCCCTCAAAATGTACATCCTGTCCAACTTCTAAAAATAAAACTGCCATTCCCGTATCCTGACAAATCGGTATCATTTCTTCGTCTGCAATTTTCAAATTGTCCTGAAGCTGACTTAAAATCTTTTTCCCAAGATCCGATTTCTCTGTATCAACGGCTTTTTTCATCACAGCATCCATATCCTTTGAAAGATAGTGGTTCGCTTCTATACACATTTCTTTTACATTTTTGATAATTTCGTCTGTTTTCACTGTTCTTATCATTGTCTCTCCTTTTCGATTACCTCTATATCTATACTTTCTTTTTCTTTTATATGAAATATAACCCGCCACTCGACTTCCGTCACTTCCTTAAAATGAAGTGAAGAACACGCCGTATATGCTTTGGCATCTTTTGATTTTCCCACAATAAAAACAGACGTCGGTCCGTTTTCTCTTCCTATTACGGAAACGCTGGAATCTGCTATTATGGAAACATTGCTGTTTTGTTTTTCATTTAATGGGATTGGCTGATCGCTTGCCGCACAGTCAGCCAACTGCATTTCCATCCGGTCAATCTCGGGTTCTACCGTATAACTTAGGACTGTATAATTCTTTGGATATTCCATGTTAGTGGAAATATTAAAACTTTCGTCCGTAAGCTTCTCCTGCTGCATTCTCAAAACTTTCAGAATATGTTTCTTCCTTGTTGCTGGATGTTCCAACACTATTTCGAATTTTTCTTCATCAAGCTTCGTATGAAAATGACTTCCTGTGTAAGCGATCAGATTCGGTTCCAGATGAAGAGATAATTGTTCTATCGAATTATTTCCCGCCCATAAAAAGTATGCTTTTACAAAAAAATATGCCTTCGTTTTATCACACTGATAGCGATCCATAAGCTTTACTGTCTCTTCATCAATATATTCACACTCCGTTTCAAAAGGGTGGTATCCCATAGCGCGCATATTTTCTGCCGTGACTTTTTCCCCGTTTATACATGCGTCCACATAAAAATCTATGGAAAACGGATTATCTCTTTCAAGCTCCTCATACTCTTCGTTCGTAAGGTTCAGAATCCTTTGTTCATAATTCCATTTTTCCAGATACTTTTTTACCGCTTCTAAATCTACGGTTAAAATAAAATCCACCGTTATCTTATTTTGGGATCTGTAAATTGCCGGGATTCTCCATTTCTGATCTCCCCAATTAAATTGTTTTTCAATAAGAATTTTCTCTTCCATCTTCTGATTCCTTTATTTTCTTTTCTCAAGAATACGATTCTTTATTTTCTGTAATACTTCATCGTTCTCTCTTGATTTTATTCCGGGAAACGCTTTCAGCAAACGCCTTTCAATCGGTGATTTTTTCTCAATAAGCTCCTGATAACGCTTTTTAAGATTTGATCTCTCTTTTTCGAGATCCTCTTTTATCTCTAACGCTTCCATTACATTTTCATAAACATTCTCTCCGATATCATTAGAAATCAGCTTTAACCTACCTGCAATCTCATTCATTAACCTTAAGCGTCTGTTAAACTTGACAATCGTTGACACAGTCACAATAAAATCTGCAACAAAGCCTATCATAATCACACATATCAGTACCATTCCCAAAATATGCGGTATAATACGAATAAATCCATAAATAATCGGATGGAGTATCAACATGATAAAGGTGCAGGCAAGTCCCCATAATACTGAAAATTTTAAACACACGTATCCCATAATGTTAAACGGCTTATCCGAATAATCCCACCATTTATTGTGAAATATTTTTTCCATTACAAATCCCGTGATAAATTCCAGCACTGATGTCAGTAAAAAAGAACCAATGTATAAAATAATAAGATTTTTCTTTAATGGAGTTAGTACTACTACTACGACTAATACCCCGACACCATAGATTGGGCAATACGGCCCGTTCAAAAATCCACGGTTAATAAAAATCCCCCGTTCCAACGCTGCATATGCAACTTCACTGAGCCATCCGATAAACGCATAAATAATAAATATCCATACAACTTCATAAAATGTCTGAGGCATATTTTCTCTCTCCAATCAAAATATAGACTATTATATCTCATTACCTTATATTTTTCTATCTTCTATTTCTTATTTTCTAAATTCTTTAAGTGGCATGG
>CANOCV010000104.1 GCA_947564465.1 uncultured Roseburia sp. | reverse complement strand
AGAACACTAAGAAATTCTAACCGCCGAAACAAGTCGCAGCTTTTCGCATGTATTTTTGCAAATTGCCAGCGTTCTTCTTGTTCACAACCTTTTGACACCCGAATCATCTTAGGAAAGGTGGTTTGTATACGATATAATGATAATATTTTAGTAGATACCCCCTTTTCAAATGAAGTGATTCAAGTGTAGGAAAAATCCTGATTCGTTCCTGTGGAAACAGTGTTCAAAACCGTGCAAAGGCGTATGCCGCCGCAGGTTCCGACGCCCGAATGAACGGCTGCGAGCTGCCTGTAGTGATCAACTCCGGCAGCGGCAACCAAGGCATGACGGCGTCTATTCCGGTTATTGTTTACGCAAAGGAGTGCAATGTGTCCGAAGATATGCTTTACCGTGCGTTGATTGTTTCTAATCTTGTGACGATCCATTTAAAAACAGGCATCGGAAGCTTGTCCGCTTACTGCGGGGCAACCAGTGCCGGGGCAGGCGCAGGAGCCGGTATTTGCTATCTTTACGGAGGACATTACGATGAGATTGCACATACCATAGTCAACGCTTTAGCAATCAATTCCGGTATGCTTTGCGACGGGGCAAAAGCAAGCTGCGCGGCTAAAATTGCGTCTTCGGTAGAGGCGGGGCTGCTCGGTATGCAGATGTACATGCACGACAGCCAATTTTACAGCGGCGACGGTCTTGTGGCAGACGATGTGGAAAATACGATAAAAACCGTTAGCATCATAGCAAGAAAAGGAATGCGCGAAACAGATAACGAGATTATTCATTTCATGATAGAAAATAATTGAGTGTAATATGTAACATACAGGCAGAAAGAGGTGACTGTCTTGAAGGGGAACCATATAGTGAAAAAAGGTTTTCTGAGACTATTGCAAACTTCTGTCTATGTCCTGATTGGGAACGCTTTGTTGGCACTTTTGTCGCGGCATTTGTTATTCCTCACAACATCATTATGGGCGACACGACAGGAAGCGGTATTGTGTTGAATTGATTGTTGTCGATGGATACGGCTATACTGATTTTATCATCGACAATTTACGTCTCATCTTTGGAGGAAAAACAGCGACAAAAAGGCGTGCTATGTGTAGTTTCGCCAAAAAAACCGTACACGGTTACACAGGTAATCCAGTCTGTCGATCCCGACGCATTCATAACGATTACAAAAATCAAGGAAGTACGGGGACGCGGGTTTACGCTGGAGAGATATTCGTAAACAAAGGAAAGAAGTTCATGAAGGTATGCAAATTTGGAGGAAGCTCCCTTTGTAATGCAGAACAATTTCAAAAAGTGCGAAAGATCATCAAAAGTGATCCCTTTCGCCGGTATGTGGTTGTTTCAGCACCGGGAAAACGTTTTACAGAGGATCAAAAAATCACAGACGCATTGTATGAATGTTATGAAACAGCGAGCAACGCAAAAAATACCGAGTTGATTTTCAGCAGAATATGCGATCGGTATGATAAGATCATAAAGGATTTAGGACTGAAACTATCACTGGAGGATGCGTACAAAACTATTCTCAGACATTTACATACAGGCGTTAATTGTGATTATATCGTAAGCCGCGGGGAGTATTTATGCGGTAGGATTATGGCGGCTTATCTCGAATATGATTTTGTAGATGCGGCAGAATTAATTGTGTTCAACGGCGACGGCTCACTTAATGCTGAGAAAACAAACAGTCGTATAGGAGAAGTGCTGAAAAATCACTACCATGCGGTCATTCCGGGATTTTACGGCATTGGAGAAAATCAAAAAATTGTAACTTTTTCAAGGGGTGGAAGCGATATTACGGGAGCCTTAATTGCCAAAGGCGTTTGCGCGGACATATACGAAAATTGGACGGATGTGCCGGGGGTTCTTACCGCTTCTCCATCACTTATTCCCAATGCCGATAAAGTGGATTTTATGAGATACAGTGAACTTTTTCAACTCAGCAGACTTGGCGCGGATGTATTTCATACGGACGCGATTGCACCTTTGAAGGAAGCGGGAATACCGACATCTATTCGCAATACAAATTCACCTGATCAGTCAGGAACAATGATTTGCAAAGAGATACCGGAATCTCTAAAAAGCCAACCGCTTTTTTGTGGGCTTGCAGCAGAAATCGGTGACGGTACTTCAACTGAGAAAGTACTGTTGCATTTAGTGGGTTGTCAATTATCTCTAATTTTATCGGACGTTCTTTGCGCTCTGCGCAAAGCGGGTATTGATCCTTTGTTTATGGAAGATCGTACAAATGATTGGGTTTTCGGAATCAAAAGACAGCAGATAACAGAGGCTTCCGTTGCCGTATATACTTCATTGGTTAAAAATCGGAACAGAAGGAGCATAAACGAACAAACAAAAGCTAAATGAATATGCAAGACTAATTGCAAAAATCGGCGCTAATGTACAGAGAGGTCAGCGTGTTCGCCTGTAAGCCGAGATTGATCGGCTTCCACTTGTAAAGGCAGTTGCCGAAGAATGCTACAAAGCGAAAGCGTCATATATCAGTGGCTAATTGTGGCGGCGGAATCGTGAATTTAAGATGCGATTTTGCCGTTATTTTCTTTTGGATGGATAAAACAGTGTTCGGTTGGCAGCAACTGGTACAACGAATATTAAGTAGTTGGCAGTTTGTCTTGCCTATTCTCATGATAGCGCTACTCCCCAAGCCCTGACGCAGCCACCGCTACGCCTGCGTTTGTGAAGCAGCGCTCTCAAAATAATATTCTACGCCAAACTATCCAAAACTTAATTTTCGATGTACTAGAATTGACATTCGACATGCAGACCGGAATAAGGTCATGAAAATCAATGAACGCCGGGGAGAATTGAAGGAGGACAAAAAATAGCGAAAAAAATGTCAAAAAAGTGTTGACACAATGAAAATACCATGGTAATATAAAATTCCACCGCGCAACAGATAAGTTGCTGCGGTGAAAAAATTGAAAATGTTGTTGACAGATGTCGATATTCGTGCTAATATATACGAGTTGTGTCTGATGCAACAGAAAAGAAAATAAAAAAGTTGTTGACAAGCACGATGGAGTGTGATATACTCATGGAGTTGCTGACAGCGACAAACGAACCTTGATAACTGAACAGTGAAATAACCCTGAAAGATTCGAAAAGGACTGCAAAGCGGTCCAAAGAGATTTCAGAGAACAGCCAAGAGATTGGAAAATCTTGAAGCGGTAATCAGGAAACTGATTACAATCCTTAAAAACAGTAAACGTCGAAAGACGTAGGATATTTAGCCAAGCTAGATGCCTGAATGGAGTCAAACAAAACGAGGAGGTTCCATTGCACTAAATTCGAACTGCGCAGAAAACTGCTTGTTCTCATTAAGTTGCAAGGAACGATTTTTTCACTAAACTCGTGAAAGACCTCGTTAAGTGAAAGAATATCAACATGAGAGTTTGATCCTGGCTCAGGATGAACGCTGGCGGCGTGCTTAACACATGCAAGTCGAACGAAGCGCTTACCAAGAATTCCTTCGGGAAGGAAGGGTTTGCGACTGAGTGGCGGACGGGTGAGTAACGCGTGGGTAACCTGCCCCATACAGGGGGATAACAGTTAGAAATGACTGCTAATACCGCATAAGCGCACTGCATCGCATGATGGAGTGTGAAAAACTGAGGTGGTATGGGATGGGCCCGCGTCTGATTAGCCAGTTGGCGGGGTAACGGCCCACCAAAGCGACGATCAGTAGCCGACCTGAGAGGGTGACCGGCCACATTGG
>CANOCV010000103.1 GCA_947564465.1 uncultured Roseburia sp. | reverse complement strand
AAGGTGCATGTGTAAAAATGTTACTTTAAATCGCCCGTTTTGTCGGGCAACTCATTTTATTTTATGGTATACGGTTATGGACTTTTTGTTTTGGCGTTGCCGCCATATTTGTTACCATATTTCACAGCCGTATCTGCGTCCGGGCATCCGCTGAAAATTCGACAACCCGGCTCCTCGTGAACCAATGGCATACAGACCGCCATTGATACATAGCGCTAAAGTTTCTGAACTTTTCGAAATTCATTTCCTCCTAAAATGAATATATTCAGTTTACCATAAGAATAAGATATGTCAATGGAACGAAAGATAGATTTTGTCACGGATAAAAAGGACAAAATTGTGGATTTTGTCTTGTGAAGGAGGTAAAAATGTCTTGAAGTAATTTTGATGACTGCATATAATATATACGGATTTTGTTGATAAGGTATGGAGAGGATAGGATGGAAAAGTATTTCACAACACAGACGTTAATCTTCATTTTGACGATATACGGATTATTTTATACGGACAGGCCGTACGGTCTGTTGGGCGCGGCAGGGCTTTTGATGGTTGTCGTTACAATAGAAAATATATCAGACAAAAGTAGTACGGTAATCGTATTATCTCAAATTATATTGGCGGCTGGATGTTGTGTCATTTCCAATGGTTTTTTAATGTTTTTGCTGTGGGAGCGGATTGACGCGGACGGCAAAAGCAAACGCAGAATATGGTATCCTCCGGTTTTGTTTGGCGTGTGGCAGTTCATTTGCAGCGGACGAGACTTTGCGGATGTGTTTGCGATTGTGATTGTTGAAATGCTGGTATTGGCGGCGGTGTCGGCTTTATTGCGGTGTTTTCAAAAGCTTCTCGAATGGTATGCGGATTACAGGAACCGGATGTCACATGCGATCGGAAAGCTGGCGTTGAGCGAGCTTGGAGAAAAGAAGATGAATCGGATGCTGCTGTTAGAGAGTGGCATGGCGGAAAGAAATGCAAGACTTGAGGAACGTGAGAATATCGGCCGCAACATTCATAACAGTGTGGGACATACCATTACGGCCGCCAGTATGGCGTTAGACGCTGCAGAGGCGTTATGGGAGATTGATCAGGACAGAGCGCTGGACAAGGTAAAAAGTGCAAATAAAAGAATACATACGGGGCTGGAATCCATCCGACACGCAGTCAGGGTGTTAGATGTGGAAGCGAAAAATATCTCTCTGGATGACTTTATTCTTGAACTTGAAGCCGTGATCTGGCAGTTTACACTGGACGCCGATGTGAAAGTACATTTTGACAAAGAAATTTTTTGTCCGGATCTGATGATTGCACATGAACATACGGAATTTTTTACCGGAGCTGTACAGGAGTTGTTTACCAATGGGCAAAAGCATGGGCATGCCTCACATTTTACATTGCAGCTTTTGGCGGACAGCAGTCATATTAAGATCACTGTTGCGGATAACGGAGACAGTGATTTTAAAGTGCAGGACGCCGGTCGGTTGATTTCGGATGGCTTCGGACTTAAGAAAATCATGCAATATATTGAAAAAAACGGCGGAAGTACAAGGTTTGTAAATGAGAACGGATTTCGGACTGAAATGGCGATTCCCATAGAGTCTGTATATACAGGGTGATGGAAGAACGGAAAGGCATGGAAATTTATATGACAAATGTTTTGCTGGTAGATGATGAAGCTTTATTGCTGGAAAGTCTGGAGATTATCCTGACGGTAAACCGGATTCGGGTGATCGGGACGGCGCATGACGGGGAGGAAGCGTTAAGCATATTGGAGCACAGGCAATGTGAGATTGCTTTGGTTGACCTGAATATGAAAGGAATGGGCGGCGTTGAGCTGATACGCCGGATGAAGAGGCTTTATCCGGACATTAAGATTCTTGTACTGACAACGTTTTATGACGATACGAATATCACGAATGCAATTGCCGGCGGCGCAGACGGGTATTTGTTAAAGGGCAGCGGGAAGGACGCGATTCTTGGAGCGATAGAACGTATCATGGGAGGTCAGAGTGTGATAGACGAGAAGGTAATGCAGCGCATGGCGGCGTTAATGCAGGGGAGCGGGGGACATTCCGTTGCAAACAGAGAACTGTTTTCCGATATGACAGAACGCGAAAAAGAAATCTGTACACTTTTGGCAAAGGGATATAGCAACAGGCAGATTGCGGATGAATTATATATTTCGGAGGGGACCGTCAAGAACTATATTTCATCAATTTATGATAAGACGGGCATTCATGACAGGTCTAAATTAATTGTAGCAATGAAAGGATAATGGCTCACAGAGCGAACGGCAGAAGAATGTGACCACAGTCATATACAAATATGACTGTGGTTACTTTTATACTGTAATAAGATAGATTATCATAATGGCATAAAGGAGGCGATAACAATATGCCGCAAAAAATATCAGCGTTTTACTACATAAAAAATAATAAAAGGCGCGTTGCCGTTTTGGCAGTCAGTCTTGCAATGTTTTTTATCGCAAATTATCTCGTGGCATTTTTACTTTCCACAACGGAGGAGACATTTCGCAAAATATTGACAGAGGCACCGGAGTATGTGCAGTACATTGAACTCAATGAGAATGATTTAAAAATGGACTTTAGTAATTCGTCGAAAAGCCTCGTGCAGGTTTATACAGAAGCCGTATCCGAAAAATGCAAGCAGATCGTACCGCGGCTGAAAGAATGTGAAGGTGTGGAGGATGTATTTTCGGTCGCTCTTGTGTACAGCCATGTGAGCTCTGTTGTCGGAGAGTACTCGGTGGAGGTGCCTATGGTTACAAAAGAGCGGATGGAAAAAATGCTTGAGAAAATGGATGCCGTACTGATAGACGGAAGGCTGCCGGAAAACGAGAATGAAGCGGTACTCGATCTGAAATTGATGAAAAACAACGGGTATGAGATCGGGGATAATTTAAGTCAGAATAGTGAGGTTGTAATCGTTGGCGTGATCGACTGCAATTATTATTTTGGCTGCGGCCTGGCGAATGAAATGAGAACGTATACGAGGACGGCAGTATGTGTGCTTACCGACGGTTCTATCAAGGATTTGAGAGCTGTGGCAAAAGGGCAGGGCGTTGTGCTGAAAAATTCAAATTTTGTAGATGTAGAAGAAGGGGAAAAGGAACTGAAAGAGGAAGTTTTGGATGTGATCTCTTCATCCACCGGTCTGTTGAGCGGAGGATTTATGGCGGTCATTTTTGTGCTGGTCATTATCGTTGATATTTCGTATCTGAGAGACCGGAGAAGTGAATGGTGCCTATATGCTTCCATTGGGTACGGAAGAAGAACCATATATTTTTCTATTCTTAGAGAGGTGCTGTTTACGTTTGGGATTGCTGTCTTTGCGGCAATTGTAATCTGTGCCGGATTGATGTTTCTGCTGGACGGTTTTGCGGTCAGTGCGAGAGGCCTTCTGTGCAGATATTTTTTGGGAGATACGGCAATTGAAATTCTGTGTGCGTATCTTGCATTGTTCGGATTACTGCAGATACCGATTCGGATTGAGATATATCGAATCAAGACGATAGATGCCATAGACGACGATATGTAGGAGGATAGTGAGAATGTTTCAGGTAAAACAGATTACAATGATTTACGATATTGAAAAAGAAAACAAAGCGTATGCGCTTGGCGGATTTGATTTAGAATTGCCGGACCGGGGGCTGATTGGTCTTATCGGACCGTCAGGGAGCGGAAAATCTACACTGATGTATTGCCTCTCCACGTTAAAGATTCCGACATCGGGAGAGATTTTATATAACAAAAGAAATATACGGAATTTGAAAGAGACAGAGCGTGAGAAGCTAAGGCGGGAAGAATTTGGCTTTGTGTTTCAGAGACATTTTTTGATTTCGTACATGTCAGCGCTCGACAATGTGATGGTAGCGGGAAGCGGGGAGGACAGAAATTTGAACGTGAGGGCGGAGCGCATTTTGAGGTCTTTAGGGCTTGGAGAGTGGGAGTTAAAAAAGCGGCCTTCAAAGCTGTCGGGAGGGCAGAGACAGAGAGTCGCAATCGCGAGGGCGATGATGAATGAACCGAACGTATTATTTGCGGATGAGCCGATGGCCGCGCTTGATCACGAGAATGCTTT
>CANOCV010000102.1 GCA_947564465.1 uncultured Roseburia sp. | reverse complement strand
TCCATTGACCTTTAACTCAGCTGTCGCCGGACTTACGGTAATCGATTCTACCTCCACATAATCGTCGCCTTTAGGAATTACCTCTATATTGTATTCTTTCGTCTTATCTCCTGCCTTGACAAAGATCGTCGTCACTCCTTCGCCTACACCTGTGATAACGCCATCTTCCACCGTCGCAATCGTCTCATCCTTACTCGTCCATGTAATCGGTGTTCCTTTAGGCGTTACGCTTACCTCCACTGTCGAAGTTCTTCCCACCAGCACTCTGCCACTGTCAGAACCTAACTGAAGAGTTACAATTACAGCTTCTGCAATATTACTGTCTTCGCTGTCCTGCCACAAGCTGTCTCCCTTTGCAATCACTTTATAAAAGTAAGTGCCTGCCGCTGTTTTATGATCTGTATAAGTTGTCTCTGTTACATTTCCAAGCTCGTTATAAGTTCCGTCTCTTTCTGTCGAACAATATACATCATAGGATGTGGCGTGTTCTACCGCCTCCCACGTCAATGTCACTGCACCCTCATTTGCAGTTGTCGTAATCTCCGGCGCCGCAAGACGATCGGCAACGGTAACCTCACATTTTTTGCTCAGTTCTCCGACGGTAACCGTTATCACTGCTTTTCCGACTGCTTTCCCCTTCACCGTACATATTTCTTTCTTTGCTCCGGACACAGTAATCTCTGCAACTCCCTCCGGCTCTATGGTCCAGCTCGCATTGCCGTCAGCAATCAAATCTGCCGGAGATGCGGTGAGAGTAAGGCTCTTCTCTTCCTCTGGTTTTACCGTCAGTTCCGCTGCGCTTAATTTTATAGTGTTCAAAGCAGCCGCAATCTGCACGCCAATACTCTGCTGACTCATACCTGTCTGATAAACTTTGTCATTCTCAGCCGCAACTGCTTCCACCTTGTAGTAATACGTTCCCTTCGAAACTCCCTGATCCTGATACTCTGCTGTCGTAACAAGCTCATCATTCAATTTCGTATATTTCCCTGTCTGGGATTTCGCACGGTAAACATTATAGCCTATTGCATTTGCATTCGCCACCCAGCTGACGGTAATTTCATTATCCCCCGTCTTTTTCGCTGTCGGTCTTGCAATACGAATCGGTCCCGTAACGCTTACCTTAATTTCGTCTTTCTTCTCGTTATCTGCCACAGACATTACGGTAATCACTGCCGTTCCTGCTGCCTTGCCCTTGATTACACCCTTGTCACTGACCGTCGCTACCGTCTCATCGCTGGATTCCCATGTAACGTTTGTATTATCCGCATTTAACGGAGAAACAATACAGGACGCGGTCAGCGTATCTCCAACGGCAAGCGCTGTCTCGGAAGGTCCTGCCGTCACACGCTCCACCGAAACCGGCGTGCGGTAACCGGCATTCATCTCATATGCAGCACATCCCCATTGCGCGGAAAGTCCGCTGGTCTTTGTCTGATATACTACTACATAACGAGCCGTCTTCGGATTTGTCAAAACGGTCTCTACTTCACCGCCTTTGCCGTTCTCACCCTCATAAGCCAGCTCCGCAGCTTTCGGCGTCCATCCACTTATATTATCTGTCAAATAGATATCATAGCTTCCTGCACAAGCCTCCTGCCAAACAAGAGAAACCATATTTACTTCCTTCGGCTCTCCAAGGTCAATATAGAACCATGCGTTTGTATCCTCCGGTTTGGCCTGCCAATACTCTCCTGCCTTATTCCCGTCAATAATCCTTGCCACATTTTCCGAATTGCTAGATGCGCCTGCACCTGTTCTGTCATAATATTCCACCTTAACATCCGCAACATCCGCAGAACCCAGCGTATACACTTCCATCTCTCCAATTGAAAGACTTGTTCCGTCTGAAAACTCTGCCTTCACATATCTAGCGCTCTGCTCGTCAAACTTGTAAATACCGTTTGCATTGGCATCTGCATTGTCCACAACCGTGGTCCATGTCTTGTTATCCGCTGAAACCTGAATTGTAACCTTACCGGTGTAACCGTCCGTCCCGCTTAAAACAACTTTATCAATCTGATATGTTTTAAACAGGTCAACATCAACAGTCGCTGCTCCCGGGCTATTAGATGTCCAGACGGTGTTCGCGCTGCCGTCAATGAGATTTGCGGCATCTTTCTCGTTCGAAGACACCGTAACCTTTGTTCCGATTGCAACATTCGAACCCAACGGCTGCTCCTCATCCGAAAAGTACACCATCATCTCCGAGAGTGAATATCCATATGCATCTCCAATCCTGATTCCCTGCATCTTTACATATCTTGCTTCCACTTCATCAAAGCGGCAGATATCAATCTTATTGTCTGTCGTCTTCTGTGTATGTACACAGACATCCGTCCAATTCTTCGCATCATCAGATACCTGTATCTTATACTCATTATTAACGGTAATCCACTTAATCTTCACTTCATTGAATTTCACGGATTCACCCAAATCAATATAACACCACTGGTTAAAACGTTTTTCCTCCTCAAAATTTACGCCGTTTTCCGCAAATGCTGACGACCAGCCTGTATCCAGACTTCCATCCGTCACATTTTGCGCTGTATTTGCATTCTCCGAAGAGCTTACCTGTACCGGTTTTCCGTAAGAAAGGCATGTTTTCAAACGCGGATCTTCCACTGTCTCCCCCGCTTCTCCGTCCAACAATTCCTCCTCAATTGCTTTATCCATTGTTGGCTTCCATGCGCTTTCATCCTCTATCTTACCGTTCTCCGTGATCGTATAGGACGCTTCCGCCACCTCTGAATCCAGCATTCCAAGCTTAAATGCTTTCGCCTTTACCGTCACCGTATCCTCCAGCGTAATCGGTCCCACGTAAAGTACGGAATTCTTTGCCGGCGCAGTGCCATCCAATGTATAGCGGATCTCGACAGCCGGTGTGCCGCTTGCAATCGAAAGCTTCTGACCTTTTCCGTATGTACCTGCCTGAATACTGAATCCCGGCGTTGTAATCTTCCTTGCCTCATAGACGCCAATCTCCCAAATGGAATATCCGTAAGCGCTTCCGCGCTCTACGCCCTGCATTCTGACGTATCTTGCGTCCGCCGCATCAAAAATAATTTCATCAAATCCGCCGTTTCCGGCATTCTCAACATACACGTCCTTCCAACTTTGATTATCGTCCGAAACCTGAATCTTATACTTGGAAGCGTACGCCGCCTCCCAACTTATCTTTACCTTGTTGACGGTATACGTTTTCCCTAAATCAATTGTACACCATGCGTCATTATCATAGCTTTCATCTGCGTTTTGTACGGTCTGCCAGCGTGTTTTCGCACTTCCATCCACCATCAGGGACGCCGTTGCCTGACCGGAGGATGCCGTCACCGTCTTTCCCGCCGCAATATTATTGCCTGTCGTAATTGCGCCTCCGGCAATGACGAGGCTGACAGCCTCCATCTTGGAATCAATATATCCTTCCTTTACAGCGACTGCTTTTATGGTTGTCGTGTTTGAAACGGCAATCGGACCGTCATATACCAAAGATTTTTCCGTCGGATTGCTGCCGTCCAAAGTATAGTAAATCACAGCGTCCTCTGTCGCCGTCGAAATCTCTACATACTGCGTATCGTCATAAGTATCCGATGCCAATGAAAATTCCGGCGTGGATACCTGTACAAGCTCCTTCTCCATCGGATTAAAACGTACTAAAGACTGTGCGCCGACCGTTGCGCTTCCGACCTCCTTGGTTCCGTCCGTAAAGCGAACCGTGAGATCATCCTCTGTCGGTCATTTTTTGCGGACAGTTCAATACATGCCATCATTTTCTGTTCCCTGCTCCTGCGTTTGCACTCGTTTGATTTCTCCCTCTGTATCCTCTTGGCACAAACGGGACAATACTTTGATATGCCAGAGCCGGGGACGTATTCAACACCGCACACCGTACAATTCTTTGGCGGCAACGCTGTCCACCGCTTTGTGGGTGTGATATGTAATTCACCGACAAAGCCGATGAATTTATAGTAAATCTTGATTTCCTGCTTAACCGTTCCGTCCGCTGACTTCTCACGCTCCGAAACAAGTATCTTGTCTATCAGTGCATTTACCACTGTTGCGTCCAGTTCCTTAATGCCTTGGTAGTTGCGGATAAGGGAGAGGAAGTCACGGATTCCCTGCGATTTCTCAT
>CANOCV010000101.1 GCA_947564465.1 uncultured Roseburia sp. | reverse complement strand
GACCTTGTTACTGTGAAGTGCTAAAACCTACGACTTTCCTATGATATAAAAGCTTCTGCGCACTCGCATTAGAGGAAGATATTGCTATGTAATGGTCCTAAGGAATCCCCCAGGCAAGCCTGGTGCCCCTTAGGACAAATCCGCGCGCGGAAACAAAAGCTACGCATTGAAGGTTGTTAATTCGCGAGGGTGTGCGAAGCGCACTTTTGTTCCATCATAGGAAAGACCTTGCTGCCTTAATCAATTCTTAAAGTTTTAACCGATTGGTTTTTAAAATTTGATTCTTTACAATAAGTTTGTCAGGTACAGGTTCCGCTTTGCGGATGTGTGCCGGAAAGGGTGAATAACATGTATAACATTTTGATCTGTGATGACGAAAAGGATATTGTGTCGGCTTTGAAAATTTATCTTGCCTCAGACGGTTATCAGATATACGAGGCATATACCGGAAGAGAGGCGCTTGAGATTATGCGCAGGGCCGATATTCATCTCGTGCTGATGGACATAATGATGCCGGAGATGGACGGTATTTCGGCGATGGTAAAAATTCGCGAGAACAGCAATGTGCCGGTGATTCTTCTGACCGCCAAAAGCGAAGATAACGACAAGGTGCTGGGGCTGATGGTCGGTGCGGACGACTATATTACAAAGCCGTTTAATCCGGTTGAGGTGCAGGCGCGCGTAAAATCCCAGCTTCGCCGTTATATGCAGCTCGGGGGCGGAAACGTCGAAAAGAAGAATCTTGTGATCGGCGGAATTGAGCTGGACGACGCGAAAAAGCAGGTCATGCTGGATGGCGAGGCAGTAAATTTAACACCGACGGAATACGATATTTTAAAATTTCTCATGCAGCATCCGGGAGAAGTGTATTCACCGAAACAAATTTACAGATCCGTGTGGGAGGACGCTCCTTACGGCTCTGAAAATACCGTAGCCGTACATATCAGGCATTTGCGGGAGAAGCTTGAATACAATCCTGCCGAACCGCGCTATTTAAAGGTGGTTTGGGGGCAGGGCTATAAGATTGAAAGGGGCGTAATGCCATGAGAAACGAAAAGGGAATGAGTGCGGGAGGAAGAATTGCGGCGAGAATTGCGTTTGTTGTGCTTGCGACATTCGCTGTCATGCAGGTGTGGTTTTTTATTCTGATAGGAGATGCGGGAGCCTATAATGACAGCAGAGAGCAGGTGGAGAAGCAGGTAATGGAGCAGATTGCATGGTCGGCAGGCAGGAATGTATTGCTGCAGTATCATTTTTATGATGAGCAGACGGCGCACGACGAGGCGTCTCTTCTTTATTCTCAGACCAATATGAATTTTGAGATTTACCGTCAGGGAAGATCAATGGGTGAGGTCGTGAATGTAGAGAATCCTGCAAAATATATATACGAATTTTCCTACAATGCCACAGAGCTGTTTGATGAGGAAGATTTGTGGAGCTATATGGATGGGGATTCTGTAAGCCTGGGAGAATATGTGACAGAGTATGCGACGGAGTATTCTATGGAGTATTCTACGGAGTGGGGAGACAGATATTACGGGACCGTGGCCTATATGGACGGCGACGGTGTGCCGCTTGGAGAGTACAGCATAATTTGTAAAATTGCATTCCCTGTTTACGGGGATGATATTGTTGCAGATGCGCAGAGGCTGGTAAGCTTTGTTTATGAAATACGCTACAAGATCATTGGTGTTTTTGCTGCTACATTTACGGCGGCGTTTGTTCTGCTGGCGATACTTGTAAAGAATGCCGGTTTGAGGAAGGGACAGGAGGAAATACAGGTTCGCTGGATTGATAAGTTGGCGTTTGATTTGTATACGCTCTGTTATCTTGGAATTGTAGGTACAGTCTTAACGATGGCTGCCGAGTTTATGAGTACTTTCAGTTATCTGGATCGTTTGATTGCAGCGGAATACAGCTTTTTGATTTTCTGGCCGCTTGCAATTGGACTTGCGGCGGCAGTGACCGCGTTTTTCACACTGCAATTTTTGGAGAGCATATCCATTCGGCTGAAGTCGGGAAATATCTGGAAACGGACATGGACATACCGTTTCCTTCGTTGGATAAAGAATGTAATAAAGAGCTGCGGAGGGTTTGTCGGAAAGAATCTGCCGCTTCTTTGGAAGGCGCTTCTGATATTTGCAGGAATATCGTTTGTGGAATTTGTGGCGATATTGACGTTTAGCTGGGATGTAGGCGCATTGATAAGCTTTTGGTTTTTGGAAAAGCTTTTGTTTTTGGCGGCGTGTGTGGCAATTGCAATCAGCCTTCGCAAGCTTCAGGAAGGCGGAGAAAAGCTTGCGGCGGGGGACTTAGAGCATAAAGTGGATACCGGGCGGATGTTTTGGGAGCTGAAGCGTCATGGAGAGAATTTGAACAGTATCGGAATCGGGATGCAAAATGCTGTGGACGAGAGAATGAAAAGCGAGCGTTTTAAGACGGAGCTGATTACAAATGTTTCTCATGATATTAAAACGCCTCTCACCTCGATTATCAATTATGTGGATTTACTGGAAAAGGAGGATTTGCAAAATTCCAATGCCAAAGAGTATTTGGAGGTGCTGCACCGTCAGTCCGCAAGGCTAAAAAAGCTGATTGAAGATCTGATGGAGGCGTCTAAGGCGAGCACAGGGGCGTTGTCTGTGAATTTTGAGGACTGTGAAGTCGGCGTGATGCTTACGCAGGCGGCGGGGGAATTTGAAGAGAAATTAAAGTCGAAGGAGCTTACGCTTCTGATACAAAAGCCGGAGGAGGATTTGGTGATTCGCGCCGACGGAAGGCATTTATGGCGTATTTTTGACAATCTGCTAAATAATATTTATAAATATGCCCAGCCGGGAACAAGGGTTTATCTGAATCTGGAGAAGAAGGAGCGGCGGCTTTTAATTATTTTCCGCAATACTTCAAAATTTGCGTTAAATATTTCCGGCGAGGAATTGCAGGAGCGGTTTGTCAGGGGAGACAGCTCCAGAAATACGGAGGGCAGCGGGCTTGGACTTTCGATTGCGACAAGTTTGACAGAGCTGATGGGAGGAAGCTTTGAGCTTGTGATAGACGGAGATTTGTTTAAAGTGATACTGACGTTTCCTTACTGTTCACAGCCTGGGAGCCGCTCAAAGTAAGGATTCGGGTGAAGAAGAGAATTAAATCTTTCCCTGTATTGTGGAACATGTTAAAATTTTGGACAGGGAAAGGATGTGATGGTATGGGATTAAGAGATTTGGAACGAAGAAAAGATGAAAAAATGAATGGTATGGTTTACGATATGTCGCCGGCTCCCGGATACAGGCATGGAATTATTAATGGTAATATTCACAGGATGATAGGAAATGGTTTGAAAAACAGTCTGTGTCTTGTGTTTATGGGGAATTTGGATTTCAAATATCATCCCGGCGAAAATGATGATTATTTGTGCCCGGATATTATGGTGATCTGCGACCGGAAGCATTTGAAAGGGGGCGCATACAGCGGAGTGCCAAAGTTTATCGCAGAAACGCTAAGTCCGTCGACAGCCAAGCGGGATCGGGCAGAGAAAAAAGATATTTATGAGAAAGCCGGGGTGGAAGAATATTGGATTGTTTCGCCGCAGGGAAAGTCTGTTGAAATCTATTACCTTAGTGACGGGAAATATATTTTGGAGCAAAGTTATATGCTTCAAGAGGACAAGGACGATGAAGATTATAATGCCGAAACCGAGATTTGTTTAAAAGAATTTCCACATATAAAAATGATTTTAGGGGATATTTTTGAGGGAGTTGACGGATAAATCAGCTATGGTGTCAGATAAAGAGTTAATCACAATTACGATTGACAGATATGCAGAATTGTAACGCATAAAGCAATCAAACGGTACTCAGGAAAATAAAGAACTTGACTAATCTATCAAGTTAGCAGCTGCAAAGTTATCATCATTAGGAGTGAATGTAGCAGACATCACGCTATAAACGTAACGGCATAGCAACAAACTAAGTGTAAAGTCTTATGTGGAACGATCATGATATGAACTGCTCCCAGTCAAGTAGACAATTGAAAAATATAAGTTTTTTCTGTCAGCAGGTAAATCGTAAACCTATCTACCGTTTACGATTTACCTGCTGGCAGTTTTTATGTAAACGGTAGATATCGTTTACGAATATAAACATTTTACCGATATATTTTGAAAACACAGCCGTCCCGCAGGCGGAGAATCCGGCAGAGCCGGATTCTTTGTTCTATCATAGGAAAGACC
>CANOCV010000100.1 GCA_947564465.1 uncultured Roseburia sp. | reverse complement strand
GTTATTTTTTGCACAGAAAGGGAGCTGCGCACTAATTACTTAGTGCGACAGCCCCATTTTTTTGCTGCGAATTCCAATGTATATGACATGTAATTCTACGAAGCCTCTTCCTGCCTCTGCTCCAGATACATATTCAATGCCTCTTCCACTTCCTCGCTGCTAAGTCCTGCTGTCTTAACCAACGAATCAAGCCCCTCAAGATCTTTTAGCTTCTTCTCATTATAAAAAGCCTCCAGCTCTTCCTGCTCCGCCTTGATTCTCCGCTGCAAAGCGGCAATCAGCTCCTCCTTGTCCGCAATCTTTTCTTCAATACTTCTTTTCTTTCCTCTGGCCATATAATACTCTCCCTTGTCTGCAATCTTTTATTACAGTATATGGACAAGTAGGAAAATTTATGCAAAAAAATTAAAATTATATCGTCACAACAACAGTTTCTCCGCAATCTTTCAGCACAGTCTTATTTTCCAATATCTCTGCCTTTGCTCCCTGTACATCCTTTGCACACAGATTCATAAGCTCCAGCGTAAACGGCTTTCCTGCTTTTGTTGTGATCTCTATGGTATCTCCCGTTCTCTTTGCCCTAACCGTCACTTCCTCTGCACCTGCCTGGTCATAAACGACAGCCGATGCCTCATCCGTCAATTCATACACCCGAAGCGTCACGCGGTCTGCATAGTCATACTCCGGCCCGTCGTCTGTGGCTCCGAGCGCCAAAATTGAATTTGGCCTTACAAGCAGAGGAATCTCACAATAACCGTACCGGCGGGAATACCATTTGCCTCCCTCTTTCCTCTCGCCCGTAAAGTAATCCGTCCAAAGTCCCGGACACACGAAAGAATCCGGAAGATAATATTCACCGATACTCTCCTCGTTAAAAATCGGCGCGACAAGCAGCGCATCCCCCAGCATATACTGTCTGTCAAGGTAATTGCACATCCTGTCCTCCGTAAATTCCAGAACCATCGCACGCATAGAAGGTATTCCTGTACGGTGCGCCGTCAATGCCATATTCCACAAATACGGCATTAATTTTGCTTTCAGACGGGTAAAGAAACGGACAACGTCCACCGCCTCATCATCATACGCCCACGGCACCCGGTAGGACGTGCTGCCGTGCAGCCTGCTGTGTGAGGACAACAGCCCAAACGCACACCAGCGCTTGTAGACATCCGGTGTCGATGTGCTCTCAAAGCCTCCGATATCATGACTCCAAAAACCAAACCCTGAAATCTGGAGTGATAACCCGCCCCGCAGACTCTGTTCCATGGATTCGTAGTCTGACCAACAGTCTCCTCCCCAATGCACCGGAAATTTCTGACCGCCGACCGTCGCCGAACGTGCAAATAACACGGCCTCATTCTTACCTTTTTTGCGCTCCAACAATTCAAATACCGTCTTATTATACAAATACGTGTAATAATTATGCATTTTTACCGGATCCATGCCATTGTAATAAACACAATCCGTCGGAATTCTCTCACCGAAATCCGTCTTAAAGCAATCCACGCCCATGTCAAGAAGCGCCTCTAACTCGTCCTGAAACCATTTGCATGCCATAGGATTCGTAAAGTCCACGATTGCCATCCCCGGCTGCCACATATCCCACTGCCAGACGGAGCCGTCCGGCCGTTTCAGAAAATATCCCTGTTCCATCCCCTCGTCAAAAAGCGGTGATTCCTGTCCGATATATGAATTAATCCACACGCAGATTTTCAGCCCCTTCGCCTTGATTCGCTCAATCATTCCGCGCGGATCCTTAAACACTCTCTCATCCCAGGTAAAGTCCGACCAGTGAAAATCCTTCATCCAAAAGCAGTCAAAATGGAACACTTTTAAAGGAATCTTTCTCTCCAGCATACCGTCAATAAAACTCATGACCGTTTTTTCATCATAATTTGTTGTAAACGATGTCGACAACCAGAGCCCGAAGGTCCACGGCGGCGGCAATGACGGCTTTCCGGTCAAATCCGTATATTTACGAACAACATCTTTCATCTTTGGTCCGCCAATAAAAAAATAATCCAGCATTTCCCCCGGCACGGAAAACTCTACTTTATTGACGGTCGCAGAAGCAACCTCAAACGATACCTTTTCCGGGTGATTTACAAAAATACCGTATCCCTTATTCGACAAATAAAACGGTATATTTTTATAGGAAAGCTCCGTGGATGTGCCTCCGTCCTCATTCCAGATATCGACACTCTGTCCGTTTTTTATGAACGGGCCAAATCTCTCTCCCATTCCGTAAATCAGTTCCCCAACTCCGAGAGAAAGCCGCTGGCGCATATATGCATCATGATCACTGCTTGTAACGTACGCATCGCCCTTCCAATCCGTCCGCATATAGGCAAGATCACGCCAACTGCTTGTACAGCATTTTTTCCCACGGCTATAATATATCATCATCCAGTTTTTCTTCTCAATGACAAGCTCGGCGCCTCCGCTTTTGACACATATCTTCTCCTCGTCCTCATGCATCTCAATATTTGAAGCTTCGCCAATATTTAAATCAAATTCAGGCGCATTTTGCAATGCGCCCTTATAATGATAAGCTTTTACACGAATCACATCAGCCATGGGGGTTGTAATTTCAAGCGTCAGATTCACACCGCCAAGCGTATCTCCCCGCTGGACAATCTTATGCGTCGGTGCGCAAATAACTACCCGATTTCCTTCTACCTTTGTAAAATATACTTCCGCCGGTGAAAAGCAGGCTGTGCCCTCCTTTTGCAGCCAGCATCCATTGTCAAATTTCATTGTAAAGCTTCCCCCTATCCTTTTGTTTATAAATCTGCACCGTGATCTACCACCATCACCTGACCTGTCATCGCGGCCGATTCATCAGAAGCTAAAAATAACAGAATATTTGCGACCTCTTCCGCTGTACACGGCGGCAGTGAATTGTCCGCATGCTTCGACATCGCTCCAAACATATCCTTATCCAGCTTTTCTCTGTCCAATCCCATCGTCATCGGCGTCACAACGGTTCCCGGACAGATCGCATTACAGCGCACATTTACCCCTGCACCGCGCATTGCGATATTCTTTGTCAGACCAATGATCGCGGCTTTACTCGTCACATATGCCGCTCCCCCGTTTCCGCAATAACCCGCTACACTTGAGACATTCACAATAGAGCCCGCTTTTTTCTCCATCATATGCTTTGCACATTCTCTCGTCACATATAAGGTTCCCTTTGTATTAATATCAATCAGATAATCAATTGTCTCATCCGTAATCTTCTCAATTGCATCCAATCCGCTGTCAAGCACCCCTGCATTATTTACAAGAACATCAACCGCCCCGTATGCTTCCAACGCCTTCTGTACAAGAGCCGTACACTGCTCTGATTTCGAAATGTCGCACGGAACGGATAAGACCTCTCCTCCGTTTTCACGGATAGCTGATGCGACCTCCTCCAACTGTTGTACCCTTCTTGCAGAAATTACAACCTTTGCGCCTTCTTTCGCAAACAGCTCTGCTGCTTTCGCACCGATTCCTGAATTTCCACCTGTAATTACGGCAACTTTACCCTCTAATCTGCCCATAAAAAAACCTCCTGTCTCCTTTTTTATACAATCATTATACCTTCTATTCTACAATATCATGGAAATTTATTCTACTAAAAAAGCAACTTTTGATAGACAAAAACTTTGCATATTCTCTCCATTTTTTCACATACTTTTTACGATGAAAGATTCCAGAAAAGATTTATTTATTATTTCTGTAAGGAGGTATTTAAAATGGATATGGATGAAATTGTGTGCAGCTGTCTGAACATTACAAACGGCATGATAAGAGACGCTGTTAAATCCGGGGCAAAGACATTAGAAGAAGTTCAGGAAATTACCGGAGCCGGCACTGTGTGCGGTGCCTGCCTTGACGATGTAAAAAGACTGATTGAGGAATTCAATGCCGAATAAGAATATAATATTTCTTAAACCGACATAATTGTTCCGCGCCGAGCACGGATTGTCCTAAGGAATACCAGGCTTGCCTGGGGGATTCCTTAGGACTATTACATAGCAATATCTTCCTCTCGTGCGAGTGCGCATAAGCCTTCTGCGACGGGTCGCATATGCGGCATTTTTCCTCTCCGCCGCATGGCAATCCTGCCCGGAGGGCTTTTTATATCTTAGTAAATCGTTTATGATATAAACAAAAAAAGCTTTGATTTTTCAAAGCTTTTTAACAGGGGTGGAAGGAATCGAACCCTCCTCTGGAGTTTTGGAGACTCTTATTCTACCGATGAACTACACCCCTACATATGCAATTATATCTCAATGAATGTAAAATTCATTGAGAAAATTCTTATATACCCTCAAAACTTCATACAGATTTCCGAAACATTCTTTCTCACATG
>CANOCV010000099.1 GCA_947564465.1 uncultured Roseburia sp. | reverse complement strand
TTTGACTGCTGGTGTACGATACCTCTTTATTCGTCGCGTTATCCGGCGTTACCGTCACCGAAATTTTCCGGCTCTCACCCTCTTTTAATTCAAGGCTTCCCACTGACGGTTCAATCTTTGCCACCTTAACTTCCTGCGGCTTCGGTTCTTCCCCGGCATCCTCCGGCACGACATTCACACTGTAAATTGTGACTTTCGCCGGCGCTGCTCCTTCCATCTTTCCAAGCCCAATATAAAGCTTTCCGGTTGACGTATCGGATGTGAGTGTGTCTGTTGTAAACGTGACTGTTTTTCGCTCATTCGCAGCCACAGACGGCAAAGGTTCCGTTTTCCCGTATGTCTCGTCCGCATTATTGTCCACAAAGTTTTGCAGTGCAATGTATACGGTTCTTGTCGCCGTTGAACTTAAATCTACACTGACCTTATACTTCTTTCCGGCTTCAAGTTTCATACCCGTCTGCGACAATTGTACCGACCAGTCGTCATTTCCCACATTCTTAATATCTACATCGAATCCGGCCGTAGGATTTTTCGTAAATGACGCATCCGAATTGGTAAATGTTTCCCAGCCCGAAAGCCCGTTCTCACCCTCTGTAAAAAGGGGATTTCTAATCACATTTCCTTCCTGGCTGGTTCCCGGATTCTGGCTGATACCGGGATCCGGAGATACGCTTCCTCCCAGATCCACGCTTCCTCCGTCAACCTTCTTAATTGTAAATGCCTCCCATGCACCGGCAACGGAATCACTGGCAGCCCTTAATATATTGCCGCCTCCATCGTAAAACTCTCCTTTTACATATTTTCCGTTCGCAGATGATAAAATTCCGATCTGAGAGTCATTAATGCGAACAGCCAGAAACTTCTCCCACGTTCCGACACTTTCGCTTCTCGCAAGCAGCTGGTTGTTCTCATCAACCACGGCACAGACATATTTTCCGTTTGCCCCTGTCTTTATGGAAAACGAGCCGTCGGCATTATTTTCAATCATCAGCTTTTCCGCATTTCCCGTATATGAATCACTTAAAGCTGCAAGCGGGTCATTTCCTCCATTCGGAGTCTGAATTACCTTATTATTCTCAACAGATGTAATATAATATTCACCGTTTGGAATCGTCACAAAATTCTGCCCTGTCTTATTGACACCCGGAAGATATTTTTTCATCACCGTCGTAAGAGCGGTATTCTCGGCAGTCGTTCTGACATTCGCCCATTTTTGACGGATGGTATTCTCATCGTCACTCGCAATATTCACCGCATTTTCATTTGCAGACCCTTTATGCAGATGATGAAACAATCCCCAATTCCCCTGCCATGATTCCGTCTTGTATGTCCAGCTTGTCCAGTTTATACCTGCCTCATTTAAAAGCTTCAGCCCTTCATCCCATGTCTCCGTTTTATTAAAATAAGCAAATTCTCCCATATAGCTTGGAACATTATAATAGGCACGGTCTTCAATATTTTTCAGCTTGTTTTTCATAGACTGAATTTGTTTTCCCTCATTATTATCATAGTCGCTGTATTCATACTGATGATATTCGTACATCACATTGGTCCAGCCATAATCTGACGGATTTGGCAGATCCCATGGATCCCACGTTGCCTCCATGATAATGATATGATCCGGATCAATTGCGCGAATCGTTTTATATGCCCTGTCATATACGCTCCAAAGCGTATTATGCAGCTCCTCGTCACTCTTTCCGCTCTCATAGCGGTACGCACAATACGGCTCGTTTAAAAGATCGTAACCCGCCACTGCCGGATTATCCTTATAACGTGCTGCAATTTTCGACCACAAATCCAAATAAAGCTGCTGATTCGCCGCCGCTTCATCTCCCCAGAAAAATTTTGAAATTGCAATCTCTGTTGCACGGTCATCATTGCCGTCCACACCGGAATGATCCCTTCCGTTCTGGGAACCCGGCGCTCCGTGCATATCAATGATAACATAAATTCCCCTCTTTGCCGCCTGCTCCACAAACCAGTCAATCCTTGAAAACGCATCATCGTACAGATTACCGTTCGCATCCACAAGATTCCGGTACCACAACGGAAGGCGGATACAATTCATGCCCATATTGGCACAATTGTCAAAATCCGATTCCGTCCAGTATGTATCCTGATAAAGCTTGATGAGCTCACGCATCTTCGCTTCCCCAAAACGCTGCGTCAGCACATTGTAAATATCCGTCTCACACTTCACAGTATCCTGTGAACTTGTCAGACACATCCAAAACTCCTGCAAAAGATAACCTCCCGCATTCGTCCCTCTCAAATATACAACTTCCCCCAAACCGTAATTCTTCTGAATCTGCCGGCCGTTCGTCTTTAAGAAATCTGACTTTGAAATACCGACTGTTCCCGAACCGTCATTGTCTGCCGCATCGGAAACAACAGGCGGTATCTCTGCAAATACGAGTGCAAAACTCAGCAGAATAACGATTACCCTTTTTAGAAAATGATTCTTTTTCCCCATTTTTTTCTCCTATACCTTCTCCACCTAAGCCTTACGCTTAACCATTCAGTTTTTTGCGGAAATCCGTCATCGCCTCAGAAATTTTAATCTGCTGCGGACAAACCTTCTCACAGCTGCGGCATCCGACACAGGCCGAAGGCTGCTTCTCCTTTGCTACTGCCATCAATGCCATCGGCGCTAAGAATCCGCCGCCCGTAAATGCATGCTCGTTATAAAGATTTAACAGCATTGGAATATCAAGTCCCTTCGGGCAATGACTGACACAATAATGACAGGCCGTGCACGGCAGTTTCCCGCTCAACATTCCGTCTGCAATCGAAAGCAGAGCGTCCGTTTCCTCTTTCGACAACGGCTTATCTGTACGAAACGTCTCAATATTCTCCTTCAACTGTTCCAAATCGGACATTCCCGACAAAACAACTTTCACTCCATCTAACGACTGTAAAAACCGGAACGCCCATGCCGGTACCGTTTCGTCCGGACGCAGAGATTTTAATTTTGCCTCGTTCTCTTCACTTAAGCTTGCCAACCGGCCTCCACGAAGCGGTTCCATAACCCATACCGGAATATTGTAGGATTTTAACAATTCCATTTTGGCCTTTGCATCCTGAAACGACCAGTCAATATAATTAAGCTGTATCTGACAGAACTCCATATCTTTCCCATACGCCTCAAGAAAACGTTTCATGACCTCACAGCTTCCGTGTGCCGAAAAACCGAGATGTCTGATTTGTCCGTTTTTCTTCCGCTCCATCAAATACTCAAATATCTTATAACTTTCATCCAAATATGCGTCAATATTCATCTCACAGACATTGTGAAACAGATAGAAATCAAAATAAGAGACGCCGCATTTTTCAAGCTGTTTTTCAAAGATTTCTTTCACCTTCGGCATATTCGCAAGATCGTATCCCGGAAACTTTGTTGCAAGATAATAACTGTCACGCGGATATCTGCTTAGCGCCTTGCCCATAACCGTTTCCGAATTACCATCATGATATCCCCACGCAGTATCATAGTAATTTATGCCATTCTCCATCGCATAAGACACCATTTCCTCTACGGCTTCACAGTCAATCACCGCATCATTTCCATCTACTACCGGCAAACGCATTGCACCCATTCCAAGCGCCGATAACTGCAAATCCTCAAAATCACGATAAATCATAAGGCTTTTCCTCCTGAATATTATTCTTTATGTTTATTCTAGTCCAATTTTCTGTTGATTTTTAGGTGTTTTTTTTCACATATGTGTTAATTTTTTATTTTTAATCAAAATCACACCTGCACAATACAGGTGTGATTTTATTGTTTTCCTACTTCTTCACTACGACTGTGGAAGCAGTTTTTGCCTTCTTAATCTGTTTTTTGTAGGCGCTTACTTTTTTCGCCGGCACTTTTATCACCGCTCTTTTTTGTATAGAACGAAAAGCATTTTTTCCGATCGTCTTCAGACCTGTCGCTTTGATTGTTATTTTACTAAGCTTCTTGCATCCATAAAATGCACTGGCCCCGATTCCTTTAATATTCTTTCCTATCGTTACTTTTTTCAGTTTTTTGTTATTTCGAAACGCATTCTTTCCTATTGTTGTAACTTTAAACGTGTTACCTTGATATTTTACGGTCGCAGGAATCGTCGCAGATTGCATCGTTTTCTTAGATGGACCTACAAGCTCTACGGTGTAATTTCCTGTTTGAGCGCCTGTAATCTTATATTTAAATTTGCCGGCAGTAAACATCTTTCCCACAGCAACTGTCGATAAATTCGTCCCATTGTTATTTCCACTTGTACTGTTTTGAACTACATTTACCGTAACATTCCCATAAACTCCGCTTCCGTCCTTCGCCTCTACCTTAATGGTTGCTGTTCCTACGGCCTTTGCTGTGATGACTCCATCCGCCGAAACCGCTGCAACCTCTTCATGATTGCTTACAAACGACAACTCGCGGTTTGTTGCATCTGTCGGCAGGGCTGTTGCTGTCAACTTCTGTGTCTGACCGATCTTCAAAGTGACATTTGCAGGAGAAACTTCTATCTTATTTACACGAATATCACTTGGCGTCTCACTCGGTGTCTCGCTTGGCGTCTCGCTTGGCGTCTCGCTTGGCGTCTCGCTTGGCGTTTCGCTTGGCGTCTCACTCGGTGTTTCGCTTGGCGTCTCACTCGGTGTTTCACTCGGTGTTTCGCTTGGCGTCTCACTCGGCGTCTCGCTCGGTGTCTCGCTTGGCGTCTCACTCGGTGTCTCGCTTGGCGTCTCACTCGGTGTCTCGCTTGGCGTCTCACTCGGTGT
>CANOCV010000098.1 GCA_947564465.1 uncultured Roseburia sp. | reverse complement strand
CCTTCGTCCCGTCATTGATGTGCAGGCCGCTTACCGTATGGCCGTCTCCGTCTAATGTTCCTTTGAACGGATGCTCCTCTGTGCCAATCGGCGTCCATGGATTCTCCTCGCTGCCGCCTAAGTCTATGTCTGCCGTCACCTTAAAGTTGGCGTCTGCAAAATCTTCCCCGCCGTTCACAAGATCGCGCAGTTTTTCCAAATCTTCCTTGCTGCCGATCTGATATGGGTCTTCCGCCGTTCCTGAGCCGTTAAAAGTTTTCTCCGGATTCGTCGGCGTTTCCCCTGAAGTAATTCCCTCCGGGTCTGTCCCGGAGCCTGTACCTTCGCCGATTCCGGTCAGGTCTTTATTGATCTCTTCCGTCTTCTGGTAATAGTCGTCTTTTACTGCATCCGGGTCTGTATTCCGGTTGTCTCCTATGATGGCTCCCGGCGTATTGTCTCCGTCTCCCGTTACATTTCCGGAGTTGGTGCAGCCCTCTACGGTTCCGTTTTCTCCATTGGTTCCGGTAATTCCCCCAACATCGTTGTTTCCTGTTACCGCGCCGGTGTTCGTGTCATTTTTCAGCGAACCGTCATTCTTTCCTGCCACGCCGCCGGTTCCGGCTCCATTTCCGGTAACGCTTCCGTTATTCGTGCAATACGTAATGCTTCCGTCATTTTTGCCGGCGATTCCTCCGACGTTGTTCTCTCCCGTGACTGTTACATTACTGGTACAGTCCTTGATTACTCCATTTTCTGTATTGGTTCCGGCGATTCCTCCGACATTGTCTTTTCCGGTCACGCTTCCATCTACGGTCAGATTCTCAATCGTTCCGGCATTGACTCCGAAAAGACCCTGATTGTCAGCCGTATTATCTTCAATTTTCAACCCGCTGACCGTATGGTCATTTCCGTTAAAAATTCCTTCAAACGGCTTTTCTTTTGTTCCAATCGGTCTCCAGTCCTCTCCCTGTTTAAGCGTGATATCGTCCATCAGCTCAAAATGGGCATCCTTGTATTCCTCAGGATTTGTTTCAATTGCCGTCTGCAGCTTCTTAAGCTCTTCCTCCGTGTAGATTTGATACGGTCTCTTCTGCGTTCCTTGACCTGCAAACTCTTTTCCCGGCTCGGGAAATGGCTTGTTCCCAGACGTCACTCCGCTGCCTGCGTCATTCTGTCCGCCAATTCCCGTGATATCTTTGTTAACCTCGTCCGTCTGGCAATAGCTTCCTGTAACAGAATCCTGCGTATCATTCTTGTTTTCTCCGGTGATTCCTCCGATATGGCTGCCGGTTCCACCTTCTTTGACGGAGACATCCCCGTTGTTCACTCCGTTGTTAATCGTTCCTGCCGCTTCATTGCTTCCTGCAATGCCGCCTATGTAATCGTTTCCGGTCACTGTTCCATAGCTGGTACAGTTCTCAATCTTTCCTTCGTTTTTCCCGGCAATGCCGCCCACATAATCATTTCCGGTCACATCTATGTCTGCAACGCATCCTGAAATTATGCCGTTTTCGGTATTGATTCCGGCAATTCCTCCGACATTGTCATGTCCGGTTACCGTTCCTTCTGCCATTACATCTTGAATGGTTCCGGCATTAACCCCGAAGAGTCCCTGATTATCCGCCGTCTCATCCTTGATATACAGACCGCTTACGGTATGGCTGTCTCCGTCCAGAATTCCCGTAAACGGATGCTCCGCTGTTCCGATGGGCGTCCACGGATTCGCTTCGCTCCCCTCAAGATTGATGTCTCCTGCGAGAATAAAATAAGTATCTGTGTAGTCTTTCCCGCTATTGACGGCGTCCCGAAGAAATTCAAGATCCTCCCTGTCAAAAATCTTATACGGCGCCTCGCTCGTCCCCTCGCCCCGGAAATGCTCCCCCGGATTGGGCAGTCTGTCCGTGCTTATGCTTGACGCATCCGCCTCCTCTGCCGCTTCACCCGACAGATTTCCGATTGCCTTAAGATTTGTATTCACTTTGTCTGTTTTAAGATAATAGTTATTTTGGTATGCTCCTGCCAAATCGGAGTCGCTTCCATGAAATTCTCCGATAACGCCTCCGGCATATCCATCACCTTCGGCAGATACATTTCCGTTGTTTGCATTACCGCCCAACAGATACCAAGCCGCCCCTTTCGGGCCATGGTATCCAGCCACGCCTCCGGCGCCCGATTGCGATGCGCTGACATCTCCGTGATTGGTATTGTCCGACACCGGAGCTTGCGATTTTCCGACAATTCCGCCAACTCCCGTAACCCCTGTCACATTTGCGTAGTTCACACATTTTGTAAGCGTATTGGCACTATTATGTATGCCGGCAATTCCTCCCACCGATTCCGTGCCGCTTACGGCTGCTCTGTTGGTACAGCCTGTTATGGTTCCATGCTCTGAATTGCAGCCGGCGATTCCTCCGACATTGTCATGTCCGGTTACTGTTCCTTCCACCGTTACATCTTGAATGGTTCCGGTATTGACCCCAAAGAGTCCCTGATTATCCGCCGTCTCATCCTTGATATACAGACCGCTTATCATATGGTCTGCCCCATCCAGAATTCCCGTAAACGGATGCTCCACAGTTCCGATTGGTTTCCATTGATCTTCCTCGCTGCCTTCTAAGTCAATGTCCGCCGTAATTAAAAAATAGACTCCCGTAAAATCCTCTCCGCCATTTACAAGGTCACGCAGCTTTTCCAATGCTTCTTTGTTGTTAATCTGATAGGGTTCTTCCGCTGTTCCCATGCCTTCCAGAGGCACCAGTCTGGCAATTTCTTTGTCAATCGCTACGGTATCTGTCTGACTGTTGCTTGTGATCGTAACAGTTCCCCTGACATATCCCGCCGCATTCTGGAGCGCATTTTGCTTTGTGATTTCTACTGTCACAGATATACCGTCAATTCCCTCTACAGTTTCCAGCGCCTTGTCAATCTCACGCTCAATCTCTTCTTTTGTCGTATCGTTTGTTGCCGTGTAATCACGCAGAACTTCTTCTACCGCTTCCTTCGCCGCAAACACCTTTTCCTCATCGGTCAGCAGCTTTCTGATTTCCATGTCAATCGGTATCGTTATCTTCTCCGCATCCTCTCCGTCTCCAATCGTGACGTTAACTGTTCCGCTTACATTTGTATCCGTCTTTTGAAAATCTTCTACGGTTACCGTTGCATTGCCGATTCCCGCTTCGGTCAGCTTTTGCTCAACCTCATTCTCGATTTCTTCTTCTGTGGTGTCTTTTGTCGCCGTGTATTCTTCTAAAACTGTCTCAGTGACCTGCTTTACAACTTCTCCCTTATTTCCAATGTAAGCCGACCAATCTTTCCAGGCCGTAAGGTAAGCTCCGACCGCTCCTTCGGGAACGGTAATACCCTCAGTATTCTCGGTAATAAATTTACAACTACTACTGAAAACGCTCTCATTGAGCCTTGCCGGTTCTTCCCCTTCCGCAATAACTTCACCCAAAGCTGTGCAATTACTAAATGCGTAGCTGTCAATCCATGTCACGTTTTTCGGAATTGTCACACTCGTTAAACCAGACCTGCTAAATGCAAATTGCCCAACCCTTGTCACAGTTTCCGGAATTTCCACAGTTTTTAAAGCCGAGCAATAATAAAACATATTCGGCGGTATACTTGTTAAAGCGCTCGGCAGCTTTACATTTGTTAAAGAAGTACAACTGCTAAATGCGCTCTCCCCGATAGTAGCTACACTGTCCGAAATTGTCACATTCGTTAAAGAAGTACAACTGCTAAATGCGCTCTCCCCAATCTCAACCACCCCCTCCGGGATTGTCACACTCTTTAAAGCCTCGCAAGCCTGAAATGCTCCTACCGGTATAATTTTCAAACTGTCCGAAATTGTCACACTCGTCAAATTCCTGCATTGGCGAAACGCTTCCGGTCCCATACTCTCCACGCCCGTCAAATCCACAGTCTCAAGATAAGTGCAATTTAAAAATGCATTATATCCTATGCTCTTCACACCTGTCAAGGTCACCTCTGTTAATCCGGCATAATTAAACGCAAGCTCTCCTATGCTCTTTACACCTGTCAGATCCACACTCTTTAATTTACTGCAAGCCTGAAACGCATAAGTACCCAGACTTTCCGGCGTTCCAGCAAATTCTACGTCGGCTAGGGCGTAGCAGCTATCAAATGCATGCTCCCCGATAGTAGCCACATTCTCCGGGATTACCACCTGAGTTAATTGATAGCATTGATCAAATGCACCGTCTCCAATTCGAGTCACGCTTTCCGGAATCCGAATCGTCTCCATCTTCATTTTCGTAAATACATATGCCCCGATGCTAGTCACGCCCTCATCAATTTCAACCGTAATCCCCTCTCTCTCTGTTATACCGCACAGATCTAAAGTACTAGTGTATTCCGTATAATCCGTCATATCCCCCGTCCCGGAAATATACAAAGTGTTAGCCTCCTCATCATAGTGCCATGTCAAGTTCTCACCGATTGGTCCGTCAACATGACCAGAGCTATAGCTCGCCATGACTGTCGTGGTAAATAACGACAAGTCTATCCCTGTCGCCGCAAGTACAACTGCCAGAAGCAGGCTAAATGCCTTTCTTCTCACCTTTCTTATTTTTTGTTTCTTCCCTGTTTTCAATTCATATTACCTCCTTAACCGTTTTTTAACCGATATTGTTCAATTATATCAGTTAAATTTAAGAAGACAATCTATTTAGTATGATTCGCACTTTTTCGGGAACAGATTGCAGTTTGTTCCACTTTCAAATACAAACAGGCGCAGCCATCATCAGCAACATTAGCTATATCTCCAAATTTGACACCCCACACACAATGTAGAGTGCGCATAAGCTTTTATATCATGATGATGATGTTGGGGTCAAATAGCCCCAGTTAGCAACTTGAAAATTTCACAC
>CANOCV010000097.1 GCA_947564465.1 uncultured Roseburia sp. | reverse complement strand
TCGCTGTCGCGCGGCTTAGCAGCTCCGCCTCCGTAATGCCGGTGGTTGCCGTAGTTTTTTGGGCCTCCTCCAGCGTATAATAAAGATCGTACGCTTCAATCAGCGGGCCATAGTCCCACACGGCATACAGGTTGACATACGGCTGGCTGCCGCCGGATGAAGCAAACAATGCATTCTCCTTTTCCATGCTCCCCGTGTTTGTAAACAGAGGATTGGCGCCCCGTACACTGCTTCCAGATTCCATAAGGCTCACCATGTCACTCAACGGATATGTTCCATACTCTCCGGCCGGGGCTCCACTGGTAATCGCTCCTTCAATGTTTTTTGCATCCTTATATAATTGAGCCGCCGATATATCACTGGATAATGAAAAATTATCTCTATCTATGTCGGAATCTCTCCGAAAACTCCACTGCACTACCGTCGCCGTAATTTCCTCCGTCACTTCCTCCCCTGTTTCCGCGTCCGTATAGCTGTCCGCTGCCTCCTTTTTAAAATGTTTTTCCCCTGTTTCCTCTAAGTTGTCATGGAAGATGTAATCGGTATCCTGTGTGATATTCTCCTCTATGAAATCCTCTCCCACAGTCTGCTCATTCCCGATATAAGCGATATTAAAGCTCCTCTGCCACTGGGCATACAAATCCAGCGGCTTATTCTCTTTATATAGGAAAATATGCGGATAAGTCACGCCGCTGCCATCCGCCATGGTGTTCCAATGCAGGAACTCATAATAATCGGCGTACGGCTTTGTCAGTACCGATGGCAACGGCGCCGTATCCGTACCGTCCGGAAGCTTCAGGTTCTCACACCAGTACTTTGATATGCCAAACGGAAGGTTCTGCACCTGCACGCTGACAAGGTTCCCGTCTGCGTCCCGCTCCTCGATGTTCTTATAATACTTTACATCGTAATCCCTGCTAATTACAATATCCTCTGCCGCGATATCATTCGTGATATTCCCTGCATTCTTTTCCGCCGCGGTCTGATCCGCATCCATGTAATCTCCCGGACGCAGGACGCCGCCTTTTGACAGCTCAAATCGTGGATTTCCGTTTCCATAAAACAGGGCGTCAGATCCCTTTTTCTGTCCATAAGAAGATATAACCACAACTCTTCCCAAGCCGCCTTCCTTTTCATTATCCTCAGATGTAATCTTAGGAAGCTCATTTTTGTCCTCATCCAATGGCGTCACAACCGCAGCCACTCCATCCGTCGTCAACGCATCCTCTACGGTAATCACACGGCCTTCCGGCAGCTTCACGTCATTGTCCTCATTCACCGCTGCCGCCCCGGACATATAAAATACTCCGTTCTGGTACACTCCGGTCTTATTGCCCGTAATGCTTCCGCCTGTCAAATGGATGGCGCCGCTGTTAGAAAGACCGGTATCATTCTTTTTCACCGTTCCTCCGGACATATCCATATCCCTGCTGTTTTTAATTCCGACAGTGTTCCCGCTGAACGTTCCGCCTTTTACCGTGGCCGTCTTTGCATTTTCCATCCCTGTCGTATTTTCTTTTGCCACGCCTCCTTCGATCACAGCCGTCCCGGTATTCTTAATCCCGGCAGTATTCCCGCTGACGGTTCCGCCTTTCACCGTGGCTGTCCCCTCATTTTGGATTCCGGTTGCATTGTCCTTTACCGTTCCAGCCTCTACCATGACTGTCCCGGCATTTTCAATTCCCGTATCATTTCCTTCTGCCGTTCCGCCTGCCATCGTAACCGTCCCGGCATTTTTTATTCCAATTCCCTTACAGTTATGGATCTTAGCGTTGCCCCATATTTTTACAGTCCCGGCTTTATTGTCAATTCCATCCTCCAGGCAGTTTTTAATTTCCGCATAATCACACAAGGACACGGTCTGCGCGAAGCTTCCGGTATCATAACGCCCTGTACCTGTATTGCAGATCCCCGTCTTGATATGGTAACCGTTGTCCGCATGGCTTCCTATTCCTGTCACAGTATATTCGCCTGCCACATATAAACCGCCGCACACAAGCGTCCCGGTGTTTTCAATCCCGCTTTCCGCGTCCTCTGCACATAAAACCAGGGTGTCCGCAAAAGACGCTCCTGCCGATTTCGCCCCGATATAAAGCCTTCCGGCATTTTTTACCACTGCGGGTGTCTTGTAAGAGAAAAAACTGTTCGTGCCATTCGCGGATGTAAACGTCGCATTTCCGGTGTTCTCCAGGCACGGCGCGTTTGCCGCGTATGCCAAAAGGCCGCCTGCCGTCAGGGTGCCGCTGTTTTTCACGCAGCCGCTATAATTTGCGCTTGCCGAATAATTCCCTGCACCCGAATACGAATACATGCCAACCATAAAGTTCCCGTTTACCTGGCAGGTTCCGGCATTGGTCAATCCATACCCGGCATTCCCGTAAACCGCGCCGCCTGTAAACACTGCCGTCCCGCCGTTATAGATCCCGCCGCCTGTTGCCTGCGCCGCGTTCCCGTTGCCATAGATACTGCCTTTTTCCATGCAAAGCGTCCCGCTGCCGTTGTTTAAAATCCCATACGTCGCATTATTGCGGACTACCGTTGTCCCGCTTAAAGTCACGCTTCCTGAGTTCCATACTCCCGCTGCCGCGTTGCCATAGATATTCCCGCCGCTGATCACGGCTGTGCCGCTTGAGGAAGCGTTACTGTTTACCGCTATGCCGGAGGTATTCGTATTGCTGTGTATCTCCCCGCCGCGCATATCCAGCTTTCCGTTTGATGCAACAAATAGAGCCCCGATCCCTCCGCTGTTATGCGAAATCGTTCCGCCCGAAAACGTCATGGTATTGCCGCCGGACTGCGAGATTGCAGCTCCCGAATCCCCCGCCGTATTTCCGTCTGTGTCCCTGCCGCCGCCAAAGAGGCCGCCGCTTACCAAAAGGGTTCCGGAAGAACGGACGGCTCCGCCGGATTTTGCGCTGTTCCTTACAAACTGTCCGCCGCTTATGGAAGTGGTTGTTTGTGTGGCGACCGCCCCTCCATGCATTGCGGCCGTATTCCCGTCAAAGATGCCGTTTTCAATTACAAAGCCGGATGCATTTGACGAGGCGTAAATTCCCCCGCCGCCAAACTCATTCGTTGTGGTTGTGGAAACATTGCGGCTGATGGTTGGTGCTGTGCTTGCCGTTCCGATGTTTAAGATTCCCCTTGTAGATAAGAAGATTCCCCCTCCACGCGGAGCAGTATTTTCTGTAATTGTTCCGCCCACAACATTCAGTCTGCCCGTTTCCGTGCTCTTTGCTCCATAAAGGTGGACTGCGCCGCCATGCTTGGTGGCCGCATTCTTGCTGAGCGTCCCTCCGGATATGGTCACGTTTCCGCTAATAATTCCAATGCCGCCAGCGAAATCCGCCGTATTTCCACTGAATACATTGCCACCGGAAGTAAAATCTCCTCCAATGGCGCCGCCCGTCATGACAAAGTTTCCGTAAACGACAACCCCGCCGCCGTTCCCGGTTGTATCATTCTGCTCTTTTGTGCTCTGTGCCGTCCTATTCCCTACAATCTGTCCGCCCGTCATAAAAAAACTTGCGCCGGACTGCACCGACACGCCGCCGCCGTTTAACGCGGCTGACTGCTCTATGACGCCGCCTGTCATGTAAAAAGTTCCGGAATTTACCCGGATGCATCCCCCGTCACCCGACAAAACATCCGGGTTATCCGGGTCCTTTAAAAACTTATTCCAGCCCAGGTACCCGGCTGTTAAGTTTAGTGTGCCGCCGTCCACGGTCAAAAGCGGCGCACCCGCATACATGGTGGACTGCCTGCCCCTGATAGAGAGGAGCGTCTTTGCACCCGTTGACGCATTCACCGCGGAACTTGCTTCTATCGTCAATGTCCCTTTCACACTGAACAAAGAGCCTCCCACAAACGTTGTGGAACGCGTAATGCTGTAATTTCCGCTGCTCTGCGGGAAAATTGCCACTGTCCTGCCGCTTGGTATCGTGATTGTGCTGTTTGCGTTTATATCCCCGTCTATGCGGATCCTGGTCTTTCCGCTCTCCACCGCACTCTTCACCTGGCTCCAGCTTGTACATCCGACAGCGGTATTAGACGCTGCCCTTATATGTACTATTTCCTCTAACTCCACAGGCTCCACTGTTTTTTCTGTACCCAAAGATCTGTCTTCCCCTTTTTCTTGCGTTTCCGTTTTGCTGCCGGCAGTATCCGGCCCGGCCTCTTTTTCCTCCTTCCCGCTCGAACCTTCCGGCTCTTTCTCCTCTGTCTCAAAGAAAGAGTTATCGGATACAAGCCCTTCTCCATAAAGCGGGTCCCGGCCGGCCTCTCCGATGTCCTCCGCTGTCTTTTGCATTTCAAGGTACAAGCCGTCCCAACCTTCTGTTTTTCCGTCGGAACAACATTTTGCCACTTCCGCAGTGACAAACGCTGCCGCTACGGAAGTCCCCGTATGCGGCGTACTGCCAGAAACATAACTTCCATATGCCGCAAAATCAATCCGGCTTCCTGTATTCGAATACTCTTCAATCGCATTTTTCTCGTCCACCGCCGAAACCGTCCATGCATCTTCTATATTTCCGGGGAAATAACCCTGTACGTCGTCCCCGTCATTGCCCGCCGGTACGACTACCGGAATCCCGGCTTTTTTTGCCTGCCTAACGGCCGTCTCAATCGCTCCTGACGCGCCTTTTCCTGAAACGCCAAGATAGATCACATCTACGCCGCGTCCCACGGCTTTGCCGACTGCCTCACAAAGCGCAGCCGATGTTCCAAAACCGCCGTTATCCACCGCCTTGATCGGAAGAATTTTTACATTCTCCCCCGTATTCTGCGCGATAATCTCTGCCATTAAGGTTCCGTGTCCGTTTCCGTCGGCTGCATTCTCATCCGGATATACAGCCACCGGCTCCAAAAGGCGCCCCTGCAGCTTTGCATTTCCCGGGTTTACACCGGTGTCTATCACCGCGACGGTTACATCCTTTCCTTCCCCGCCGGAAACTGACTGCTCGTTTGGAATGACCGGCACATCTTCCGCAGCATCCCTTTCCGTGTCCGTCTGAGCCGTCTTTGCCACAAGATCCTCTTCCACGGCCAGGATATCCGGCATCTTTCGATATACTTCATATGCCTCTTTTGCCGCTTTACTGTCCGCATAAGACACAGCGTACATGCCGTTGCCAAGCCGGACAACCGATTGTGCGCCAAGCCTGTCAAACGCTTCGTCTGACACCGTTAAAACCAACGT
>CANOCV010000096.1 GCA_947564465.1 uncultured Roseburia sp. | reverse complement strand
TGCGCATTGAAAGTTGTTAATCCGCGAGGGTGTGCGAAGCGCACTTTTGTTCTTATGTTGCGGATGTATTGAAAGATAGAAAGGAATTATTCAATGGAACGAAATGAGCGGTTTTTAAATTCTTATAATCAGGAAGAACATTTTATTGCTTTGAATAATCAGAATGTCTATGTGAGTTATACCGGAGATTACAGAACAAATCCGATTTATCATGTACACAATTCCTGTGAGCTGCTTTTTATTGAGGAGGGCGAGGCGCAGTATCGGATTGGAAATATATGTTATAATTTGGGGCCCCGGGATGTGTTGATTATTGGCGGAACGGATCCTCATTCCAGAAAATTTTTAAAAACGCCGTGCATTCGTTACGGATTGACTGTAATGCCGTCGTTTATGCAGTCGCTTCCGATCATTAACAGCTATATGAACGTATATCGCACACAGACTTTGGAAAATGCCGCAAAATTGAGGGATATAGAGAAAGAAACCTTTGATCGGATGATTCGGCTTATATGGTGTCTTCGGGATGAAACAGAGGGGAACGGGGAGGGCGGCGGAGATATGGTGTATGCTCTTCTTTTGGAATTAACAATTTATCTCAAAAGACTTTTGCATGTAGAAAAACAGGAGATAAGCGGTACTTACAGGGCTATGAGCCAGGTGAAAAATTATATTGATTTTCATTATGCACAGGAATTAAGTTTGAATAAGTTGAGTCGGCTGTTCTATCTGCAGCCGAATACAATCAGTAAAAATTTCGGGCGTATCTTTGGAAAAAATATAAACAATTATATTCATTCTGTCCGTATTACGCAGGCTGTCCGCATTCTCGAGGAATCGGATGTGAGTATTACGGAACTTTCAGGTTTGGTCGGATACGCCAGTGTCAATACTTTTTTGCGCCGGTTTCGGGACAAAATGGGTGTCTCGCCACTACAATACAGGAAGTGCTTTAAGCAGTATGTGGCGGAAAACAACAGGCAGTTTCAGTGAGAAATCAAAAAAATGGTGATTATTAGAATAAAAATGGTGAGAAAAATGATGAGAGCCGTATTATACTGAATTTACAAAATAACAACAGAATACAGTCAAAAATAGAAGGAGAAATGCTATGAAATCTATTACAATCAGGGACATAAGAGTATTTGTTACGGCGCCTCATGGCAATAATCTGGTAGTGGTGAAAGTGGAAACATCGGAACCGGAATTATACGGTTTGGGATGTGCTACGTTTACCTGGAGATATAAGGCGGTTGTTACGGCGATTGAAGAATATCTCTGTCCGATGCTAAAAGGAAGATCTGTTCACGATATTGAGGATATCTGGCAGTCTATGATGGGAAGCTCTTATTGGAGAAACGGACCGGTTCTTAACAACGCACTTTCGGGTGTGGACGAGGCTCTTTGGGATATAAAAGGCAAGCTTGCGGGAATGCCGGTTTACAGCCTGTTTGGAGGCAAGGCCAGAGAGGGGATCGCCGTTTACCGTCATGCGGACGGCAATAGTCCACAAGAGGTAGAGGAAAGAATATATGCGTTTATGGAGGAAGGATATCGCTTTATCCGTTGTCATATGGGAACCTACGGCGGGAATTTTGACGGAAGTATTCAGAAAATGACGCATCCGGACAATGCTCCGTCGGGCGCCTATTATTCCACCAGGGCTTATATGCAGAGCGTCGTTAAGCTGTTTGACCGTATCCGCACGGATATAGGCTGGAATCTGGAGATTATGCACGATATACATGAACGCTTGTCTCTGGCAGATACGCTGGCCTTTGTCAAAGAGCTGGAACAGTTTAAGCCGTTTTTTATTGAAGATGCCCTTGCACCGGAGCAGGTGCAATATTTTAAAGTTCTGCGCAATCAGACAGCCGTTCCGCTGGCAATGGGAGAGCTTTTTACGCATCCCCTGGAGTGGAAAACCGTTGTGCAGAATCAGTGGATAGATTTTATTCGCTGTCATTTGAGCGACGTGGGCGGTCTGACTCCCGCACGGAAAATCGCAGCATTTTGTGAGGCATTTCAGGTTCGGACAGCGTGGCATGGGCCAAATGACCTTTCGCCTGTCGGTATGGCGGCACAGATGCATCTGGATTTAAACAGCCCGAATTTTGGCATACAGGAATTTGCCGGGTTTAACGAAGCGGAGCAGGAAGTATTCCCGGGATGTCCGGTGGTTCGCGGGGGATATGCTTATTTGAGTGACAAGCCGGGAATCGGTGTGGATTTTGATGAGAATGCCGCGAAAAAATACCCGCCTATTGATATGGATTTCGGATGGATGTTCAGCCGTCTGGAGGACGGTACGGCGGTAAGACCGTAGGAAACGGGGGAAAGGAAAGAGAGACAAAAATGTCAGTGCAGGGAGAAACAAGGGAAGATACGAGAATCAATATACGAAGGCCCAGACATTATCGGGTGATTATGCATAATGATGACTTTACGTCTATGGAATTTGTCGTAGAGATTTTGATGGAAATTTTCCATAAAAATGAAGCGGAGGCACAACGCCTTATGATGATGGTGCATGAGGGAGGAAAGGCAGCGGTAGGCTCGTATCCGTATGATATTGCGGTGACGAAGGTTCAGGCGGCGGCAGCGCGGGCAAAGGAGGCGGGCTTTCCGTTTCGGATGACAATTGAGGAGGCGTAATAATGCGGGTATCCGGTGAAGTAGAGGAGATCATGAATATTGTGCTTGCGCAGGCGAAAGGCGCGCGTTTTGAATATGTGACGCCGGAGCTGCTTTTGCGTGTAATATGTCAAAACAAAGTCTTTGAGGAGGCGTTTGCGAACTGCGGCGGAAGCGTGGGAGAATTGTATAAAAATTTAAACTCTTACCTTGAAGAATATATGGAAACGGGCGCCGCGGATTCCGAGAGTATTCCCGAATTTTCACAGAGCATGGGAGCGGTGTTGTCATATGCATGGGAATTTGCGCAGGGCGGCGGCAAGCGTATGGTAGAACTTTCGCATATTATTTATGCAATGTATGAGCTTGAGGAGAGCTATGCCCGCTACTATATGCAGATACAGGGAGTGGAGCGGGCGGGGCTCTTGCAGGAAATGGCCGTTATTTACGAGGAGAACGAGAAGGAATACAGTGCGGGCGAGGAGAATGCCGATTCCGGGAAAGCTTACTGGCGTCGGTATGCAGTCTGTTTAAATGATGAGACCGAAAACGTCAACCCGCTGATCGGCAGGGAAGAGGAGTTGGAGCGGACCATGCAGATTCTTTGCCGCAGAGAGAAAAATAATCCTTTGCATATAGGGGAGCCGGGCGTCGGGAAGACGGCAATCACCTATGGTCTTGCAAGGCTGCTGAATGAGGGGAAGGTTTGTGCCTCTCTTATGGGGGCTAAAATTTATTCGTTAGATTTGGGCAGCCTGCTGGCAGGGACACAGTACCGCGGTGATCTTGAGCGGCGTTTTAAAAAGGTGATGGACAGTATCTGTCAGGAAGAAAAGCCGATTGTTTATATTGATGAAATCCACAATATCGTGGGGGCCGGTGCGGTAAACGGAGGGACCTTTGATATTTCAAATATGCTAAAGCCGTATCTTGCAGGAGGACGGATCCGTTTTATCGGGGCGACAACCTATGAAGAATGCAAAAAGCATTTTGAAAAGAGCAAAAGCCTGGTGAGGCGTTTTTGGACTATGGATATCAAGGAACCGAGCGTCTCGGATACCGTTCGGATTTTGGAGGGACTGAAAAAGGGGTACGAGGAATTTCACGGTGTAAGCTATGAAGAGGGAGTGCTGGAATATGCCGCGAATATGAGCGCAAGGTATATCAGCGAGCGCTATTTGCCGGATAAGGCGATTGATTTGATTGACGAGGCGGGCGCTTACCGCAAATTGCATCCGCTTGACAAAGAGCGTCAGTCAGTCGGCAGGGAGCTGATTGACGAAATTCTGTCAAAGTTTTGCAATATTCCAAAACAGGCGGTGGAGCGTGACGAGACGGAATCGCTTGCGACGCTTGAGGAGCGGCTGCGGCATCTGGTGTACGGACAGGACGAAGCGATAGCGCAGGTGGTCAACGCGGTAAAATTTTCAAGAGCCGGACTTCTGGAGGAAGGAAAGCCGTTGGCAAGCCTGCTGTTTGTCGGACCGACCGGCGTCGGTAAGACGGAGATTGCGCGAAGGCTTGCAAAAGAGCTGGGCATTCGCCTGCTTCGGTTTGACATGAGCGAATACGAAGAAAAGCACGCGGTGGCCAAGCTGATTGGCGCGCCGGCAGGGTATGTGGGATACGAGGAGGGAGGCCTTCTTACGGAGGAAATCCGCAAGCACCCTCATGCGGTTCTTCTGTTGGATGAGATTGAAAAAGCGCATCCCGACATTTATAATATCTTGCTGCAGGTCATGGACTATGCGACGCTGACCGATAATCAGGGCAGAAAAGCAGATTTCAGGAATATAATTATTATTATGACATCGAATGCGGGGGCAAGCCGGATCGGCAAACCGGGAATCGGTTTCGGAGAGCATGATGTAAAAGCCGAGGTCATCATGGAGGAGGTAAAACGGATCTTCCAGCCGGAGTTTCGCAACCGCTTAAGCAAGATTGTCGTGTTTAACGGCATTGATGAAAAAATGGCAGAGCGGATTGTGGATAAAAAACTGGGCGAGCTTAAAAGTATGCTTTTGCAGAGGAATGTGGAGCTGTCCGTTGACACGAAAGCAAAAAAGCTGCTGAAAAATAAGGGAATCAGTGCGGAGTACGGCGCAAGAGAGATTGAACGTGTGATACAAAGCGAAATCAAGGGGCTTTTGGTGGATGAAATGTTGTTTGGAAAGTTAAAGGACGGCGGGAAGTGCGGTCTGACTGTGGCTGACGGTAAATTTCGGATGAATCAGCCTGCTTGACATTTCAAAAAATATTGTTTATAATCATCTCTAACATAAGAAAAGCAAAGACGGAAAGAGTAGTTTATCGGAAACATACAGAGAGAAAGGCGGTGATCGGTGGAAGCCTTTTATGGTGGAAGATAAATGAAAACCATTCCAGAGCTGTAATGCCGAAGATGACAGAATTGTTAAGCATTGCCGTATGCCTGCGTTAAAGGATAGGATTTGACAGAATCCGAAGTGAAAAGTTAAGGTGGAACCGTGCGATTACTGCACCCTTAGATATGCTTGTAGAATGCGTATTTATGGGTGCTTTTCTTATATCATAGGAAAGACCTTGTTATTGTGAAGTGTTAAAGTCTATGACTTTCCTATGATATAAAAAGCCCTCCGGGCAGGATCGCCATGCGGCGAAGAGGAAAAATGCCGCATATGCGGCCCGCCGCAGGCGGAGAATCCGGCAGAGCCGGATTCTTTGTTCTATCATAGGAAAGACCTTGTTGCAGTGAAGTGTTAACACCTACGACTTTCCTATGATAGAAAAGCTTATGCGCAGCTTCGCATTAGAGGAAGATATTGCTATGTAATAGTCCTA
>CANOCV010000095.1 GCA_947564465.1 uncultured Roseburia sp. | reverse complement strand
GCTTTTCGCATGTATTTGTGCAAATTGCCAGCGTTCTTCTTGTTCACAACCTTTTAACATCCGAATCCTATGTTGTTGGGGGCAAATAGACCTTTACGGTTGAACTGTGTCGATTGATTAAATATTGTTTCCGAAATATAACTGAGAGAGATAAAAATTCAACTTGAAATCACACACAATTTAGGCACAATTAATTCAACTTTGCAATGGAATCTTATTTGACCCCAACAACCTCCTATATGACAAAAAACCGGACCCAATCCGGTCCGGTTAATTTTATGTTTAATTTAGAATATTCTTCTTACAGAAAGAATTGATCTGTAATTCACATTGGAATACTTAATTCCCGATTCCGGTGTGCTCGCATGTACAATTGTGCCGCCGCCGATGTATATTCCAACATGCCCGCTGTAACATACAATATCGCCAGGCTGCATCGCATCTGTTCCCACTTCGTATCCGCATCCTCTCAATGCACTTGAGGAATGAGGAAGTGAAACGCCAAACGCTGCATAACAAGCCATTACAAATCCCGAACAGTCTGCTCCGTTTGTAAGGCTTGCACCGCCATACACATACGGATTGCCGACAAACTGACATGCATAGTTTGCAACTGCCGCTCCGCCGGATCCCGACGGTGCGTTGTAGCTTTTGCCCGAAGACGGAGTTGATGATCCACCGCCGTTACTGTTGCTTCCGGCGCTCCTTCTTGTCGCCGCATCCTGCACTGCTTTTGCAGCCGCAGCTCTCTCCGCTTCCTCACGCTCTGCCGCTTCCTTCGCAAGTCTTGCTTCTTCTTCTGCCTTTGACTCTGCCTGTACAAACTCGGTGGAGAGCGTCACATAATCTCTTGACACATATCCTTCGCCCTTCTCAACGGATACCTTCACCCAGCCGTCTGTGGATTCATCCGTTACGGTAAGCTCTTCCTGATCCGGAACCATCTCCAAAACATCCGACTCCGTCGTCGCCTCTGTTCTCACAAACAATGTCTCTGTATGAACTGTCGCCACCCGACGGCTTACGCTTTTAGCGAGTTCCGCGTTATCACGCACTACATATTCACTTTTCACATATCCGGTTACCGTACCTGATGTGATCCGATACCAGTCACCCTCTACTGCATGCACCGTCGCTGCGGAATTATTATAGAGCTTGCCGACAACTTCGCTTTCCGTGTTGGACTCGCTTCTGATATTCACATAATTATCTACCTGTGCAATTGCGATATTCGCATATTCACTTTCCGGCCCATTATTATTCTTTTTATCTGCCGTAGACTGCTGCACAACCGGCGTCTCATTCGCCTCAGCCTTTGCAATCTGCTCACCCTTTGTCAAATAATTTGAAAAGCAAAGCGATACGCCTGACACTAACGCTCCGGTATCTCCGTCAACAGAAGCCGCCTGAGAAACACCTGCAAGCGGTGCCGCATACGGTATCATCGGTGTGCCAACAAGAACGACTGCACTTGCAATACCGCAGGCCGCTACTTTCAAACCCTTCTTGTACATAAATACCTCCATATAATTGCAAATCTTCATTTGTTACGAAATTATTAACTTTTCTTTTCAATGAGTAATTATAGCGCAGCGGCCAAGCCCTGTCAAGGTAAAATACTGCCATAATTTACCCACGTTTTTTTCCGTTTATTGGTAATTATCTATTGTCCCGAAGATACGCCTCCACAGAAGTAATTGCATTCGCACCGTCGGCAGCCGCCGTTACTACCTGCCGCAGCTTTTTGGTCCGCACGTCTCCCGCCGCAAACACTCCCGGCATCTCTGTCACACAGTCCTCACCGGCTTTAATATACCCCGCCTCATCCATCGGCACAAACCCCTCCGCCAGCTTAGAATTCGGCTCAATTCCAACCGCGATAAAAACGCCCGAAACCTCAAGCTCAAACCGGCGGTCCTCCTTCACATTGCGGATCATTACGGATTCCACGACATCCTCTCCGCAGATTTTCTCCACCACAGAGTCATAAACAACCTCTATATTGGGCGTCTCCTGTATACGCTGCCGCAAAATTTTAGCTCCCCGAAATTCGTTCCTTCGGTGTATCAGATACACCTTACTGCATCCTCTTGCCAAAAACAGGGCGTCCTCCAGCGCAACATCACCGCCGCCCACAACGGCTGTCACCTTGTTTTTGAAAAATGCACCGTCACATGTTGCACAGTAGGACACACCCATGCCGGACAGCTCCTCCTCACCGTCCACCATAAGCTTCCTGTGCCCTGCGCCCGTTGCCAGAATCAGCGTACGGCTTTCCAATATCCCGTTCCCTGTCAGCACCTTAAAAACACCGCCCTCTTTTTGAAGGCTTTTTACCTCGGCCGTCTGAAATTCCACACCAAGCTTGTCCGCATGCTCCCTGAATTTCTGCCCGATTTCAAATCCGCTTATCCCCGGAAGTCCCGGATAATTGTCTACCTCATATGTGTTTAAAATCTGTCCCCCGCTCATTGGCTGTTTCTCCAGCACAAGCGCTGAAAGTCTTGCTCTCTGCCCGTAAATCGCCGCCGCAAGTCCGGTCGGCCCGCTTCCGATTATTATTACATCATACATCATATTGTCTCTCCTTTTGCATTTCCACTCCATTTTACTATGTATTATTTCACTTTCCAAGAAAAATATGGAAATTTTATATTTTTTCTTTGCATTTTGTATAAATTCGTGACATAATAGACCTATAAAAAATAAGGTGGTGATGCCAATGGAAATGAACACTTTAAATTCTGTTGCCCTAAGTGCCGTGAATAATGCAAGCAATCCGATCGGCCAGGCTCTCGGCGTTGTCATGCTGGATAAGCAGCTTGAAATGTCGGAGACAATGTCTGACGGTATGGTAAAGGCAATGGAGCGCTCCGTCAACCCTTCGGTAGGCGGAAATTTCGACATGTATGCATAAAAAGCGCCGCAGGCATAAGAATCTCACAAAACAGAGTTCTTCGCCTGCGGCAAACTATTTACACGGATATTTCTTATTTCTCTGCAATCGCCTCTATCTCAAGCATAACATCCTTCGGAAGACGTGCCACCTCCACGCAGCTTCGCGCCGGAAAATCGCCCGAAAAAAATGTCGCATACACCTCATTGATTGCCGCAAAATCATTCATTTCCTTAATAAATACCGTCGTCTTAATCACCTTGTCCATCGTAGTCCCTGCCGCCTGCAAAAGATTAGAAAGATTGGTAAGCGCCTGCTTCGCCTGTGCCGCAGAACCCTCCGGTATCTCTCCTGTTTCCGGTACTACCGGAATAATCCCCGAAGTATAAACCATCCCGTTTACTTCGATTGCCTGAGAATACGGTCCGATAGCTGCCGGAGCCTTATCTGTCGCGATAATCTTTTTCATAATGATTCCTTCCTTCTTTCATTGATTCAATCACTGCTTATCCTATTTTATTCCAATATCCCATTTCCTGCAAGCCCTATATTTTCCGTATCGTTTTTTCCGTAATCTCAATTCTCCGCTCTTTGTACAGCCTTCCGACCGCTCTCTTAAACGCCGCTTTGGAAAGACCTGTTTCGCGCTTAATGACCTCCGGCGATGCCTTATCATTAAACGGAAGCACTCCCGCAAATGCCTCAATCACAGCCATAACCCGCTTTGCATCTTCATCCATCTGAAGATACGCCTTCTCCCTAAGCGTCAAATCAAGCTTGCCGTCCTCCTTTACATTTGTCACTCTTGCGCTGATCATATCGCCGATGTGCAGAAAACTGTGATCCTCATGAGCCGGAATACGGGCAGAATACTTATCATCCACCGCCACAAAGGTTCCAAAATTATCACTGAACTCGTAGACCCTTCCCTCTACTACATCCCCAATCCGATATGGAGAATTTTTCATAAGAAGATCATAGATTCCTTTCATACTGGCACACAGCCTGCCGCTCTTATCCTCATAGAGCGTCACAAGCGCCTCATCCCCCGCCGCCACCCGGCTTGTCATTTCCTTATAAGGCAAAAACAAATCCTTCTCCAGTCCCCAGTCAAGAAAAGCGCCGATTTTTCCCACCTCAAGCACCTTTAGCACCGCAAATTCTCCGATTGAGAGCTTCGGCTCATTTCGCGTCGCAATCAGACGGTCCTTCGAATCCTTATACAAAAACACTCTCAGCTTATCCCCCTGTTCAACCCCGGAAGGCACCTGCTTTTGGGGCAGAAGCACTCTTATCTCATCCTGCGCCTCTTTCGCAAGATAAATACCGAAATCCACTCTCTTTACCACAGTAAGCTCCTGCCACTGTCCTAATTTCATCCTGTTTTCCTCCATCTTTGTATGTTACTCAAACTCGCAAAATCAAATCTACTCCTATACAATTCTGTATAATTGATTCAGTTTTTTGACTCTATTTTTCCGAACCATAACATTTTTATATTTAAAATTAAGAAATACTTATTTCGACATCTTCATATCATCATCAATTTTAGATAAAAAAATATCTTCGAATTCCTTTTCTGTATATGTAAAAACCTCTTTAAAATATATTTTTTCAAACCTATCCAGACCAAATCTTACATATTTCTTTTTTGCTTTATTATGGACATATTTACTTATAACGGCCTTTGAACTGTCTTGTTGCTCTATTGCGCCCTTTTCACAAGAATTTTTCCCTTCGTTATATACCAATATAAAATATAAATTTTGTCTGCAAAACGATATGTTTTCTCCCACAATATCATTAAAAATAAGCAAACTATCATATATTTTATTATACACATTAAAAATCTTTGATTTTTTCATGACACCATTTTTAAATTCAACAAAAAATATTTTTTTATCTTTTCCGATATATAACGCATCATTTGAACATGGAGTATTCGACAAATTCATTTCTCTTATATAACATTCTTTCACTTTGTCGAAATTTATTACCTGTATTTCTGAGTTCGTCATGCATCCTGGCACTTCGCCATCAGAATCTCGAGAAGTTTCTTTAAAAGAAGATAAATTTTCTTTAAATATCTCTATATCTTCATACTTTTGCATTTCCATATTCCATATTCTCCAATTTTTGTAACGGTTCTGCCAATTTTGCATAGATTTTATCTGTTTCATTAGTCACATCTAGAATTGAAGTTGTCCCGTTTTCTTCATTTGCAAGATAATAATTACAATTATTATCAATCTTATATTTTTCAGAATACACCTCAATCGCATTCAAAAAATACGGACTATGCGTATTTAAAAGAATATTAGTACTAAATTCTTTTTGAATCAAAACAATAATTTCAGCAAATTTTAACTGCCATTCTGGATGAAGGTGAATTTCCGGCTCGTCCAGAATAATAATTCCGTTTTCATCAATATTGCCATTTTGTAATAATCTTCTTAGAATGGCAAAACTCTTAATACCAGTAGATAAATTAACCATCTTTAAGTCACCATTTAGCCTATCTGTTTTATAAACAAAAGAATCTCTATCCTCTGACATAATATTGCCATCGCATACATCACACATTTTATCTAAGATTTTCTCTAATTTTTTCTGTACAATAAGTTCATCAACAACTGAAAATTCTTCTGTTTTTTTATCACTTGCTAATTTCTTTAATAAATCCTGTCGATGTTCAAACTCGTTAGCCAAAATATGCCAACGAAAACTCCCTAAATCATCCAAAACAAATGGATCATCCATATAAATAATCTCTTTATTTAAACTCATATAGTTAGATATCAAAATATCCTCATTTTTAATTACTGCAAAA
>CANOCV010000094.1 GCA_947564465.1 uncultured Roseburia sp. | reverse complement strand
AGGGCTTTTTATATCATAGGAAAGTCATAGACTTTAACACTTCACAATAACAAGGACATCCTATGATATAAAAAAACCACACAAAAACATACACCCGTGGTGGTGTACCCCTTTGTGCGGCTTCTTTTTCGCGCATAATTATTATAAACAGAATTCTGTGCATCTGTCAATCTTTTTTATGGACTTTATTCGAATTTGGAGCATCCGTCGTTACTATTCACAGCATGGAAGCCGCTCACAGTGACGATTCGGGGCGATATTCAAAATTTTATGGGAGTGATTTGACAAACGCCTTCCCGCTGCCAAACCTCTCCCATAAAACAAGATCACGTCAATTAATAAAGCTCTGCAATCCGTGACACTGCCACATAAATTTCCGATATCCTGTACCAAGTCCGAAAATCCACAGTCCCTGTCACCGGGAGTCCAAACACTGACTGAAATCTCTCTACTGCCTCTCTTGTTGCCGGTCCGAAAATTCCGTCCGCTCGAATTGTCGGAAGCGCCGGATAGCTCTGTGCAATTCGATTTAGCTGCTCCTGCATCTGACGTACCTTCGGCCCCTGCGAACCAACCTGAAGATCGCTTCCCGGCCAGGATGCCGGTACTCCGCTAATCTCATCGGCCGTATTGATAAACATGCTGCTCCCATAATAGTATCTTAAAATTTCAATTGCAGAATAGCCTTGGTCCGCGAGGAATTTAGAACCCCACTGTGTCATCCAATTTGGACAAGTTACGTTCTGCCCGTCGCAATACTGTGTCAATATCGGCTGGCGCACACCGGGTCTTGACAGGTAATTTGCAAACATCTCATCCACAATCTGAGAAATATTAGAATAAATATTTCTGCCATAGATAAATTTATGGTCATATGCCGTGGAAGATGTGATTGTAAAATTATATCCCTGATTACGGTACCACTCCGTATAAACACGGTTCAACGTGAAAGACATAATTGCCAGAATATTGGCCCTAAGGCTTGCATCCGGCCATGTCGCATAAATTTCACTTGAAGCGACATTTTTGATATAGTCCCTGTATCTAATATAATACTCAGGGGCTGTGCTGTCTGTCGGCGCGCCGTCATGTACGATAATGTACTCCGGAACTACCACACGGCTCAAAACGATCTCTCCGGTTTCCGAAACCGGCTTAATCTCTGCTTCCGGTATTTTCGGGGGATAATTGCCAAAAAGTGTGTTCGCCCCGATTACAATGTTCTCTCCCTCCGGTCCGACCACGTCATTGCTCCTAAGATTTACCGGCTGAATTGCCGTCTCCTCCGGCAAAACGGCAATTCCCGATATATCCATCGGCCGATACCCCGGCGCAGTGACCACAATCGTATACTCCGCATACGGCTGTCTGTCCGACGGCTCCATACTAAGCTCAAGCGGCGGTGTATTCAATTCAATTGTCGGCGTCTGCCCCGACTCATCCGTTTCCAGCTCCTCAACTGTCTGAGTAGGATTTCCGGTATAGGAAACCGTAACCTTAGCATCCTTTATTGGCTCCGCCCCTACCGCGGTCAACACGTTTATCTGAAGTTTTCCCTTGTCAAACGTCTGCATAGCCCTAAGATTGGACATGGCATCACAATCCTTTTTTCACGATTCATTTCAATATATGAGCATTCGTAAAAAATGTGCGCGTCCGATTCTATGATTTAATATAATCCTGCAAACACCGATGCCCCTATCACCGTCAGCAATCCCGAAACTACAATGGACAGGCTGCTCATTGCCCCTTCAACTTCTCCGATTTCCATCGCGCGCGCCGTTCCTACCGCATGCGCAGATGTTCCGATGGCAATTCCCTTAGCCACCGGCTCGTCAATATGAAACAAGCGGCAGACAGCTTCCGCAGCCATATTTCCAAACACGCCCGTAAGGATAATAACGGCGACCGTAATCGTGACAATCCCGCCTGCCTCCTCGGATACACCCATCCCGATTGCCGTCGTAATAGATTTTGGAAGCAATGTTACATACTGCTCATGCGTCAGTCCAAACAAGACCGAAATGCCAAGTACACTTATAAGGCTGACAACCACACCTGAGGTGATTCCTATAAGAATTGCCTTTCTGTGACGTTTTAAAAGCTCAAGCTGCTGGTACAGAGGAATTGCCAGGCAGACCGTTGCCGGCGTCAGCAGATAACTGATATATTTTGCGCCTGCGTAGTAAATATCATAATCCACATGAAGCAATCCCAGACACAGCATCACAAACAGAATCGAAATTAACAGCGGATTAAAGATTGCCTTTTTCCATTTCCGCTTCATAAGCAGCCCGATTTCATACCCTGTGAGACTGATGAATACACCGAAAAAAACAGAATTTTCAAAAAAATCACTCACCTTTTTTCTCCTTTCTGATGATAAACTCGGTCACCTTTCCCGCTGCCGCCATGACAAGCACAGTCGTGAGGAAGATTACTGCAAGAACCGGTATCCATATTTCCTTTACATCCATCCAGGAATCTAAAAGCCCCACGGCCGCCGGAATAAACATTACCGGCATAATTTCCACCAGGAAATCACCTGTCTCCTTTACCTTCTCAAGCGGTATTATTCCCGTGATAAGCGCCGCCAGCATCAGAAGCAATCCGTAAATGCTTGCCGGTACCGGAAGCGGAAGAAAATAATAGAACGCCTCTCCCAAAAAGGAAATAAACATAATAATTCCAAACTGCTTTAAATATTTCATACGTGTTCCTCAATTCTTTTGATTTGCATAAAATCCGAATGCCAATGCTATGCCATTATTCTTCCCGGTTTGCAATAATGTAACATGTTAGCTTGTCTGACCTGTTACATTATATTAAAGTTAATTTTAAGATGCAAGCATCTTTTCCCTTCACATTCACTCGCTTTAAAGCTATAATTAAATATAATCGCTTTTTAGAGAAAGGAACTGCTATGGACAGAGATTTTGAGCACGTAATAGACAGATACCACACTAATTCCTTAAAATATGATTTCGCGGAAAAATACGGCAAACCGAAGGATATCCTTCCGATGTGGGTTGCAGACATGGATTTTCAAGCGCCACGCGCCGTAAGCGAAAAACTGGAGGAAATCAGCCGTTTCGGAATCTACGGTTACAGTGACAACCACGACACTTATTTTGACGCCGTCACCTCATGGTACGAAACGCGTTTCGGATGGAAGTGCGAGCCGTCCTGGATTGTGCGCACACCCGGCGTAATCTTTGCGATTGCCGCTGCCATCCGCGCACTGACTAAGCCGCAGGATGCCGTCCTCATTCAGCAGCCTGTCTATTATCCGTTTTCCTCTATTATAACCAACAATCACCGAAAAAAAATCAACAGCCCTCTTAAGCTTGTAAACGGACAATATGTGATGGATTTTGAGGACATTGAAGACAAAATTGTAAAAAATAAGGTTAAGCTTTTTATTCTGTGCAGTCCGCACAATCCGGTAAGCCGCGTATGGCGCATGGAAGAATTAAAAGCTCTGGGCGAAATCTGCATAAAACACCATGTTACCGTTATCAGCGATGAAATCCACAGTGATTTTATCTATCCGGGACATTCGCACACAATATTCGCCTCAATTTCCGAAGAATTTGCACAGCACTCCATTATTTGCACTGCTCCCAGCAAAACCTTTAACCTTGCGGGCCTGCAGACCTCCAATATTTTTATCAAAAATCATGAGATCCGGCGCGCCGTTTCCGATAAAATCTATGCGTCAGGTTATGACGAAATTAATATCTTCGGCTTGTCCGCCTGCGAAACCGCTTACCGAGAGGGCGCACCTTGGCTTAAAGAGATTATGGGCTGCCTGATCGACAATGTAAAACTTGTCCGCTCTTATTTACAAGAAAACCTCCCCCTTGTCCGCCTGATTGAGCCGGAGGGCACCTATCTGCTATGGCTGGATTTTAATGCCTTGGGCGTCAGCGAACGCGAACGCATCCATGCAATTGAGCAGACCGGCAGACTCTGGCTAGACACCGGAACGATTTTCGGCGAAGAGGGACGCGGCTTTGAGCGCATCAATATCGCCTGCCCGGCGGCAACGCTCACAGAAGGTCTGAAACGTCTGAAAACCGCTTATGACGCCTGCCTGTCTGTCAAAAAACCTTGAAATACATGGTACAGTTTTTAATAAAGCTGTACCATATTTTCTGTCGTCTCCTCCGTGTCCGCATCGGTCCCCTGCTCCAACGCTTCTCCCTTCTCCTCTATCAAGTGTGACAACGGCTTAAACTCATACCCCATCTCCTCCCACTTTGTCAGCAATTCATCCAAAATCTCCCCGTTCGTCTTAGAGGTGCTGTGCAGCAAGACGATGGCGCCCGGATGAATCCGCTTTAACAGCTTTCCAAAAGCCTCTTCCTTTGTCGGCTGCTTATCCTCATACCAGTCCACATAAGCAAGGCTCCAGAAGAATGTATGGTAGCCCAGCTCCTTTGCCATTTCCAGATTTTTTGTGCTGTACTTTCCCTGTGGCGGACGATAATATTTTTTCAACTCCTGGCCCGTAATCTGCTTATACAACGCCGCAACATCATCCACTTCCTTCTGAAATGAAGCGAGATCCGCAATAGAAGACATATCCGGATGATGATATGTATGATTGCCTACCGCATGCCCCTCAGACGCCATCCGCTTTACAATATCCGGGCTGGTTTCCAGAAAATGCCCGACAACAAAGAATGTACCCGGCGCATTATGTTTTTTCAATGCATCCAGTATTTTTTCCGTATTCCCATTTTCGTAGCCGCAGTCAAACGTGAGATAGATCACCTTCTCCTGACTGTCTCCGACATAATAAGCATCATTCTTTTTCAACTCCTCGGCAGATGCGTTTCCGGTAGGCTGCGTTCCCTCCGCCCCAAATCCAAGTCCCCAGTTATCGGCTTTGGGCAGTATGGTAAAGGTTCCCTGCCATTTTTGCACCGCCATGCCAACGCCGCGTCCGCCAAAAAAGACGATTGCAAGCAGCATGGCAACCAAAATCCATTTCTTTTTGTCTTTTTTCATAATACTCCATATAAAAAAGTCCTTACCAAAATATATGGCGAGGACTTTTCCACTATTATGAATTATTTTGTAACAGTGAATGCATCTGTTACTTATTTTTACAGCGCCCGAAAGGCTTCTTCTAAGTCTTCAATAATATCGTCAATATTTTCCGTACCGATAGACAGCCGGACCGTATTAGGCTTAATTCCCTGCTCCGCCAGCTCTTCGGCATTCAACTGTGAATGTGTGGTTGAAGCCGGATGAATGACAAGCGATTTCACATCGGCCACATTTGCAAGCAAAGAGAATATTTCCAGATTATCTATAAAGCTCTTTGCTTCCGCCTCTCCTCCCCGTATCTCGAATGTGAAAATCGAGCCGCCGCCCTTCGGAAAATATTTCTGATACAGTTTTTGCTGCCCTTCCTCCTTCGAGACAGACGGATGGTTAACCCTCTCTACCTGCGGATGGCTGCTAAGATACTCTACTACCTTTAACGCATTTTCCACATGACGCTCTACACGCAAAGACAACGTCTCTAATCCCTGCAGCAATAAAAAAGAATGAAACGGAGAGATTGTAGCCCCGGTATCACGCAAAAGCACCGCGCGAATTTTCGTCACGAAAGCCGCTGCTCCCACTGCCTGTGTAAAGCTAACGCCATGGTAACTCGGATTCGGCTCTGTCAGAGACGGAAATTTGCCGGATGCCTCCCAGTCAAACTTACCGCTGTCAACAATCACGCCGCCGATTGTCGTTCCATGTCCGCCGATAAACTTTGTCGCGGAATGAACAACGATA
>CANOCV010000093.1 GCA_947564465.1 uncultured Roseburia sp. | reverse complement strand
TATCCTCAAAATTAGCCTCTTTTATATAATTCTTTATCATTTTACGCTTTCCTTTAAAATAGTACTTGTGTTTTTTCTGTTACCTGCTACAATTATGAAATAAGAACGCAAGTTCTGTCAAACCCATACAAGAAACGAGGTAATCACAATGAGAAAGAAACTCAACATAACAGAGGGCATCTTCCCGATGCCGGTTTTAATGGTAGCAACCTACAATGAAGATGGCAGCGTTAATGTTATGAATGCTGCCTGGGGCACTATGCAGGAGAGAGGCAACGTAGCCCTCAATTTATCGGAAACACATAAAACCGTAAAGAATATCAAGGCAAGAGGCGCTTTTACGGTAAGTATTGCCGATGCCGACCATGTGGCGGAAGCAGACTACTTTGGCATTGAATCGGGCAACAAGGTTTCAAACAAATTCGAGAACAGCGGCCTCACTGCAAGTAAATCCGAAAATGTGGATGCTCCGGTCATCAATGAATTTCCACTCTGCCTTGAGTGTGAGTTTATTGAATACCAGGATGGAAAATATGGATGCGGTGTCATCGGCAAAGTAGTAAATGTCACGGCAGACGAAAGTGTCATGGTTGATGACAAGGTTGATATGTCCCTAGTAAACGCAATCGCCTTTGACCCTTATACACACGGCTATTATAAGGTGGTCGAAAGAGTAGGGGAAGCTTTTAGAGACGGCTTACAGTTAAAAAAATAATACCGGCACACAGCAGGGGTTCATGGACACAACTCATGAATTGCATCAGACAACAGGCGAATGAAATTATTTTGGCAGAACTTATTTATAATTGATTTTGAAAGCGGCATCGGCGCAAAGCTAATGCCGCTGTTTCAAAAGTGGAAAATTCATTCGTATATGGTACAATGGAAAGTACATATACAGGCATGGGATAGGATATACTGATTGGAGGAATATAAAAATGACAGACAGAGAGGTTGGCTTTGTTGTGGATGATGAATATAAAGCATGGATAGAAAATATAAAAGATAGAATAAAACATAGCCAGATAAAAGCTTCTGTTAAAGTGAATTATGAGCTGCTCGATTTATATTGGGATATAGGCAGAGATATTGTTGCCAAACAGAAAAATGCGAAATGGGGAGAGTCGTTTCTTGCAACAATGAGCAAGGATTTACGAAAAACTTTTCCTAATATGTCGGGTTTTTCGGTGCAAAATTTAAAAAGCATACGATACTGGTACAAATTTTATAACTCCAATGAAAATGGCTTACAGCCTGTAAGCCAAATGGAACTAATTGAAAAATTAGTTAAAAGTATTCCGTGGGGACATAATCAGAGGATTATTTACAAATGTAAAAATATCGCAGAAGCGTTGTTTTATGCACAAAAAACAATGGATAATGGTTGGAGCAGAACTGTTTTAGAACATCAGATAGATAGCGGTCTGTATGACAGACAGGGAAAAGCTATTACCAATTTTCAAATAAAATTGCCAGAGCCGCAGTCTGATTTGGCTGAGCAAACCTTGAAAAATCCGTATAATTTTGACTTTCTGACTTTGAGAGAAAAATATGACGAGAAAGAATTAGAGGATGCCCTTATCAATCAGATTACTCAATTTCTATTGGAATTAGGCACAGGTTTTTCGTATCTTGGCAGACAAGTGCATTTGCATGTCGGTAAAAGTGATTTCTATATGGATTTGCTTTTTTACCATGTCCGTCTCCATTGCTATGTTGTTGTGGAGTTGAAAACGGAAAAATTTAAGCCAGAATTTGCAGGTAAATTAAATTTTTATGTCACAGCTGTCAATAAACAGATGAAAACAGGACAAGATAATCCGACAATAGGTATACTTATTTGCAAGGATAAGGATGATGTTGTCGCTGAGTATGCACTTGATGATATTTCACAGCCAATCGGAATTGCTGAATATGAACTGACAAAGGTGCTTCGTGAGGAATTTAAAAGCAGTCTGCCAACAGTGGAAGAAATAGAGAGTGAACTGTCTGAATAAATTGGCTTACGGATTGTAAGCCAATTTTATAGAAAGCAAAGAAGAACTTATGGATTTTGGGGATACATACATTGAAAAGGATAAATTTTATGAAAGTTCCTATAATTTTGTTCGCTTCAAAAAAAGAATATTTATCATCCATGATCCTATTGTCATTTATTTCATTCATAGACTGTTACCTTGTCCTCTATTTCGATAAATACTCTAAGACCCGGCTGTTGAAATCTTTTGCTTCCTCATAAGCCGCATGACCGAGTCTGTTGTAAATATACAACTCGCACATTTTAATTTTATCAGCCAATTCCCCCGAAGCGTCGCCCCCGACAATTCTGTCGCAACCGCCTCCGATAACTAAAGTCGGACACGATATTTTATCCAATTCCAAATAGGAATTATGGTTAATACAAGATTTTGCCTGTATGAGAAATCTGTCGTAATCTTTAGGTTTTCCCACTCTTCCCAAAATAGGATATAATAATCTGTACTTCTTCAAATATCTTTCTGAGTAGGAATTTTCTGCTATATCAATCATTAAATTTTTATGGTCTTTTTGCTCTGCCAATAACATCCATTTTCTGACAACGCTTTGTATCCGCTCATTCTGTTTTGACGAAGTTACTGCCAACACAAGCTTTTCAACCAATTCCGGATAATCAATAGCAAGGTATTGTGCAATCATCCCCCCCTGAGAAATCCCCAATACTTTAGCTTTGTTAATACCAAGCGCTTTCATTGCTTCGGCTTGATCGCTTGCCATATTTCTTGTTGAATAGCCTTCTTCCAGATTATTTTTTCTGCTGAAAACATATACTTTGTAATCTTTGGCATACATTCGATATGTTACTGCCATTGGTATAGCCATTCCTTTCACCGTCGTCAAACCGTCACCTAAACCCGGTAGCATAACAAGTGTGTCATTCCCTTTTCCAAAAGATACATAGTTCATATCTGTATCGCCAATTCGAATACTTTCGTTTTTTGCTTCCCAAAACATCTATTTCACCTTTCCGCTTTACTTTAAAAGCCCTTTTTTTAGGTGTTCCCAAAATTCCTTATTAAACCAATAATATAACATCCCACCGTATTACAGTCAATTCTATTTCTTTATTTTGACACTTTAATCTCTGTCCCGTCCTTAAAAGTAAAACGGACATTTTCCTTATCGAAAACTGTCACATATTCAATCAGGCTGTACCAAAGATTCTCATCAAAACCTGCAATCACACCTTCCCGTTTCTCCAACCCGGCAAGAAACCTCTCTAATTTTTTCCTCTGCGTCTGCCTTGCTTCCGGCGGCCGTCTCTCCCAAAGCACATTCTTGATAATGTTGAAATTTTCGATAATCTCATCTTTTTCCCTAAAAAAAATATTGACCGCCTTCACGAACAACCCTTTGATCTCTTCCTCGTCAAGGTGCGGCGTCGTACATTTCTCACCTCCGTCGAATTTATGGTTGCACTGCCATACGATCTTTCGATATTTGCTCGTAGAATGCCACACCTTGGAGCCGTACCAGCTTCCGCAATATCCGCACTTTATTTTTCCGGAGAAAACTCTGACCCGGCTCTGCCGGTTTTTCCCCGAACACCGAAGGGCTATCTGCCTTTGCACTTCATCAAATTCCCGCGGTGCAATAATAGCCTGGTGGTTATTTTCCACATAATACTGCGGCACCTCGCCTTCGTTCACCTTCTTCTTTTTGGTGAGGAAGTCTACCGTGTAAACCTTCTGCAAAAGGGCATCCCCTTTATATTTTTCATTGGTAAGAATGCTCTTCACCGTTCCGGACGACCACGCTTTTCCACCTCCGGGCGACAAAATTCCGTCCGCCGTCAGCGCCTTTGCAATCGCATAAGGAGATCGTCCCTGCAAAAAAAGTCCGTATATTCTACGGACAATTTCTGCCTGCTCCTCATTAATAACAAGGTTCCCGTCCTCGCCCCGGTCGTATCCGAGGAACCGCTTAAACGGTACCGACACCTTTCCGTCTGCAAAACGCTTTCTCTGTCCCCAGGTACAGTTCTCGGAAATACTCCGGCTTTCCTCCTGCGCCAGCGAAGACATAATGGTCAAAAGCAGCTCGCCCTTCTCGTCAAACGTCCAGATATTTTCCTTCTCAAAGTAGCACTCTACCTTATGTTCCTTCAGCTTCCGAATGGTCGTCAGGCTGTCCACAGTGTTCCTCGCGAATCTCGACACACTTTTGGTGATGATAAGATCAATCTGCCCCAAAAGAGCGTCCTCCACCATACGATTAAAGCCGTCTCTTTTCTTTGTATTGCAGCCGGTAATCCCTTCGTCAGCGTACACCGACACGAACTCCCAATCGTCCCGCCCATTGATATAAGCCGTGTAATAATCCACCTGCGCCTCATAACTGCTCTGTTGTTCCTCGTGATCGGTGGAAACACGGGCATAGGCGGCAACTCTGCGCTTCTTTTGATTGTCAACGGCTGCTGCCGTATACCGGCCCTTCGTGGCCGGTATCGTAATCACATTTTTTGCCACGCTAAAGTCCCCCTTCTCTGAAATGATACTCAAGACTTCCGTACTCCAACGCCGTCAGACATACGCCCCTTACGCCTTTCCATCTCCGCCTGCACCTTTGCCCAAGTCTCACGGTCCAAAATCGCCTCATGGCAGTCCCTCATATAATATTGCGGGAGCTGTCCCACGTTTTTTACTTTGTTTTTCGCAATGCAGTCCTCCACAAAGCACTTCTGCCGCCGAATATCTCCCGCATAAACCTCATTGCGTATCATAACGCTTAACGAAGCCTCCGAAAACTTACAGCCCCTTACCGTAAAAATCCCTGCTTCATTTAATGTCTTTGCAATCTTCCGAAGAGAGGTTCCCTCAAGATACATGTCAAATATCCGTCGGACGGTCCTTGCTTCCTCCGGGATGATGATATACTTTTTCTCTTCCTCGTTATAGCGGTAACCGAGAATATGCTTGTTTGCCGTCCCTATCTCTCCGGATTGAAACCGCTTTCTGATTCCCCATTTCACATTTTCCGAAATACTGCGGCTCTCCTCCTGCGCAAAAGACGCCAAAAGCGTAAGCATCAGCTCCCCGTCCTCCGATAACGAATGAATATGCTCCTTCTCAAACCGCACCTCAATACCTAAGGATTTTAAATGTCTGACCGTCTCCAACAGGTCAACCGTGTTCCTCGCAAAACGGCTGATGGATTTCGTCAGGATGATATCAATCTTCCCCGCCTCACAGTCCGCAAGCATCCGCCGGAACTCGCCGCGCTCTAAAATGCGTGTCCCTGTTATGCCGCAGTCGGCATACACGCCCGCGTATTCCCATTCGGGATTATTGCGGATCAAGGCGTTGTAATAACCGACCTGTGCCAAAACGGAATTTGCAAGCCGTTGTGTATCCTTGGAAACCCGCGCATAGGCCGCTACTTTCTTCCGCTCCTGCCGAGCAGGGCAAACCGGCTCAATCCTTCTGATTTTCTTCATGAAACCGACTCCTTTCCGCCGCTATATATCACTTCGAAACACAATTACGGCAAAGGTTTTCCTGCTAATAACGTACCCACGGTTGGCCTGTATTTTTGCAGAAGTATCGTATCGATTTCGGTAAACTCCTCTTTTGAAATGATGCCCTTCTCAAGCATAGACCTCGCCACGGAAAGTGAAATCTGATACAGACTTTCCGCTCTGAACCAATCCTTACTCACTGTCATCACCGCCCTTGAAACAGTTTCTGTTCGCTTGTCATGGCATTTTATGAGCGGTCTGCTTGTCACTATTCCCATTCCCTCTCAGTTAACAAGCATGCGACAGCAGCAAGGTCTTTCCTATAATAGAACAAAAGTGCGCTTCGCACACCCTCACGGATTAACAGCTTTCAATACGCAGCTTTTGTTTCCGCGCCGGATGCATATTGCAAAGCAATAAATTCCTCTTGC
>CANOCV010000092.1 GCA_947564465.1 uncultured Roseburia sp. | reverse complement strand
AGAAACTGGCAACGTATAAGCAGGTATTAAAGAAAGTCGGATTTTCCGGCAAAAATCAAAAGGTTAAATAAAGGTATTCCCGGATCTATTCTGTTTCCATAGCATTACCGGGAAATGAAGAGGCGAAACGACCGGATTTATTCTGGTCGTTTTTTCAACACCTCCGGGTTCTAAATGCAATGTATCCCCTTTCTATAATGCTTTTTCAATTAGTAATAAAACATCTTTAAGCTCATCTTCCGTCATTTTGGTATACTCCAAAAGCTCTGCCAATGACGGTTCTCTTCCGTTCTCCTCTGTGAGATATTTTTTCGCCTCGTTGACCAGACTCACTCTTCCGATAACTGCACTCTCGTCATCATCCTCCCCCGCAAGCTGAGATATCGCCTTTTGCATTGCAGCTTCCACAGCCGTTAGAAGCGCCTTCTCGACATCAATATCCCCGCCGCTTCCGCATAGACGGGTCAGCTCCAAAAATAGCGCCATATTTCCCTCCTGTATAATATCCTCCAGATCCCCGGCATTTTGCACAAGCTTTTTTGCCGTTTCCAGCACACGGCGCAGCCACGCATCAGAGAGCATCCTAACCGCTCTCTCATCTCCCTCCAAGAGTCTTTTATAGAGCTTGTCCATCTCCTCTTTTGCATATGACGGGAGTGCGTGCATCTCATCCAAATACATTTGAAAAACCTTGGATTCCTGCTGCGCCGCATTGCTCTTCTTCACCTGCTTGACTGCCTTGTCCTCTTCTTCCTCTTGCCCGATGTTCTCCATCGGCTTATCGTGCGGCGTCATAAAATACTGAAATACCATTTCCTTTTGTTCTTCGTTCAGCTCCATATCCTCAAAATAGCTTAGTATTTTTTCTTTTGAAATCGGTTCCTGTGAAATCCTGATAATTTCCGATACTTCCCTCACGGTCTCCACAAACGTATTTTGATCCAACATTATTCTAATTTTTCCTTTCTATATCTGTATTGTCAATTCCCTGCCCCATACCTCTATAAGCCGTTCCAAACGCCAGGCTGCATTTGCCGGACTGGTCGAGGGCATTTTTACGGCTGACGGCATCCCTTGCTGACGGCAGTACTTTAAGAACAGCTCATACGCCTTCCCGCCGTTTAGAAGAATCTTCCGAATAGGCGCGCTGTTCAGAATCACCCCCATATCATTCGCCTTTACATCCTTTATAGAACTGTCCTGGGAGCCTTCAATCTCACAGCTTTCAATCACGTCCCACAGTGCAATATTGTTTTCTAAGAGAAACGCGCGCTTCTGCTCCGTCGTCTGCCACAGCTTTTGCCCATACACTCCCGAGAGCATTTTCCAGAAGCGATTCTGAGGATGTCCGTAATAAAAATTGATTTCTCTCGACTTCACAGACGGAAACGAGCCCAATATCAGTATTTTTGAATTTTTATCAAATACGGGGCCAAACGTATGGGTTACACGTGTATCTTCCATTCTTTCTTTTCCTTTCACTTGTTCTTTTTCCCCGAAAATGTTACACTCTATATATTATAGAACATTTCTTTCTATTGTGCACGCATTTGCACACGAAAAATGAATCGAGGAATCGCTATGTACATTCAACTAAACGGTCAGATCATTTATTACGAAAAAGCAGGGGAGGGCAGCCCCGTCATTCTTGTTCACGGCAACGGAGAGACGCACGAGATTTTTGACATTCTAATCCGTGATCTGGCGAGAAATTACACTGTTTACGCTCTGGATACGAGAGGACACGGACTTTCCGCCACTCCAAAGGAATTTCACTACGAGGATATGGCGGAGGATGTGATAGAATTTATCCGTGCGCTTGCACTGAAAAAGCCTGCATTTTACGGGTTCAGCGACGGCGGAATCACCGGGCTTATTCTTGCCCAAAAATATCCCGACACATTGTCCGCACTCATCATCAGCGGAGCAAATCTTCGCCCAAAGGACCTTAAACGCAATTTTCTGCGCGCCGTCCGGCGAAACTATCGGAAAACCAAAAATCCGCTGTCGCTTCTGATGCTGAAGGAGCCTGCCATCTCGGAAGAACAGCTTGCGTCAATTACCGTTCCCACACTGGTCTTGGCCGGTCAAAAGGACATCGTAAAAAAATCTGCCACCAAAAGAATTGCAAAAAGCATTCCTGACGCTGCACTCAAAATCTTGCCGGAGGAAACTCACGGCAGCTATGTAGAGCACAGCAGAAAGCTCTATCCTATTATCAACAACTTTTTAAAACAAATTTCAAAGGAGTAAAAACATGGAATTTCTCAACATCCCAAAGGACTACAAGTCCGAACTAAACCTGCACGATACACAGATTGCAATCAAAACTGTCAAAGACTTTTTTCAAAATCTGTTATCCCTGCGCTTAAATCTGTCCCGCGTCTCCGCGCCGCTCTTTGTAGACCCTGATTCCGGCCTGAACGACAACCTAAACGGCGTGGAACGTCCGGTGGCCTTTACGGTTAAGGAACAGAATGAAAAATGCGCCGAGGTTGTTCATTCGCTGGCCAAATGGAAACGCTATGCCCTGAAAAAATACGGATTTGCGGCAGGCGAAGGACTCTATACCGATATGAACGCAATCCGGCGGGATGAGGATACGGACAATATCCACTCTATTTTCGTAGATCAGTGGGATTGGGAAAAGATTATCGAGAAAAATGAGCGCAGCATAAACACTTTGCAGGATACGGTGCGCACCGTTTACAAATGTCTGCGCAAGACAGAAAAATACATGGCAATCCAGTATGATTACATAGAAGAGATTCTGCCCCACGATATTTTCTTTATCACAACGCAGGAATTGGAAGATATGTTTCCCGATCACACACCTAAGGAACGTGAATATTTTATCACAAAGGAAAAGGGCGCTGTCTGCCTCATGCAAATCGGAGATCTCTTAGCATCCGGGGAAAAGCATGACGGCCGCGCCCCTGACTACGATGACTGGGCATTAAACGCTGACATTCTCGTGTACTACCCGGTTCTCGATATCGCTCTGGAGCTTTCTTCTATGGGGATCCGCGTTGACAAGGCGGCTCTGCTCTCCCAATTAGAAAAGGCAGGATGCCCGCAGCGCGCCGAGCTTCCGTTCCAGCGCGCAATCCTAAACGAGGAGCTTCCGTACACAATCGGCGGCGGCATCGGTCAGTCCCGTATCTGCATGTTTTTCTTGCGGAAAGCGCATATCGGGGAAGTGCAGTGTTCGCTTTGGCCTGAGAAAATTATGGAAGAGGCCAGGGAAGCCGGACTTCAGCTGCTGTAAAAAGCATTAAGATTACATTCGCATATGATACCGGAGAGTGGAGTATTCTTATGAATCGAGTAGGAGGGGGGACTAACCCCCGTCCTCTCACACCACCGCTCATGCGGTTCCGCAAGCGGCGGTTCGGTTGTTCAAAGATGTGCCTATCCCTTTTCTAACATTGACTGATTATTTGCACACAACCGTCTTCGCCTTACTCCACTTCCCGTAAATGGGTTCCGGCTCGCTCTGACCATGATTATATTTTACAGAAACGTTTTTATAGTATCTGACACGCACATAATATTTCTTTCTCGATTCCAAATTTTTCACTGTCTGACTTGTCTTTTTCGTATTAAAAGTCTGCACATCTGTCTTAAATTCTTTATCTGCCGACACCTGAATCTGATATCTTCCTGCGGCGGTATTTTTCTTTGCGGCAATTTGAAGCTGCCCCCTCTTTTTGCTCTTCACCGCTTTTAATACGCCCTTTTGCGGAGTCACCGTAAATACGGCGCAGCTTTCTCCCGGCCCCACCGACTTATACTCCAGATCAAAGCTATCGTTGCAAATGCGATACCTTCCGATATTTTTTATAAATTTCACTTTCTTATTGTTTCTCATATCATAAACCTGATTATACTTAATGACATACTTTTTATTGCCAATCGTAAAAGCAGCACCCTCTCCGATTGCCTTTACTTTCGGCAACGCTATTTTTTTCCCTGTATAAACCGCGCTTGTTTTATTCAACTTCAAATACGGCTCCAGAGGCTTTACATTTCCCATCGCATGAAAACGTATCTCCTGCCTCTTCTTTGAAAACTTCCCTTTGTCCGCAGTCACCTTTATATAGTATGTACCAGGCTCTAAGGTTTCCTCCTCCGCTATACATTCAGCATCCTCACTCCACAATAAACTCAATGACGGATCGTCGTTATAATAAGTAAATCCCCTGTTTTTACCGCGAAGCGGCCATCCGACTATCTTGTGTCCTCTGCTGTTTAAAATTCTCACTTCGCCTTTCGCATCCGAGTTCACATTGAAATCAAAATGCGTCATTTTTTCCACGGTAAATCTGTAATACCTTACATTACTTTCCTTCGTAAATACGTCATCATATAATTTTACGCTTTCTAATTCATAAGCCGTCTCCATCGTTGTATTTAACGGCTGTACTGCCGCCGCCTGATCTTGTGTTTCTGCATGTACACCCTGTGTAAATGACGCGGCCATGATACACAGTGCACAGAACATTACAATGATTCTTTTTTTCATTCTTTTGTCTCCTTACTCCTTATCAGTAAAAACGGCGGAAAACATCCGCCGTTTTTCGCAATTTATTTGCATACAACCGTCTTTGCCTTACTCCACTTTCCGTAAATGGGTTCCGGCTCGCTCTGACCATGATTATATTTTACAGAAACGTTTTTATAGTATCTGACACGCACATAATATTTCTTTCTCGATTCCAAATTTTTCACTGTCTGACTTGTCTTTTTCGTATTAAAAGTCTGCACATCTGTCTTAAATTCTTTATCTGCCGACACCTGAATCTGATATCTTCCTGCGGCGGTATTTTTCTTTGCGGCAATTTGAAGCTGCCCCCTCTTTTTGCTCTTCACCGCTTTTAATACGCCCTTTTGCGGAGTCACCGTAAATACGGCGCAGCTTTCTCCCGGCCCCACCGACTTATACTCCAGATCAAAGCTATCGTTGCAAATGCGATACCTTCCGATATTTTTTATAAATTTCACTTTCTTATTGGTTCTCATATCATAAACCTGGTTATACTTAACGACATACTTTTTATTGCCAAACGTATACGAAGCTCCCTCTCCGATTGCCTTTACTTTCGGCAACGCTATTTTTTTTCCTGTATAAACCGCGCTTGTTTTATTCAACTTCAAATACGGCTCCATAACAGCAATATCGCCAATTGCATGAAATCTAAGACTGGTCACCTTTTTTGAAAACTGCTCTTTATCTGCTGTCACTTCCAAATAATATGTTCCCGGTTCAACATTCTCTCTCTCATTTCCATATTCACCATTATCGTCGTAAATCAATATGCTTGCATCGCACTCATACACTCCCCCACCATTTTTTACGACATAATAAGAAAAACCTGTATCATCTACGACAGTGATTGGCCATTTTGACAGTGTCCTTCCTTTGCTGTTTAAAAGTTTTACTTCCCCTTGCGCCTTTGATCTGACGGCAAATATCATTAACGACATTTTTTTCGTTGTAAATTTATAATATCTTTTATTATTCTCTGCCGTAAACATATCATCATGCAGGGTCAAATGTCCTATCTCCTTTGCCGTATCTATTGTTGTATTTAACGGTTGCTCTGCCACTGCTTGATTCTGTGGTTCCTCTGCATAGATTCCCTGTGTAAATGATACGGTCAAAATACATAGTGCACAGAACATTACAATGATTCTTTTTTTCATTCTTTTGTCTCCTTGCTCCTTATCGGTAAAAACGGCGGAAAACATCCGCCGTTTTTTGCAATTTATTTGCACACAACCGTCTTCGCCTTACTCCATTTACCATAAATCGGCTGCGGCTTTCCCATTCCATGATTATATTTTATAGGAACATTCTTGTAATACCGGACACGCACATAATATTTCTTTCCCGATTCCAAATTTTCCACGGTCTGTTTTGTGTCTTTCGTATTAAATGTCTGCACATCCGTCTTAAATTTC
>CANOCV010000091.1 GCA_947564465.1 uncultured Roseburia sp. | reverse complement strand
GGGGAATCCGGCAGAGCCGGATTCTTTGTTCTATCATAGGAAAGACCTTGTTGCTATGAAGGGCTAAAACCTACGACTTTCCTAATACGACAAAATAAAAGAATATCCTTTAAAAAATACATAAAGAATGCTATAATATACTCTGTATTTGTGCGCATTGGATGCATGTGCAGAAGGTTTCGTCAGAAAAAGTGAAAGCGGACTTTTTGTAAAAGGAGAATGCAATGAAGAAGAACATAAAGTTAAAGGGGCATTTGAGGAACTACATGTACTGGCCCCTGATGTTGACGATCTTACTGGTGGTTATGAACATACCGCTCTACTGGGTAAGCAAGAGGGCGGGGGCGATGGTCACGATATTTACGGTGATTTATTTTATTGTGGTGGTATTCGCTTATAACTTTAATAAGCCCGTGCTGGTGAGTGAGTTGATTAATTTTGCAACCCAGTATGGAACGGTGCAGAAAAAATTGCTTAATGAATTCGAGATTCCGTATGCGCTGCTTGATTTTAACGGCAAAGTGCTCTGGGTGAATAAAGCGTTTACCGAGCTGACGGGGAAGGATAAAAATTACCACAAATCCATTGCGGCGATTTTTCCGGCGGTTACAAAGGAGGCTGTTCAGCGGGACGAAGAGCGGAAGAATATGGATGTCGTCTATGGTGAAAAAAATTACAGGGCTTTTTTGAGTAAAATTTATTTTGAGGATATGACTGCGGAGAGCGAGATTCTATCCATGGAGGAGACGGAGCAGTTTTTGACGGCGCTGTATCTGTTTGACGAGACGGATTTAAGGCATTATATCCGGGAAAATGAGGAGCAAAAGCTGGTTGCCGGGCTTGTATATATTGATAATTATGACGAAGCGCTGGATAGTATTGAGGATGTCAAGCGATCCCTTCTGGCGGCTTTGATTGACCGTAAGGTGAATAAATATTTTGCTCAGGTTGACGGGCTTGTGCGTAAAATTGAAAAGGACAAATATTTTATTGTATTTAAACACAAATATTTGGAACAGTTAAAAAAAGATAAGTTTAGCCTGATTGAAGACGTCAAGACTGTTAAGGTAGGAAATGAAATGGCGGTGACATTGAGTATCGGAATCGGCAACACAGGGCTGACTTACAATCAGAATTATGAGTATTCCCGTATGGCGATTGATATTGCGCTTGGAAGAGGCGGGGACCAGGTTGTAATCAAAGAGGGAGAGGACATTTTCTATTACGGCGGAAAGTCAAAGCAGGTAGAGAAGAATACGAGAGTCAAGGCAAGGGTGAAGGCACACGCGCTGCGTGAGATTATTGAGAGCCATGACCGTTTGCTGATTATGGGGCACAGTATCAGCGATGTGGACTCTTTTGGAGCGGCAGTCGGCATTTTTTGTGCGGCGCGGGTGCTTGATAAAAAAGCGCAGATCGTAATCAATGAAGTGACAACCTCAATTCGTCCGCTGAAAGAGAGTTTCAGCGAGGAAAGAGGCTATCCGGTCGATATGTTTGTGGACAGTGAGCAGGCTCTGGAGATTGTCGATAGCGGGACACTGGTGATGGTGGTGGATACCAATCGTCCGAGTTATACGGAATGTCCGGGACTCCTAAAGCGGACAGGAAACATTGTCGTATTTGATCATCATAGACAGGGCGCCGAGGTTGTCGAGAATCCGATTCTGTCGTATATTGAACCTTATGCGTCCTCAACCTGTGAGATGGTCGCGGAGGTGCTCCAGTATTTTACGGAAAACATTAAACTGGAGTCGCATGAAGCAGACTGCATTTATGCGGGAATTTTAATAGACACCAATAATTTTATGTCAAAAACGGGCGTCAGGACATTTGAGGCAGCGGCATATTTGAGAAGATGCGGGGCGGAGGTCACGCGTGTCCGCAAGCTGCTGCGGGAGGATATGGCGACATACAAATCCAGGGCAGAGGTGGTAAGACATGCGGATGTATATAAGGGGGCATTTGCGATATCCGTATTCCATGCGGATCCGAGCATCGCAAGTCCGACCATTGTGGGGGCTCAGGCTGCGAATGAGCTTTTGAATATAGTGGGAATTAAGGCGTCTTTTGTTCTGACAGAGTATGGGGATAAGATTTATGTAAGTTCACGTTCCATTGATGAGATAAATGTGCAGCTGATTATGGAGCGGTTGGGCGGCGGCGGTCATCTGAATATGGCCGGGTGCCAGCTGAAGGACTGCACGATAGAGCAGGCTAAGAGAATCATCCGCAGTACATTGGATGAGATGTTAGAGGAAGGAGATATCAAATTATGAAAGTAATCTTATTGGAAGATATTAAGACATTGGGCAAAAAGGGACAGGTTGTAGAGGCAAGCGACGCGTATGCGAGAAACGTATTGATTCCGAAGCATAAGGCGGTAGAAGCCAATGGAAAAAATCTGAACGACTTAAAGCTGCAAAATAAGCATGCGGATAAAGTGGCGGAGGAGAATCTGGAAAAAGCGAAAGAGCTTGCTGCATTTTTAGAGGATAAAAGCGTAGAAGTGAAGATTAAGGCGGGAGAAGGCGGAAGAACCTTTGGTTCGGTATCTACAAAGGAGATATCGGCGGCGGCAAAGGATCAGCTGAATGTGGAGATTGATAAAAAGAAAATGCAGTTAAAGGACGGAATTAAGGCGCTTGGCGTTTATGAGGTTTCGATAAAGCTTCATCCAAAAGTAACCACGACTTTGAGGGTGAAGGTGACCGGAGAATAGCAGGAGGCAGTTTTATGGAAGAAGCGCTGATAAAACGGGTTATGCCTAATAGCTTGGAGGCGGAGCAGTCGGTGATCGGCTCTATGATCATGGACAAGGATGCGATAGTGGCCGCAAGTGAGATTTTGATTTCGGAAGACTTTTACCATAAGCAGTATGGCATACTTTTCGATGCAATGTTGGAGCTTTTTAATGCTGCGGAGCCGGTAGATTTGGTGACGCTGCAGAATAAGCTGAAAGAAAAGGATGTGCCTCCGGAGATCAGCAGCCTTGAATATGTGGGTAATCTGGTTGCCGCGGTGCCGACTTCCGCAAACGTCAAATATTATGCCAATATTGTGAAGGAAAAATCTATCTTAAGGAATCTGATTAAGGTAACGGAGGAAATCGAGAACCAGTGCTATATCGGAAAGGAGCCGTTAGAGGATATTCTGGCGGATACAGAAAAAAGTGTGTTCAATTTGATTCAGAACCGCGGCGGAGGAGATTTTGTTCCGATCAAACAGGTTGTGATCAATGCCTTGGATAAGATCGAACAGGCTTCTAAATTTAAGGGAAATGTAACCGGAATTGCGACCGGATTTGTGGATTTGGATTACAGAACTTCCGGCTTGCAGCCTTCGGATCTGATCCTTGTTGCGGCAAGACCTTCTATGGGAAAGACGGCGTTTGTCTTAAATATTGCACAGTATGCGGCATTCCGCAGTAATATCACGACGGCGATTTTTTCTCTGGAGATGTCAAAGGAACAGCTTGTGAACAGATTGTTTTCTCTGGAGTCCAGAGTGGATGCGCAGACGCTGCGCAGCGGGAATCTTTCGGATGAAGATTGGGAGAAGCTGATTGAGGGAGCGGGCGTTGTGGGGCGGTCAAATTTGATTATTGACGATACGCCGGGTATTTCTATTTCCGAGCTTCGCAGTAAGTGCAGGAAATATAAATTAGAGCATGGGCTGAAATTAATTATTATTGATTATCTGCAGCTTATGACAGGCAGCGGAAAATCCAGTGAGTCCAGACAGCAGGAGATATCGGATATTTCGCGTTCTCTCAAATCTCTGGCCAGGGAGCTTCAGGTGCCGGTTGTGGCATTGTCTCAGCTGAGCCGTGCCGTAGAGCAGAGACCGGACAAGAGGCCGATGATGTCGGATCTTAGAGAGTCGGGGGCTATTGAGCAGGATGCGGACGTCATTATGTTTATTTATCGTGACGATTACTATAATAAGGATACGGATATGAAAAATATTGCCGAGATTATTATAGCGAAACAGAGAAACGGTCCGATTGGAACCGTCAATCTTGTCTGGCTGCCGCAATATACAAAATTTGCGAATATGGAAAAGTAAACCGTCATATATTTAAGATTATTTTTTTAAAAAATAAAAAGAGAATCGAAGCGGGGCAGTGGAAACTGCCGAAAAAAATAAACGTGTGCAGATACAGTTAAAATACGGGCTGTATCTGTTTTTTTGTGTCAGATTTTCACGATGAAAATTCGTTGCAAGGCCGGTCACATATCGTATATAATTTGCTTAAGCAGGAGAAAAGGAGGAATTTGGTGGAGAAGCAGCGTTATATGATAAGTGATGCGGCAGCAGCAGTAAATGTGGAATCGCATGTTCTGCGCTACTGGGAAGAAGAGCTGGAGCTTACGGTGCCGCGAAATGAAATGGGACACCGTTACTATACCAAAGAAAATATTAATGAATTTTTGAAGATAAAAGAACTGAAGGAACTGGGATACCAGCTTAAGGCAATCAAGATGATTCTGCACAATGAAAATGTCGAGGGGATAGATGTCGGGCAAATACCGCCGGAGCAGCTAAACGCCAGAATCCAGAATCAGTCTCATGGTATGCCGCGGGGAGTACAGATGGGAGGGGGGATGAGACAGGAGATGCCAATGCAGACAGAGAGAATAGTACAGCAGGGAGGACAGGTACAGATGCAGAATGTTTTTCAGGAAACACAGATGCAGCCGGGAGCCGTGCCGCAGCAGACGCAGATTCAGACGACACGGCAGGCATATATGCAGCAGAGCTCGGCGGGGATTGCAAGCAATACATATCAGGGTCAGACGAAATTGGATCAGTTTCAGGACATGATGACCCAAATTGTGAAGCAGGCAATTAATGAAAATAACGGTGCGCTTGGCAAGGAAGTAGGAGAACAGGTTGGCGAGCGTGTTTTAAAGGAAATGAATTATCTGATGCGTGAGGCGGACGAGCAGGAGGAAGAGCGCTATCGAAAGCTGGATGAGGCAATTCGCAGTATGCATAAAAGGAAGGACAAGAAGGGAAAGCTGTTTGGAAAGAAACGTGAATTAAAGCCGAACGAGGCGCAGGGATGAAACGGGACTGCCGCACTGACGATTGAGAAATCGTGAGTGCGGCACATTTTGGTTCCGGCTCTTATGGCCGGGTATGGAAGCCGATATGTGTTATCGAACGCTTATTCAAGGGTAGAAATGGAAATATCATACACTTCAGGCGTTCCTGTTATTTCGTATTGATAAGTCGTTTCTTCCTGTTCGAAAACGCCCTTGCAGCTTCCGTCTTTGATATCTTCCGTGATATCAATTAATTTTTCGGCGGCTTTTAAATATACTTTATCCCCCTCGGTTATGATGCTTGCCGGTATATCAGGGGTATCCGTTGAAGTTTGGGAAGAAGGGGCTGTGTCTTCGTTATGGACAATTGTGATATCTTCGGTATCATCGACATCGAAGGTGGCGGTAAGAACTTCATTTCCGTCTGTATCTACGGATTTTGTCATTTCCACTTCCTGCTTTTGGCCGTTAAGCGTGACGAATACTTTTTCAATCCAGGTGTTTCCGGTAGCGGCATAGATGATCGCATTGCTTGAAATTAGAATAACAGCCACTGCCGCGGCGGCATATCCGAGTTTAAAGGCCCGTCTTATTATTTTATTGTTTTTTGTCTGTTTCATACTTTCCACCTTTCTCAATAAATGATCAGAAGCATGTATCTCATCAAAAGTATCCTGATAGTATTTTCTGTTTTGGGTTTCATGATTCATTTCCACGCCTCCTTTAGTTGTTGTTTCAGTTTGCTGCGCGCCCGCATAAGGCGGGTTTGAATGGAAGTTTCCGAAATCTGGAGAATTTCTGATATTTCCCGAATACTGTATTCTTCATAATAATATAAATGTATGACTTCCCGGTACTTTAGCGGCAGTTTTTGTACCGTATAAAATAATTCGCTGCGCTCCGGAGTGGAGAATGCCGGTTCTGCGGTTGTTTCTTCCAGAGACGTAACATTTTTTCGCCAGAAGGAGCGCCACATAGAGTTGCTCTCGTTAATTGCAACACGTATCAGCCATTTTCGGATATGTTCATCATCCTTAAATTCTTTTTCATAGTTTAGATATTTCAGAAATGTATTTTGAACCACATCCTCGGCATCATACGGATTTTTACAGCAGCTTAAGGCAATCCGGTATATGGAATCCAAATACAGATGAACAATCCGGTCATATTCTTTATCCTCCAAGTCATCCCTCCTATCCTACATATTAAAAGGCCTTTCATTATAAGAACGTTTGGGAATGAAATAATATCACATTTATTTTTGGAAAAAATCAATAAATGAAAAAACGACCAGAATAAATCCGGTCATTTCGTCAATTTGTTTCTTGTTATTTCACTTTCTGATTTTTGCCGGAGAATCCGACTTTCTTTAATACCTGCTTATACGTTGCCAGTTTCTTTGCAGGCGCTT
>CANOCV010000090.1 GCA_947564465.1 uncultured Roseburia sp. | reverse complement strand
AGGGCTTTTTATATCATAGGAAAGTTATAGACTTTAACACTTCACAGTAACAAGGTCTTTCCTATGATATAACAAAAGTGCGCTTCGCACACCCTCGCGGATTAACAACTTTCAATGCGCAGCTTTTGTTCCGCGCGCGGATTTGTCCTAAGGGGTACCAGGCTTGCCTGGGGGATTCCTTAGGGCCATTACATAGCAATATCTTCCTCTAATGCGAGTGCGCATAAGCTTTTATATCATAGGAAATACTTTAGTGCTTCACAGCAACAAAGTATTTCCTATGATATAAAAAAGAAGCTGTTCCGACCGAACAGCTTCTTTTTACATGTCTCAAATATTTTAATCCAGATATTCAAATTCAATATTATCAAGCCTGAAATCGGCGCCATCCGTGGTGTCCGTCATAAGCTTAAACTGATAACTGCCCTTATCCAGCACGACATCTAACGTAACATCCTGATAATCATTCAGATCCTTTGTAGCTTTCATCGGCACAACCGTACGGTTCGCATTTCCGTCATCCTCAATTGTCGGAGAGGCATAATAAATCGCCACCGTACTGCTATCCTTCGCAGCCGCTATCTTAAAGTGAAGCCGGTAACTTCCTTCCTTTGGAACCCACACGTCCCACTTGGCATTCGCCCACTCTGTTCCCCAGTTATCTACATAACTGATGTTGTTCGCATTCCCGGTCTTTACAAGATAGGAGTCTGACGTAAAGTTTTCTGCCTCCAGCACGTATCCCACGGATGCAAGGTCAATTCCGTTCCCCGCAGACGCCGCCATTTCATCCTCGCTCTGCGTCGGCTTCTCCCCGGTCATCTTTGTGCCGCTGTCTGTTATGCTGCTGCCGTCTTTTTTAAGTCCGCTTCCCTTCTTAAATAAAATTTTATCCTCATTCTCAGCTTCAAACTTACCCTCAATATCAGATGCATACCAAGTCCATGTATACGTCAGCGTTCCTGTAAACTCCTGCTCTCCAAGCAGAACATCCGCGACACCTGCACCTTCCGTACCCGGCAGCCACGCCATTACCAGTGCATCAAAATCATCAATCTGATCCGCAATCGTAATTGCCCTGCCGCTCACCAGTACGGCAATAATCGGTACATCTTCATTGCCTGCCGCTGCAGCCGTCTCTTTTATCGTCTGCAATACCTGTTTGTCCGTTCCCGTAATTGTCAGATTCGTCGTGCTCCTGTCTCCGCTGCTCTCTGCGTACGGATTCTCACCTACCACAACAATCACCGCATCATGCTTTGCATCCACTTCACCGGCTGCGCTGTAATCAATCGTCACATCATCACCGACTGCCTGCTCGAGTCCTTCCAATATCGTCGTACCCTCAGTGATATCCCCCGTAGAGCCCTGCCAGCTGATTGTCCAACCGCCACACTGGGCGCCAATATCATCCGCCTTGCCGCCGGCAACTAAAATATTCTTGCTCTCCGCCAAAACTTCCATCGCCGTTTTTTCGCCTATGGTATCATTTTTTAACAATACCAGCGATTTTGCCACTGCCTCTCTTGCGAGCGTACGATGCTCTTCTCCCCCGAACGCCTCCATCAGTTCCGATTCCTGCCCGATTTCCTCCTCAAACAATCCGGCCTCAAACTTCACGCGCAGAATCCGGCTTACAGCGTCGTCAATCCGCTCCATGCTCACATCCCCCTCCTCTATCAGAGAGAGTGTCTCCGCTATAAATTCCTGCCAGGAATTTGGCTCCATAAACAAATCAATCCCCGCATTGATTCCGTTCGCAATCTTTTCTTTGTAGCTGTTTCCGGTCACCTGCTGAACACCGTTATAATCACTGACCACAAGTCCCGTGAATCCCAAATCTCCCTTCAATACATCGGTAATCAAATATTTATCCTCATGGCATTTCAGTCCGTTGACGCCACTGAACGATACCATAACGGTTCTCACCCCCGCTTCAATCGCTTCCCTGTAAGGAGCCAAAAGCTCCTCGCGCAGCAAGGTCTCAAATTCCTCATCCGGCATGACTACATCTCCCTGATTGATTCCGCCCAGGGTATAGCCTTCTCCTATGTAGTGCTTTGCCGTTGCCAGCACCCGTGTATTATCAAGATATTCCTCACTGCCGACAGTTCCCTGCACCCCTCTCACAAAAGCGCCGCCAAGCTTCGCAACCAATTCGGCATCCTCCCCAAAACACTCATAAGTTCTGCCCCAAAGCTCATTCCTTGCATTTCCAAGTGTAGGCGCAAACGTCCACTGGATTCCTGTCGCGCGGACTTCACTCGCAACCGCCTCTCCGATCCGCTCCATCAGATCCTCGTCATTCGCACACCCCAAACCGATATTATGCGGATAAATGGTTGCTCCGTAGACATTGTTGTGTCCATGCACCGCATCTACACCGTACAAAACCGGAATACCAAGCCTGCTCTCAAGCGCCGCCTGCTTTATCTGATTGATATGCGTCTGCCAGTCCTGGGCCGTGTTTCCGCTGGCAGGCGCCGAACCGCCGCCGCTTAATACCGATCCGATACCGTACTTTGTAATATCGGAATAACTGATTGCACTCTGCTCCGGCTGAATCATCTGCGCCACCTTCTCCTCTGTCGTCATCTGAGACAAAAGAGCCGCCACGCGTTCCTCCGTATCCTTCCCCGCATCCATATAAAGACTTTTGTCAAGCTTTGCGGGCTCATCATTATTCACTTCTGTCTGTTCACTTACTTCTGTACCCTGCTGTTCTCCGGTCTTTCCGTATCCAACTCTCCAAACGACAATACACACGGTAAGCACTAACAGAAGGACCCCCACTTCCAACCATCGTCTCTGCTCTTTCTTCATACCTTTTCCTCTCTCTTTTATGATATTATTATAGTAACCGATAATAACATTATAACGGATTTGAGGCTCATAATCCACTACTTGTTCCCTGTTGCTCTGCAAGTCCGCTCTCTCTGCGAATCCGGTACAGCTCCCAGATCAATAATCCCGACAAAGGCCCCAATATAATTCCGGCGCCGCCATATACGCACATCCCAACATAAATACTGAATATTACCGCCAACGGATGTATGCCCAACTCCTTCCCGACAAGCTTTGGTTCAAGGAACTCCCTTACAATATTACAGATAATATAGAGTAAACCATAAACAACGGCCAAAATATACTTACCCTGAATTAATTTCAGCAATAGCCAGGGTACAAATACCGTCCCCGTCCCCAAAAACGGAAGTGCATCGCAGAGTCCGATTCCGATACCTGCCGTAAGCGCATATTTATTTCCTGTAAAAAACAGACCGATCACACAGATTGTGCTCACAATTGCCAGTATAATAAGCTGGGCTTTCAGATACGAACCGCCTGCATGCATCGTCTCCTTCCCAAGGCGCCTTACAATCTTTCCGGGCGTTGTTCCAAAGAACCGTCTGCGCAGATTAGGATAATCATTTAAAATTAACACGGTGGCAACCATAGCCACCAAAAATCTCCAAAAAAATCCTGCGATTCCCTTTAACCCGTCAATAGAACACTTCATCAAAACCGGCGTCACCTTCTCCTGTACGGTCTGAATCAGAGAATCCGCCCGTCCGCTCCCCCAGTCTACAAACGTTGTCGCTTTGATTCCGCTAAGCTGCTCCACGCGCTCACAGCACATGCACCAAATATCATAAGCCTCTCCTTTCCAAGATTTGTAACTGCCAATCAGACTGCCCAGCTCTCGTACCAGCTTCAAAAACAGCAGCACGAGCGGCACACCAATCATCAGCACAGCGAGCGTCACAACGACAAAACTTATCAATCCCCTGGGGATCTTTATTTTATTTTGAATTTTATTTACAATCGGATGAAGCAAGGACGCAAAAAAAAGTGCACACAAAAAGGGATATACAAGCGGCAGGAAAAACCTCACCCCTATATACACCGCAACAGTAATTCCCATAAAAAAAAGTACATCCGACCACGGCTTTTCTATTTTCATTTTCATAAAAAAAGTATAACCGCATGCCAAATTTCTTATCCTGTATACTTTTACCTTTTAAGTTCCCAAAATTTCCTTATTTTTCATAAAAACACGGAATGCGCTGCCCGTTGGCTCTATGGCATAATCGTGCTTCTCACCGGTTCTTGGATGCGCAAACACAAGCCGATACGCACAGAGCGCTATTCCCTCGCTTTTTTTTGATTCAGACTCCACTGTGCCGTACTTGTAATCACCCACAAGAGGACAGCCTGCATGCGCCATCTGCACACGTATTTGATGATGGCGCCCGCTCTCAAGGCAAATACGCATCAATGCCCTGGTCTTATTCTCTACAACAACTCTTTCCACAACCTCATAAGAAAGGCTTGCCCGCTTTGCTCCCTTCTCGTCTCTGCCACAGACCGCGGACGTATTCGTCCTGCCATCCTTTCTTATATAATCCGTCAGGCTTCCTCTCTCCTCAAAAGGACCGTTCCACACAACTGCATAGTAATACTTTTGAAACTTATTCTGCTGAATCTGTCTGTTTAGCCCGGCCGCCGCCTCTCTCGTCTTCGCAAATACCAATACTCCCTCTACCGGCTGGTCAAGCCGATGGATAATGCCGATATACGGCTCCTCCCCCTTCCCCGCCAGGTAACCTCTAAGCAGACTCTCCAGATCCGGTTCACTGATACGCTTCGTCTGTACTGCAAGACCCGCCGGCTTATTTAAAACCAAAATGTCCTTATCCTCATAAATAATCGCTTCTTCGATATTCACTCCATTCCTCCGCTCTATAACCTGAACCGGTAACCGACTCCCCATATCGTCTCTATATACTGAGGCTTTGCCGTGTTCATCTCAATCTTCTCACGAAGCTTTTTGATATGCACCGTTACGGTTGCAATATCCCCGATCGACTCCATATCCCATATTTCCTTAAACAGCTCTTCCTTGGTAAACACATGATTCGGATTTTGTGCAAGAAATACCAGCAAATCAAATTCCTTTGTCGTAAACGGCTTCTCCTCATCATTCACCCATACGCGTCTCGCCGTCTTATCTATCTTGATTCCGCGTATTTCAATTGTATCATTCTCCGCCATATTACTGCCTATCAACCGCTCATATCTGGCCAGATGCGCTTTCACCCTTGCCACAAGCTCGCTCGGAGAAAACGGCTTTGTAATGTAATCGTCCGCACCAAGCCCAAGCCCCCGAATCTTATCTATATCATCCTTTTTGGCGGACACCATCAAAATAGGCGTATTTTTCACCTCACGTATTTTTTTGCAGATTTCAAATCCGTCCACCCCCGGCAGCATCAGATCCAAAATAAACATATCAAACTCTTCCTTAAGCGCCCGCTCCAGTCCCACATCGCCCGTGTTCTCTATCTCTACCTCAAATCCGCTCAGCTCCAGATAATCCTTCTCCAGCTCTGCAATTGCAACCTCGTCTTCAATAATTAATACCTTACTCATTCACTACCTCCTGATATTTCCTAAGAACAAAATACATAATCGTACCGGTAGACTCCTTGCTCGTCGCCCAGATTTTACCGCCGTGGTCTTCAATAATCTTCTTCACAATCGAAAGTCCGATTCCGCTCCCCCCGGTCGCTGAATTGCGCGACGAATCCGCACGGTAAAAGCGGTCAAAAATATACGGCAGATCCTTAGCCGTAATCCCCTTCCCGTTGTCCTCCATCTCAACTTGTATAAAGTCTCCCACATCTTTTATACGAATATTAATAAATCCCTTCTCTTTATCCAGATACTTAATAGAATTGCCGATAATATTGTGTATCACACGCTTTAACTGCTCAGGATCCGCAATAATCACTACATTATCATCCGCATAATTAAAATAAGAAAGCCCGATATTTTTCGCCTCAAGATCCAGACCAATATCCTCTATGCAGTCCTCAAAATATTCCTTCACATTAATTTTATTAAAGTTATAGGGAATACGGTTCGTATCAATCTTCGAATAGAGGGTTAACTCATTGATCAACATATCCATTTCATTTGCCTTATTATATATCGTTCTTATATATTTATCCATCTTCTCCGGCGTCGTTGCGACACCGTCCAAAAGTCCCTCCGCGTATCCTTTCACCGCCGTGATAGGCGTCTTCAGATCATGCGCAATATTGCTGATGAGCGCCCGGTTCTCCCTCTCATTCTCGATCTTCTCCTCCGTTGACTCTTTCAGCCGCTTTCGCATTCGCTCAAAATTCTCACAGAGATCCCCGATTTCATCGTGATTCTCCGCCTCCACCACAAAATCAAGATTCCCCTCCTTGATATTCCAGGTCGCCATCTCAAGCTTCTTGATCGGTCCTATAATCCCCTTGTAAATCCATATCGTCAGCATTGCGCCCGTCAAAACCAGTACCAGAATTACCGACACCACTACATCCAAAAGCAGCTCCTTCATCTCCGGCAAAAGACCGGAAATCGCCGTGACAACAAACATTGATCCCGGCGTATCATCCGAATACCGAAAATCAATCTGCTTGACAAGAGATTGTATATCCCCGTTCAAAAAATAGCGGGATTCGGGATTTAAATCTCCCTCCCCGTAATCCGGCAGCTTATCCGTAAGCCGGTTATTTTCTCCGCCTCCTTTAAAAACGACGGACTCTCCCTTTCGGACAATCAGGTAGGAATACTTTTCCGCCAGCTTCGCATTCATCTCCTCCAGAAAATTGAAATCTTCAAGCCGTGCAGGATCCTCCTTTGCCACCTTCAAAAGACCGGAGCAGATTTCCTTCGTATATTTGCTCAAAAGCTGCGCCGAATTCGTCAAATACGTATAGTCGCTGTTCTCACCAACTCCATAGGTTTGCTCAATTTCCTTCAGCTGAAAATGCGAAAATCCATACAGCACGATACCCATCAGCATCACCGGCACAAATATAATAATACAAAATGATATAATAAGCCTTGTTTTAAGCTTCATTCCATTCTCCTTACATGTATTAGAACAAAGAATCCTGCTTTGCAGGATTCTCCGCCTGCGGCGGGCCGCATATGCGGCATTCTCCCTCTCCGCCGCAGTGCGATCCTGCCCGGAGGGCTTTTATATCATAAGAAAGTCATAGACTTTCACACTTCACAGCGACGAAGTCTTTCTTATGATAGAACAAAGAATCCGGCTCTACCGGATTCTCCGCCTGCGGCGGGCCGCATATGCGGCATTCTCCCTCTCCGCCGCAGT
>CANOCV010000089.1 GCA_947564465.1 uncultured Roseburia sp. | reverse complement strand
GCCGCATATGCGGCCCGCCGCAGGCGGGGAATCCGGCAGAGCCGGATTCTTTGTTTTTCGTGTTTTGCGGGAGCTATTTATTGCTTCTTCTCCAGATTTTAAGCTTTTCCGCCTCTGCGATCAGTTCGTCGCGGAATTGCGGGTGAGCGATGGAAATCAACGCTTCGCATTTCTGCCATGCTGAGAGCCCCTTGAGGTTTACCTTTCCATACTCTGTTACGACATAGTGGACATTTGCCCTTGTGTCGGTGACAATGGAGCCCGGATTTAATGTCGGCAGGATTCTTGATTTTAAATTGCCCTCTTTGTCGGTAAATGTGGAAGAGCAGCAGATGAAGCTCTTTCCGCCGTTGGAGAGGTATGCGCCTAGCACAAAGTCTAATTGTCCGCCGGCACCGCTGATGTGCTTGGTTCCGGCAGATTCGGAATTGACCTGACCGAATAAATCAATATCTACCGCATTGTTGATGGAAATAAAGTTATCTAATGCGGAGATGGAGCGGATATCGTTGGTGTAGCTGACAGGTGCGCTCATAAGCTCCGGATTCTCGTCTAAATAGTCATATAATTTCTTGGTTCCGGCGCCAAACGCATACGCCTGACGGAAGCGGTCAATGCTCTTTTTGGAGCCGTTGATTTTTCCTGATTTTGCAATGTCCACGAATGCGTCTACATACATTTCCGTGTGAACGCCCAGATCCTTTAAATCGGATTCCGCGATCATGGAACCGACGGTGTTTGGCATGCCGCCGATACCGAGCTGTAAGCAGGCGCCGTTCGGGATTTCTTCTACAATCAGCTTTGCAACGGCTTTGTCAACGTCGGTGGCAGGGGCGCCCGCGCCCAACTCACCGATTGCCGGGTTATCTCCTTCTACGATAAAATCAACGTCGGAAATGTGAATGCCGTTTTCAAAACCACCCAGGCAGCGCGGCATATTTTTATTGACCTCTACGATAATCTTTTTGGATGTCTCGCAGACAGCCGTCATGTGGGATGCGTTCGGTCCGAAATTGAAGTATCCGTGCTTGTCCATCGGAGCGACCTGAAACATTGCCACATCGTCCGGTGTGGAGGAGTCTCTGTAATATCTAGGTAATTCGGAGTAGCGGATCGGCGCGTAATAGGCGAATCCGCGGCTGATATATTTTCTTTCAATTCCTGACATATGCCATGAATTCCAGGTAAAATGTTCTCCTGCATCTTCTCTCTCGAAAACTGTCAGCGGCTTTAGGATGATGCCGCCGCGGAGCTTGACATCTTTTAATTCATCGGTACGTTTTGCAAGAGCTTTATCCAATGCATCCGGTGTACCGGTGCACCAGCCGTAATCTACCCAGTCGCCGGATTGAATAACTTTTACGGCTTCGTCTGCGGAAACCAGCTTTTGTTTGTATTCTGCGGAAAAATCCATGATAAAACCTCCTAAAATTTTTTCAAAATAAGTCTGTAAAACTGTTTTCATACTAACACTTACGGGCGTTTCGGTCAAGTAGGCATATCGTCAGAAGGAAGCTCCCATTGTGCTGAAAGCGTCCTGTATTCGTTGGCTTTGTTCAGATATTCTTTTTGCATTTGTCTCTCTTCTTCTTTGGCGGATAATGCTTCATAGCATTCGGCCAGCCGTAACAGAGCAGTGTCTCCATGGAAATGGACATTTAAAATAGGAGAAGTTTCGTAGACAGCGTTGTAATACCAGATAACGGCTTCGTTGTAGTCACTGGCTGTAAGGTAAAACTCTCCCAGCTCATAGCAGATTTCCGAGCAGGGATTGACGGCAATTTCTTTTAGGGCATACTTGAAGAATTCGCTTGTGTTTTCTGAGATTCTGTAAAAATGTGCAAGGATGCATACCCCCTCTCTCATACTGTCAGCGTCTGTCGCGGGATCCGTGACGGTATGGAGGAAAACGGGGAGCGCGTCCGAAAAGTCAGATATATCTCCGGTCATAAGCAGTTCTTTAGCATACATACGGTGCAGCTTTGTGGAGAGCCGTCCGTCCTTATTCCAGGCCCGTTGGAATCCCTGAAAGTCGCGTTTGCTGTGGAGGCTCTGCGGCAAATGTGTAATCTCAATGTCACTGTCAAATACAACAGGGTCCAGACGGACCGTTTCGTGGATGGGGTCGATCCAGGTAAAGCTGCGGAGCCGTCTAAACAGCTTGGGACGATATTCATCCCGGAAGTTGAGCACGGTATTAAATTGGTTTTTGGTGACATACTTCATCTGAACAATTTCGATTTCGGTGAGCAGGGTTTGTTTTAGGAACAGAAAACGTTCCCGGTTGATACCTTCAAGAACCTCGTCTGCATCCGCAGCATAGATATATTCCATGGATGCCTTGGAAAAAGAGAAGTTCCTTGCTTCGGAGAAATCAAAATTCCAGGGAAAGTCATAAATCAGGCTGGTGTATTCCGCAGCAATTTCTTTTGTGGCGTCGGTGGAGCCGGTATCCACAATAATAATTTCGTCTACCAGATCTGCGATAGAGTCCAGGCATCGGGCGAGCACAGCCTCTTCATTTTTTACAATCATGCATAGGGAAATTGTAATCATCGAAAATCCTCCTTCGAATGAAACTGTTATTTTAGTGTAACATTATTTTGAGAAAAAGTAAAAATATACGTCGTATTCTCTGCAAAAAAAGTGTATACTTTAAGTTAGATTTTAGAAAGGTATAGTATTTCATGGAGAATAAGGAGAGAAATTCAGATGTCTGCGTCTATGCAAAAAAGTGCGGAGGCTGCCAGTATCAGGGCATGTCGTATGAGCGGCAGCTGAAAAAGAAACACAAGAGAGTGAAAGAACTGCTTGGCGACATTGTGAAAGCAGAGAAGATAATCGGCATGGAGAATCCCTGTCATTACAGGAATAAGGTGAACGCGGCATTTCAAAGGACCAAAAAGGGGAAAATTATTTCCGGCATTTACAAGGAAGGGACGCATGAGGTTGTGGATATTTTGGAGTGTCGGATTGAAGATGTCCGTGCCGACGCGATTATCAGGGATATAAAGGGACTTTTGCCTTCCTTTAAGATTAAGGTATATGACGAGGACAGCGGATATGGGCTTTTGCGTCATGTCATGGTTCGCACCGGGCATGTGAGCGGCGAAGTTATGGTTGTGCTGGTTTTGGCTTCTCCGGTTCTGCCGTCGAAAAATAATTTTGTAAAGGCACTGAGAAAGCTGCATCCCGAAATTACAACGGTGATATTAAACGTCAATGACAGGCGCACAAGTATGGTGCTCGGAAGCCGAAATATTACATTATACGGAAGGGGATATATTGAGGATACGCTGTGCGGAAAGGTATTTCGCATTTCTCCTTCCTCTTTTTATCAGGTTAATTCCGTTCAGACGGAGACACTATACAAAAAGGCGCTGGAATATGCCGCACTGACCGGAAAGGAGAGGGTGATTGACGCATATTGCGGAATCGGAACAATCGGCATTGCGGCTGCGGAGAGGGCAAAAGAGGTTATCGGTGTGGAGCTGAATGCGTCGGCGGTTCGTGATGCGGTGATAAATGCAAAACGCAACCGGACGAAAAACATTATATTTTATAACCGTGACGCCGGTGAATTTATGAATGAGCTTGCAGAGACGGGGGAGAGAACGGATGTCGTATTTATGGACCCGCCGCGCACCGGAAGTACGGAAGCGTTTATAGATGATGTTGCGCATCTGGCGCCGAAACGCGTGGTTTATATTTCATGCAATCCTCAGACGCTTACAAGGGATCTGCGGTATTTTCAGAAAAAGGGGTATCGGCCGGTGAAATGTCAGCCGGTAGATATGTTTCCGTTTACGGATGATATAGAGACGGTATGTTTATTGTCCAAACTTCATACAGACCAACATATCGAGGTAGAGCTTCAGATGGACGAGCTTGATTTGACGGCTGCGGAGAGCAAGGCAACCTACGAGGAAATCAAGGATTATGTGTTGGAGCATACGGGGTTGAAAGTCAGCAGCTTATATATCGCACAGGTAAAAGAAAAATGCGGAATTATTGAGAGAGTGAACTATAATCTGCCAAAATCGGAAAATTCCAGACAGCCGAAATGTCCGGCAGAGAAAGAAGCGGCTATAAGGGAAGCGTTGGAACATTTTCGTATGATTTGATAGTAGTTTAGAATTGGTAGATGTTGTAAATATACGGGAGGGGGAGAGAAAATGATAAAGATAATATCACCTTTTAGTGCTATTCCACCTTGGGAAGGGTTTGAGTATCAAGGGCATATAGCTTTGTTTATTGTGTTAAAACATATATGGCATGAAATTGAATTGGGAAATAGGGAAGAAATAAATTTATATAAATTAGGTATTGAGGGTGAAGAAGATTTTTCAATTATTAAGGATGGTAATTATGTTAGTTTGCATCAGGTAAAGGCTGGAAAGATAGATTTATGTGATAGTGATAAAGCATGTTTTATATTATCTGCATTGCAGTATGAAGCTGAAAATGCATATTTTCATATTATTCCGCAAGCCTCTATTTCATTTGATTTTGTTGATAAAACTGTAAAACATATTGAAAAGCTTATAACCGAATTAAATAAAGAGGTTAAAACAAAGAAAGAATTTAGTGATGAGATAAAGAAATTGGAAACTTCATGTGGGAAAGAAATAAAAAAGAGCGATGTATTATATAAACAAACAGAAAGAAAATATATAGTAACCAGTAATATTACTGCCAATGCACCTAAAGGCTCTATACATAAAATATTAGATTTTGTCTGTGATGGTAATAAAGAAAAGCAAAATGTTATCAAAGTGATTCAGAAAGTGGTACCAGAGTTATCTTTGTGTAGAGATAAATTACAGGGAAAATGCGATTCAGATATGTGGAAGATATATGATAAACGATTTACAACATCTGCAGAGGTTATAGAAAATTCATGTAAGATTATTGAAAAAATATTAAAGAAGATTAATCCAGAGGGGAGCATATACTATGATGAGATATACTATCAATTTGTTTATGATGAGTTGGTTCTTTTCATAAAAAAGGTCATTAGGGAGCACAATACACAAAGTAAAAAGAATTCATGTAAAATATCATTTTTAAAACTATTCGATTTAATAGTAAAGGATTATAAAGCTGAAAGTAATACTACAGAATATATGTATTATGAGCTACTTCAGTTGATAAAAGATACATTTAAAAAATATCCAAATAGCATTCGAACAGATTGTATTTTTAGTGAATGTGAAATTTGTAAAACTACTAATGAGTGTAATTTATATCGTCAGATGATGGAGATTGATAATAAAAGTTACAGAGACAAAAAGGATTTTTTATACAAGTTACTCTTAAGAACACCAAAAAATAATTTACCAAGAGGTAGTGTGATTAATAATTTATTTATAACACTATTGAAGAGGATAGAATGCTTAAGATATTGTGATTCGAATGTTATTTTAGCAAAAAAGGATGAGGAAATTTATCGATTGACTATAGATGAAAATGAATATATTGAAGATTTTGAAGACCAATTGAAGAAAGAATTACATGAAAATCATAAAGACAAATTTCTTATTTATGAAAGTGATGTCCTAATTACTGACAGATTAAATAAGTCAGATTATAGATACAATCAAATTAATTTTAATGTTATGGGTTCAGAAGAATTAAATGAAATCGCGGATATAACGTCAGATTCGATTGAACGTCAAAAAATTAATTGCAATAAGTCAAAAATTATCAGAATAATAAGTAAAGATGTAGCGGAGGAGGAGTTGAACAATCATGAATGATTTGATTAATAAAATATTTAACTCATACAATTATATTAAGATTTCTGGTATTGGTAATGAAAAAATAGAATTCTATAAGCACAAATCCGCTAAAATTGCTAATTATTTTCTTGTTAACACCATAGATTGTAGGGGGTTTGAGGACGACGAAGAAAAAGTAATAAATGCATTAGAACAATTAGAAAATGAATATTCTAAAAGAGTGACTTCTAATGGTGTTTCGTTGAAGCAAAGAATAATTGAATCTTTTGATGATATAAAGGAAGCTAGTCAGGTAGATAAGAATATATCAGCAATTTATTTATTACTATTTAAAGATATAGAAAAAATAAATAATTATAGAAACGTAGTGTATTCAATAGAAGAATCTCCTAATTACTTTAAGAGATATGTTTTACCTTATACACAGAAACAAACGGAACAATTGAATTTAGCTTTATCTCAATATGGCGATAGGTCATTAATAGATGCATTATGTCAAATTGTAGATAATGAGGATAATTATTTTGAATTAGTAGAAGGAAAAGATTTGAATAGTACATATGGTTTGGTGGTTCGTATGTTTTCTAAAATTCCTTTTTTACAGTACAAATTTAAGACGGAATTAGCACCTGACCCAATAGAAATACAGATAGAGCGCAATTTGAATATAGATTTAATCAGTTACCATAGTTTTTTGGATAATAATGAATATAATATTGAAGATATACTTCTCTTAGAAAATAATTTTGTAATTAGTGAGGAGGATTTAGATAAAGAAATCCAGAAATTGATGAAAGGGGTAAAATAATGAGTTATAAAATTGAGAGCTTAAAAGTACGAAACTTTAAGTGTTTTGATAAGAAAAAATTTTATGAGTTTTATTTTTTGCAGGATGCGAATCCTACCATTTTATCTGGACCCAATGGATTTGGAAAAACAACATTTTTTGATGCCATTGAATTGATTTTTACAAAAAGAATAACACGTCTGAATTCAGAGATTGAAGATGGCAGGACAAACTTAGGAAAGAATATTTTATTAAACACGTCGGATGAATGCGGATACTTGATATTGTCATTGATAGATTCAACGAAAAAAAAGCTAACTATTATTACGGAGATAGACAATAATCTTACGAAGTTAACCATTGATACAGCAATTAAATTTACTTATGTTGAAGGAACCATTGATACAAATAAATTTGATGATTTCTTAATGAAAAGTATAAAATGGGAGGATGATATTTCGGCATTTGATAACATAAGTTATATAAAAGAGCACTTTAATGTTTATTATTACGTTTCTCAGGCAGAATCAGTTCATTTTTTAAAAAATAATATTGCTACAAGGAAAGATAGCATGACTAAACTTCTTCAAACAGAAGTTATACAAGAGAAGATTAATAAAATAGAACATAATTTAATTGGAGCTACAAAGGCAAAAAAAGGGGTTATAATTAATGATGAAATAAAAGTTGTAAAAACTGAATTAGATAAGAAGATATATGATTTGAAAAATATATTAGAGCATGGTGTGGAAGTATATAAAGAAGTAAGTTATAATTCCTTACTTGTTTATCCTCAACAATGTGAAATGAAAAAATGGGATATTGAGAA
>CANOCV010000088.1 GCA_947564465.1 uncultured Roseburia sp. | reverse complement strand
TATAGCTTTGCGTCACAGGCTTTCACCTGCTTTGCTCATAAGATATTAAATTGTTCGCTGTTTATAAACATGATTGCATTATACTCAAGTTAGCCGCAATCGTCAATATATTAAATTGACAATTATCACAAATAAATATGGAATTGTTTGTGCGTTTTGCACAATAAGGGGCTATCGCCTGGTAAAGCGACAGCCCCTTGGCACATTAGTATTATGCTGTATATTTTGTGATCAGCGATTCTAGCTTATCGTGGTTATTTAAAATCCATTTGTCATAGGTTGTGTTATCGGCGGCGATTGTTTTTCCGAGCTCAACGAGAAAGAGCGGAATTTCCTCAACCGTGATGGTCTTTCCTGTCTCTGCGATTACCTCTCTGCTTTGCCGGTCGCAGCCGCCTTCAAAAATTGCAAATGCCGGTTTCGGTCCGTCGGGCGTCTGCTTTATGCCGCCGCGAAATCCAAGTGCAGCTGTCTGGTGTGCGGCGCATGAGGAAGGGCATCCCGATATATGGATCTGAGGGAGTACGCCGTCTGCGAAATTTTCTTTGCCAACAGCCTCTAAGCAGGCGGCAAGCATTGCCTGAGAGTCGCCGATTCCAACCTGGCAGACAGAAGCGCCGATACAGGCGACGGAAGTCTCAAAAAGGGTGTTGGCGCCGTCCGCCGTTGCATCAAGGAGCCGCTTTGCTTCATTGGCATTACAGTTAATGATATAAAGACCTTCCGTCGGTGTAAGACGAATTTCGACTTCATTCATATCCTGAATCAGATCATATAATTGCGCCGCCTTTGCAGGGGTGAGTACGCCTCCGGCCGGCTGGTAAAATACGGCGTAAAGTCCGTCCTGCTTCTGGTCGGTAATACGTCTGTCGGTAATAGTCTCTTGCTCTCCGCGTTTAGAGATTTCGGATGTGCTCACGGAAAGGTCAAGCGATTCGTCTGCGAATACTTCTTTCAGCTTTTCGTTGTAGGCTTTGATGAATCCTTCGGTTCCAAGAGTGTCCTGCATAAAACGTGTTCGTGCGCGTCCCCTGTTCTCGTAATTGCCGTGGGTGACGAAGGTATTGACCATCGCCTTGATGTAATAGAGAATCTTATCCGGTGAAATATTTTTCGAGACACAGGCGCCAAGAGCCGGTTTGTTGCCAAGCCCTCCGGCGGCATAGACGTCAAAGGTTCCCTCAGGCGTCGCCACAAAGCCCAGATCACGGAAGGTGGCGTGTGGTTCATTGGCCGGTGAGCTCGAGAAACAGACCTTTAATTTCCGCGGAAATTTCACTGCCTTGATAAATTGCATGAGATATTCTCCGGCGGCCTCGGCATAGGGCATGACATCAAAATACTCGTCCGTCTGTACGCCGGACAACGGGGAGGCTATAACGTTTCGCGGGAAATCACCGCCGCCGCCTCTGGAAATCATTCCCGCCTGCCATGCCTCTTTCATAAGATCACACAGGTCATCAGCTTTCAGGTGGTGTATCTGAATGGACTGGCAGGTTGTAATTTTCAGTAGTTCAAGGTTGTATTTTTTGCTGGCGTCCACAATAAACTTTAAGCGATCCTTGGTGAGACGGCCGCCCGCCATGCGCAGCCGGAGCATGTGCGTATTGCCTCCGCGCTCGGCATAGCTTCCGAACCCTCCGGAAAATCCTTTGTATTCAGGGACAGAAATCTCCTTGTTATGAAATTTCGCAGTCATTTCTCTAAACTCTTCCAAATCAGGAAGGAACTCTGTCAAATAATCCTTTGCCATAACTTGTATTCTCCTTTACATATGATAGATTAAGCAGCCATTGACAAACGTGCTTGAATAAAAATATTATACACGATAGTATGTGCAAAATCCAGTAAACTTAGCAGAAGAAATGGGAACTATACAGCCATAAAGAGGACGGATGTGAAAACATGAAATAAAATCATCTCAAGAATGAAAAATTCTCACAAATTCACTTTACTTTGCAAAATTTTGTAATATAATAAAGAAGTCTGGAAAAACAGAAACAAAGAGCGAAATGCAGGATAAAGAATTCAATAAAATAAACAGAAAAAGGAGTTTTTAAGATGAGCAGTGGATTTGAGATCAGATGGCACGGCAGAGGCGGACAGGGAGCAAAGACGGCAGCGTTACTTTTGGCGGATGTAGCGTTTCAGACAGGACGCTATGTACAGGGATTTCCGGAATACGGACCGGAGCGTATGGGAGCGCCGATTACCGCATATAACAGAATCAGTGATAAAAAGATACGCGTGCATTCTAATATTTATACGCCGGATCTTGTCGTCGTGGTAGATGAGACGCTGCTGCATTCCGTAGATGTGACGGCAGGGCTTAAGGAAGAGGGAGCGATCATTATTAATACCCCGAAATCGAGAGAAGAGATTCTTCCGTTGCTGAACGGTTATAAGGGCGGTGTTTATACTGTGGATGCCAGAAAGATCTCGGTAGAAGCATTGGGCAAAAATTTCCCGAATTCTCCGATGCTTGCGGCCGCAGTGGCAGTGGGGCGGATTATGGAGAGAGATGCGTTTATTGCCGAGATGCGCGCCTCTTATCAGCATAAATTTGCAAAGAAGCCGGAAGTGATTGAAGGGAATATGAAGGCTCTCGAAATGACGTTCGACGTGCTTGAGGAGGCGTTGAAGGAGGATATGAAGAGAAGCGCATAGTTTGCGAGAGACGGAGGAAAAAAGATTGTTGGTAACAGGCAGCTTGTCTGCCCTGTTACAAAAGAACGATAAGATGGAGACATGGAAATGAGAACAGACGTACATAAAATTAACGAGCAGACACCTCACCAGGAGCTGACAGAAGGACTGATGATGTTTGCCGGGGGAACTTCAAAATATTTTAAGACAGGAGAATGGAGAACCAATACTCCTGTTTTTCATGCCGATTTGTGCAAACAGTGCTTATTGTGCGCACCGGTCTGTCCGGATTCAAGTATTCCCGTGCAGGAGAGTAAACGCGGTGACTTTGATTACGATCACTGTAAGGGATGCGGAATCTGTGCGGCGGTTTGTCCGTTTGGTGCAATTGAGATGAAGGAGGGGAGAGAATAATGGCAATCAAAGATCGTATGTCAGGCAATGAGGCGGTATCTTACGCGATTCGCCAGATCAATCCGGACGTTATGCCGGCCTTCCCGATTACACCTTCTACGGAGATTCCGCAGATGGTATCGACTTATATTGCGAACGGAGAGATGGACACGGAGTTTATTCCGGTAGAGAGCGAGCACTCTTCCATGAGCGCGGCGATCGGGGCGCAGGCGGCCGGTGCGAGAAGCTTAACGGCCACCTCTTCCGCGGGACTTGCGTTAATGTGGGAGGAGCTGCTGCTTGCGGCTTCTAATCGTATGCCTCTTGCCATGGCGCTTGTAAATCGTACCTTGTCTGGTCCAATCAATATTAACTGTGATCATTCCGACGGCATGGGAGCGCGGGATACCGGGTGGATTCAGATTTACGCGGAAAATAATCAGGAGGCTTATGACAATTTTATTCAGGCATACCCGATTGCGGAGCATGAAAATGTACATCTTCCGATCATGATTTGTCAGGACGGTTTTATCACCAGCCATGCGGTGGAGAATATAAAGCTGTTAGAGGATCATGTCGTAAAGGAATTTGTCGGAGAGTATCGTCCCGAGGAATATTTGCTGAACCCAGGCAAGCCGATTGCGGTCGGACCGTATTCCGTGACCAATTATGCCATGGAGGCGAAAAAGAATCAGGAAATTGCATTGGAAAATTCCAAAGCCGTGATTTTAGAGGTTGCGAAGAGATTTGAGAGAATTTCGGGCAGAAGCTATGGATTATTTGAAGAGTACAAGACAGAGGATGCGGACTATATTATGCTTTTGATCGGTTCCGCGGCGGGAACGGCCAAACAGGCAGTGCATAATATGCGAAAAGAGGGGAAAAAGGTCGGAGTAATTAAGCTTCGCGTATTTCGGCCGTTTCCGGCAAAGGAGCTGGCGGAAGCGTTACGCAACTGTAAAGCGGTTGCTATTATGGATCGCTGCGAGAGCTACAACGGCAACGGCGGACCTCTCGGCAGTGAAGTGACGGCGGGACTGTTCCGTCATAAAGTTTCGATTGAGGCCGTGAATTATATCTACGGACTGGCGGGCCGTGATTTTACCGTTGAGGATGTCTATGACATATTTGAGGAGCTTAGTGATGCCGTGGAGAACGGGAAGGAAGTAGAACAGTACCAGTATGTAGGGTTACGGAAGTAGGAGGCGCGCAGTGGGTAATTACAGTTTAAAAGAAGTCATGAATAAGCCGGAGCGTCTTGCTCCAGGCCACAGAATGTGTGCGGGCTGCGGCGCAACGATTGCGGTGCGCGCAGTGCTGCGCGCCCTGCATGAAGGAGATCGTGCAGTGATAGGAAATGCGACCGGATGTCTGGAAGTATCCTCCTATATGTATCCGTATACTGCATGGGAGGACAGCTACATCCACAACGCATTTGAAAATGCAGGCGCGACCTTAAGCGGTGTGGAGACGGCATATAAAGCATTGAAAAAACGCGGGCGTCTGCCGCAGGACGAAACCTATAAATTTATTACCTTTGGCGGTGACGGCGGAACATATGACATTGGTTTTCAGTCTTTGTCAGGCGCAATGGAGCGAGGACATGACATGGTTTATGTCTGCTATGATAACGGCGCTTATATGAATACAGGGATTCAGCGTTCTTCCGCAACTCCGATGTATGCGGATACAACCACAACGCCTGTCGGCAAGAAGTCCGACGGCAAAATGCAAAACCGCAAGGATTTGGCAAGCATTATAGCGGACCATGATGTCGCGTATGTGGCGCAGACCACATTTACATCTGACTTTAAGGATCTTCACACAAAAGCCGAAAAAGCTATTTACACGGAGGGGGCATGCTTTTTGAACATCATGGCGCCGTGTCCGAGAGGGTGGAGATACGATACGCCGGAAATCATGAAAATCTGTAAGCTTGCGGTGGAGACATGCTATTGGCCGCTGTTTGAGGTGGATCATGGAAAATGGACTTTATCTTATGAGCCAAAGAAAAAGCTTCCGATTGAGGACTTTTTAAAGGAGCAGGGAAGGTTTAAACATTTATTTAAGCCGGGCAATGAAGGGTTGATTGCGCAGTTCCAGGCGGAGGTTGACCGCCGCTGGGAGGATTTGCAGTACAAGTGTGCAAGAGGAAATTAAGGAGAAGTGAATGACGTTACTTACCTATCAGGTTTTTAAGACAGTTACGGATATCGGCAGCTTTCATAAGGCTGCCGATATTCTTGGCTTGACACCTTCTGCGATTAGTCATACAATTTCGGCAATGGAAAAGGAGCTTGGCTTTTCCGTTTTGACAAGAGGAAAGTCGGGTGTCACGCTGACGAATTACGGGGAACATCTGCTGCCTTATGTGAACGCGGTATTAAACAGTGACGAGAGCCTGCGGCAGGCGGTTGCGGAGATGAACGGACTAAAGCGCGGCAAAGTCAAAATCGGCGTATTTTCCAGTGTGTGTACAAACTGGCTTCCGGATATCCTTCATTCTTTTCACAAGGAGTATGCGGATATTTCTGTTGAGGTATTTCAGGGGACGTATGACGATGTTTCCTACTGGCTGAAAAACGGAGTGGTCGATTTGGGATTTTTGTCGGTATCAAGCGCGGGGGATATTCCGATTGAACCGCTGTACACAGATCCGCTTTTGTGCGTTCTTCCCAAAGGGATGAAAAAATCAGGCTCCGGTGAGTATATAGATATTGAGGAAATGCGGCATCACCAGTTTGTGACGCAGCGGGAATGTACGGATGCGGATATCCAGAATTTTCTAAAAGAAAATTCTCTGACTATACAGTCCAGCTACCATGTGGTGGATGATCTCTCGACAATCGCCCTTGTAGCTAAGGGTTTTGGCATCTGTCTGATGCCGGAGCTTGTCATGCGTGATATTCCCTATGAGGTGGACTGTTATCAAATCCGGCCGCAAGCCAGCCGGATTATCGGAATCGGAGTTATGAATCCGGAGTTTATGGCACCTGCGGTGCGGACCATGTATAACCATATTTTAGAGGGAAAAGGTATGGATGAATGGAAAAGATTCAAATAAAAAGAATGAAGAGGTGAAGTATATGACAACAATAATAGAAAATGCTGCTAAGGGTCAGCGAAAAGCGATGGAATATCTTTATGAAAAGAGTAAACGCAGAGTGTTTTATGTCGCGCAGAAATTGCTTTTAGACAGCAATCAGGCTGCCGATGCGGCGATTTTTGCGTTTAGCGATATATGGAGGGACATTTCAGCTTCCAAAATAGCGACGGAAGAGGCGTTTGAGGAAGAGGCAGTTGTAAAGGCAGTGGATTACTGCAGGAAAAAATCAATGGAGCGTGACTCAAAGGCGTTTCGTATTCCGCAAAATAAGAATTTTAATCTTTCTTTTACAGAGTGTGCATTTGACAGTGACAAAGACTTTGAGGACGCTCTTTTGCGTCAGCTTCCAAAGCTGCACAGATTTATTTTTGTGCTGCGTACAATCGGCAGGTTAAACAGTGAACGGACGGCAAAGGTGTTTCAGTTTAAAGAGGGAATCATTCAGTTGGCCGGGGAGGCCCAGAAGGATAATATTGAGAGATTAATTTGCGCAGCGGGGCGCGAGGGCGATTATTCGTACGAAAAGTTTATAGACGCATTGAAAAAGGGCGAGGAGAGCGCGGCGGTTTTGGACAAAGTAGACAAACAGGTTTTAGCGGCTATTGACAGTATTGCCAAACCGATGGAACAGAAAAGAAAAAAGAATACGCTGATTGTCGGAGCGGCAGCACTGGTTGTGTGTCTTTGCATACTTATCGGTGTGATCTTTGCGGTCCGTTCTAACAGTAAGGAGGCGCCGGCAGGTGAAGCGGATTCCCTAGAGGCAAATACAGGAACCGAGGGTGGCGAGCTTGACGAAGCGCTTTCTTATTTCGCGGACATTGAAATACAGGATTATGGTATGATTACAGTGGAGTTGGATCAAAAGTCGGCGCCGATTACGGTGGAAAATTTTGTGAAGCTTGCAGAAAGCGGTTTCTATGACGGTTTGACCTTCCACAGAATTATAGAAGGATTTATGATGCAGGGCGGTGATCCGGACGGAGACGGATTTGGCGGTTCAGACGATACGATTGTGGGTGAGTTCGCCGAAAATGGCTACGAGAATAATCTTTCCCATACAAGGGGGGCTATTTCTATGGCTCGTTCCAGCGACTTTGACAGCGCAAGCTCACAGTTTTTTATTGTGCATGAGGACAGTGATTTTCTTGATGGACAGTATGCGGTATTTGGTTATGTAATAGAAGGAATGGATGTGGTGGATGCAGTCTGTGAGTCGGCAGAACCAACGGACAGCAACGGTACAATTCCGGCAGAAAACCAGCCTGTGATTACTTCTATTACTATATGGACAGAATAATATGGAGATAACAATGAAGCGGTATTCACACCGGATTATGACAGAGAGAATGCTGCAAGACTCCTGACGGACGAGGAGATTCTTCTTGAATGTAATGTTTATTCGTTGTATGATATAAATAGAAAACCAAACAAAAGAGAAGACAGGGGATGCGCATGAGTGAACTGGATAAACAGAAGGAATTAGTCAAGAAATTAAATATCATAG
>CANOCV010000087.1 GCA_947564465.1 uncultured Roseburia sp. | reverse complement strand
TCGCTGTCGCGCGGCTTAGCAGCTCCGCCTCCGTAATGCCGGTGGTTGCCGTAGTCTTTTGGGCCTCCTCCAGCGTATAATAAAGATCGTACGCTTCAATCAGAGGGCCATAGTCCCACACGGCATATAGATTGACATACGGCTGGCTGCCGCCGGATGAAGCAAACAACGCATTCTCCTTTTCCATGCTCCCCATGTTTGTAAACAGAAGATTGGCGCCCCGTACACTGCTTCCGGATTCCATAAGGCTCACCACGTCACTCAACGGATATGTTCCATACTCTCCGGCCGGTGTGCCCCTAGTAATCGCTCCCTCTTTTTTTTCTGCATCTTTATAAAGTTCACTTGCAAGAATGCTTCCATCCAAAGCATAATTATGTTCTGTCTTTTCCGAATCCTTCGCCAAACTCCACTGCACTACCGTCGCCGTAATCTCCTCCGTCACTTCCTCCCCTGTTTCCGCGTCCGTATAGCTGTCCGTTGCCTCCTTTTTAAAATGTTTTTCCCCCGTTTCCTCTAAGTTGTCATGGAAGATGTAATCGGTATCCTGTGTGATATTCTCCTCTATGAAATCCTCTCCCACAGTCTGCTCATTCCCGATATAAGCGATATTAAAGCTCCTCTGCCACTGGGCATACAAATCCAGCGGCTTATTCTCTTTATATAGGAAAATATGCGGATAAGTCACGCCGCTGCCATCCGCCATGGTGTTCCAATGCAGGAACTCATAATAATCGGCGTACGGCTTTGTCAGTACCGATGGCAACGGCGCCGTATCCGTACCGTCCGGAAGCTTCAGGTTCTCACACCAGTACTTTGATATGCCAAACGGAAGGTTCTGCACCTGCACGCTGACAAGGTTCCCGTCTGCGTCCCGCTCCTCGATGTTCTTATAATACTTTACATCGTAATCCCTGCTAATTACAATATCCTCTGCCGCGATATCATTCGTGATATTCCCTGCATTCTTTTCCGCCGCGGTCTGATCCGCATCCATGTAATCTCCCGGACGCAGGACGCCGCCTTTTGACAGCTCAAATCGTGGATTTCCGTTTCCATAAAACAGGGCGTCAGATCCCTTTTTCTGTCCATAAGAAGATATAACCACAACTCTTCCCAAGCCGCCTTCCTTTTCATTATCCTCAGATGTAATCTTAGGAAGCTCATTTTTGTCCTCATCCAATGGCGTCACAACCGCAGCCACTCCATCCGTCGTCAACGCATCCTCTACGGTAATCACACGGCCTTCCGGCAGCTTCACGTCATTGTCCTCATTCACCGCTGCCGCCCCGGACATATAAAATACTCCGTTCTGGTACACTCCGGTCTTATTGCCCGTAATGCTTCCGCCTGTCAAATGGATGGCGCCGCTGTTAGAAAGACCGGTATCATTCTTTTTCACCGTTCCTCCGGACATATCCATATCCCTGCTGTTTTTAATTCCGACAGTGTTCCCGCTGAACGTTCCGCCTTTTACCGTGGCCGTCTTTGCATTTTCCATCCCTGTCGTATTTTCTTTTGCCACGCCTCCTTCGATCACAGCCGTCCCGGTATTCTTAATCCCGGCAGTATTCCCGCTGACGGTTCCGCCTTTCACCGTGGCTGTCCCCTCATTTTGGATTCCGGTTGCATTGTCCTTTACCGTTCCAGCCTCTACCATGACTGTCCCGGCATTTTCAATTCCCGTATCATTTCCTTCTGCCGTTCCGCCTGCCATCGTAACCGTCCCGGCATTTTTTATTCCAATTCCCTTACAGTTATGGATCTTGGCGTTGCCCCATATTTTCATCGTCCCGGCTTCATTGGCGATTCCATCCTCCAGGCAGTTTTTGATCTCCGCATAATCACACAAGGACACGGTCTGCGCAAAGCTTCCGGTATCATAACGCCCTGTCCCTGTATTACGGATCCCCGTCTTGATATGGTAACCGTTGTCCGCATGGCTCCCTGTTCCTGTCACAGTATATTCGCCTGCCACATATAAACCGCCGCACACAAGCGTCCCGGTGTTTTCAATCCCGCTTTCCGCGTCCTCTGCACATAAAACCAGGGTGTCCGCAAAAGACGCTCCTGCCGATTTCGCCCCGATATAAAGCCTTCCGGCATTTTTTACCACTGCGGGTGTCTTGTAAGAGAAAAAACTGTTCGTGCCATTCGCGGATGTAAACGTCGCATTTCCGGTGTTCTCCAGGCACGGCGCGTTTGCCGCGTATGCCAAAAGGCCGCCTGCCGTCAGGGTGCCGCTGTTTTTCACGCAGCCGCTATAATTTGCGCTTGCCGAATAATTCCCTGCACCCGAATACGAATACATGCCAACCATAAAGTTCCCGTTTACCTGGCAGGTTCCGGCATTGGTCAATCCATACCCGGCATTCCCGTAAACCGCGCCGCCTGTAAACACTGCCGTCCCGCCGTTATAGATCCCGCCGCCTGTTGCCTGCGCCGCGTTCCCGTTGCCATAGATACTGCCTTTTTCCATGCAAAGCGTCCCGCTGCCGTTGTTTAAAATCCCATACGTCGCATTATTGCGGACTACCGTTGTCCCGCTTAAAGTCACGCTTCCTGAGTTCCATACTCCCGCTGCCGCGTTGCCATAGATATTCCCGCCGCTGATCACGGCTGTGCCGCTTGAGGAAGCGTTACTGTTTACCGCTATGCCGGAGGTATTCGTATTGCTGTGTATCTCCCCGCCGCGCATATCCAGCTTTCCGTTTGATGCAACAAATAGAGCCCCGATCCCTCCGCTGTTATGCGAAATCGTTCCGCCCGAAAACGTCATGGTATTGCCGCCGGACTGCGAGATTGCAGCTCCCGAATCCCCCGCCGTATTTCCGTCTGTGTCCCTGCCGCCGCCAAAGAGGCCGCCGCTTACCAAAAGGGTTCCGGAAGAACGGACGGCTCCGCCGGATTTTGCGCTGTTCCTTACAAACTGTCCGCCGCTTATGGAAGTGGTTGTTTGTGTGGCGACCGCCCCTCCATGCATTGCGGCCGTATTCCCGTCAAAGATGCCGTTTTCAATTACAAAGCCGGATGCATTTGACGAGGCGTAAATTCCCCCGCCGCCAAACTCATTCGTTGTGGTTGTGGAAACATTGCGGCTGATGGTTGGTGCTGTGCTTGCCGTTCCGATGTTTAAGATTCCCCTTGTAGATAAGAAGATTCCCCCTCCACGCGGGGCTGTATTTTCCATAATCGTCCCGCCTGTCAAATCCAGTCTGCCCGTTTCCGTGCTCTTTGCTCCATAAAGATGGACTGCGCCGCCATGCTTGGTGGCCGCATTCTTGCTAAGCGTCCCTCCGGATATGGTCACGTTTCCGCTAATAATTCCAATGCCGCCCGCAAAATCCGCCGTATTTCCACTGAATACATTGCCACCGGAAGTAAAATCTCCTCCAATGGCGCCGCCCGTCATGACAAAGTTTCCGTAAACGACAACCCCGCCGCCGTTCCCGGTTGTATCATTCTGCTCTTTTGTGCTCTGTGCCGTCCTATTCCCTACAATCTGTCCGCCCGTCATAAAAAAACTTGCGCCGGACTGCACCGACACGCCGCCGCCGTTTAACGCGGCTGACTGCTCTATGACGCCGCCTGTCATGTAAAAAGTTCCGGAATTTACCCGGATGCATCCCCCGTCACCCGACAAAACATCCGGGTTATCCGGGTCCTTTAAAAACTTATTCCAGCCCAGGTACCCGGCTGTTAAGTTTAGTGTGCCGCCGTCCACGGTCAAAAGCGGCGCACCCGCATACATGGTGGACTGCCTGCCCCTGATAGAGAGGAGCGTCTTTGCACCCGTTGACGCATTCACCGCGGAACTTGCTTCTATCGTCAATGTCCCTTTCACACTGAACAAAGAGCCTCCCACAAACGTTGTGGAACGCGTAATGCTGTAATTTCCGCTGCTCTGCGGGAAAATTGCCACTGTCCTGCCGCTTGGTATCGTGATTGTGCTGTTTGCGTTTATATCCCCGTCTATGCGGATCCTGGTCTTTCCGCTCTCCACCGCACTCTTCACCTGGCTCCAGCTTGTACATCCGACAGCGGTATTAGACGCTGCCCTTATATGTACTATTTCCTCTAACTCCACAGGCTCCACTGTTTTTTCTGTACCCAAAGATCTGTCTTCCCCTTTTTCTTGCGTTTCCGTTTTGCTGCCGGCAGTATCCGGCCCGGCCTCTTTTTCCTCCTTCCCGCTCGAACCTTCCGGCTCTTTCTCCTCTGTCTCAAAGAAAGAGTTATCGGATACAAGCCCTTCTCCATAAAGCGGGTCCCGGCCGGCCTCTCCGATGTCCTCCGCTGTCTTTTGCATTTCAAGGTACAAGCCGTCCCAACCTTCTGTTTTTCCGTCGGAACAACATTTTGCCACTTCCGCAGTGACAAACGCTGCCGCTACGGAAGTCCCCGTATGCGGCGTACTGCCAGAAACATAACTTCCATATGCCGCAAAATCAATCCGGCTTCCTGTATTCGAATACTCTTCAATCGCATTTTTCTCGTCCACCGCCGAAACCGTCCATGCATCTTCTATATTTCCGGGGAAATAACCCTGTACGTCGTCCCCGTCATTGCCCGCCGGTACGACTACCGGAATCCCGGCTTTTTTTGCCTGCCTAACGGCCGTCTCAATCGCTCCTGACGCGCCTTTTCCTGAAACGCCAAGATAGATCACATCTACGCCGCGTCCCACGGCTTTGCCGACTGCCTCACAAAGCGCAGCCGATGTTCCAAAACCGCCGTTATCCACCGCCTTGATCGGAAGAATTTTTACATTCTCCCCCGTATTCTGCGCGATAATCTCTGCCATTAAGGTTCCGTGTCCGTTTCCGTCGGCTGCATTCTCATCCGGATATACAGCCACCGGCTCCAAAAGGCGCCCCTGCAGCTTTGCATTTCCCGGGTTTACACCGGTGTCTATCACCGCGACGGTTACATCCTTTCCTTCCCCGCCGGAAACTGACTGCTCGTTTGGAATGACCGGCACATCTTCCGCAGCATCCCTTTCCGTGTCCGTCTGAGCCGTCTTTGCCACAAGATCCTCTTCCACGGACAGGATATCCGGCATCTTTCGATATACTTCATATGCCTCTTTTGCCGCTTCACTGTCCGCATAAGACACAGCGTACATGCCGTTGCCAAGCCGGACAACCGACTGTGCGCCAAGCCTGTCAAACGCTTCGTCTGACACAGTTAAAACCAGCGTCCGTGTCCCAAAAGGACTTTGCAACACACTTCCAAACTCCATTGATTCATATAGGTCCGAAAGACAAGCATTATCTATTACACTATCTTCTGTCTGCTCCTTTAGAACTTTTTCTTCCTCTGTTGCAAATACCATATCCATCCTGGCAGATATCGACAACAAACCTACGTTAATCGCCACGATTAATGAAAGAATTCTCTTTCGCATCTTTCTGCTACTCCTTTCTCTTTATGCTCTGTCTAATACCGTTACCATATCTTTTCCGCATCCCCCCTCCCTGCCCTGCTCCCAGGCATTTCTACGATTTGGCCCAAGATTAATGGAACACTGCTGAAAAATGATATGTATTATCTGATACCAAATCTTCTATATTATTGACAATATTTCCAGAATCCCTATCCTTCCAGCACATAAATGTGCCGGTATCTGAAGAAGGTGTTTCTGGTGTAATCAGTTGTTCCCCTTCCAATATGGAATAAGTCTTGTAAAGCTCCCCATTCACCCAGTAGTTAATATCATAAAATACTGGCTCCTCATCGGCTTTTTTGTCAAAAATGACTGTACGCTGCACACTCACAGTTCCATCCTTGCCATTCGGATGTTTATATTTCTCATTCACCTCAACAGAGAGCAACCCCTTTTCCATATCCTGCTTTAAAATATTTACTGTAATTTCAGAATCACTCTCATACTGCATCAGCAATGCTTCCAGAAAATCCGCAATAAACTCATTACTGTTACTTATTTCATAGGCCTTCTGTTCCATTACATTTTTCAGCGAATCATCAATGGCCGTAACCAATGCATTTGTATTTTCGTTGCTCCTACTTGCCCGCCCGCTGGTTGTAAGAAATATCATGATGAAACCAACTGCAATAGCCATCAACATGAATCCCTTTACTGCTTTTGACATCTCATCCCTCCTGCTTTTTACTCGTCACGGGAATATTTACTTCCACCGTGTTCTTCTGATTATTACTGTCCGTAGCTGTCACTGTAACGTTATATGTTCCAACAGCATCAAAACGAAATGTATCTGTTTCTTTCAAATCGTTGGTAAGCAGTTCTGTACCTGTACCGTCTTTGATGCTTGTAATCCGTATTCTTGTCACTGCATTTCCTTCGCTGTCTTCGCATTTGAAATAACTGCTAATATTTATGTCTTTATTAGCCACTATGTTCATTCTTTTTCCCGTCAAATCGTATGGGTAAAATTCTACCGTCGGCTTCGCTTTTCCAAGCACCGTTCCCGTCACAGCAGAATCTACAAAAGATCCATAATCTACGCCATCCGTATCTACGTTTTTTGCAAGAATATTTGCCATCCCAAACTTCCCATTCCCTGCCGGCAGTCCAAAAAAAACGAGCAAAATAAGCGCTATCACAATAGAAAACTCCAGAACAATGTCCGAATACTCTTTTATAACCTTTTTTATCATTCCCATCTTCCTCCGCCATATTATCCGGCAAACTTAAGAATCATATCGTACAAGGGCCCGCTGGTCAAAAACCATTTAAACAACAAAATCACAGCAACCGCAGCACCAATGCTCAACACGTAATCACCATATTTACTGATCATATTTTTTATCATCAAAATCCCTCCAAATCCTAATATGCTACACGGCACCAAAAATTATTGTATCAACAACTACTTTGGTTACGATTAATAAAGCACAGCCCCTATAAGTTTCTCTACTTCTTTTTAACATTCAGTTGCCTCCGATCCCGACCGAGACGCTACGCCGGTCAGAATACATTTAAACCCCAAAACCGCAATAGCTATAACACTAATCCTTAAGACATAGCTGCCACATTTACTGAATATATTTTTTATCTCCAAAATTCCCTCCTAAAATCCCGATATGTTATACAATGCCAGAAAGATCATTACCCCAATGGCTGTCCCTATCACAATATAAAGAACAGATTCTCCAAGTTCTTCCATTACTTTCTTCAACATTTCTGCCGCCTCCTATCTAACAGCGGTACGGAGCGTACGCGGTTTGGATATGTTTAACACAGGTATTGTATAGCTGTAATCCAATTTAATTTCAGCCATTACAATATCTTTTGCCGCTGTCACCTGACTGCCGCCTCCTGCATAAGAATAGCTCTGTGTATTTCCATCTTCATCATACAAAGTAATTTTCATTACATACCCATTCGCCGCAGCTTGGCTTCCACAAGCGTTAATTATCGCTGGCGAAAAATTACTCTCTGAGATTTCCTTGCAGACATCTGCTGCATAATCATTCGCTGTATTCAACGCCTGCTGTCCATTTGCGATATCAACACCAAGATACGTCACCCACGCAAAAATAATGACCGCAATAATAACTCCAGCAATATGTTTCATCTTTTCTTTTCCCTCCTAACAAAATATGATCAAAATGCCTTGCCCTAAATCTGAAATACATTCCCCGTAAGCGTTTCCATGATAATGATCACGGTATAAAGCAGGATTGCCAGGGAA
>CANOCV010000086.1 GCA_947564465.1 uncultured Roseburia sp. | reverse complement strand
TGGCTCCCGGCGTATTGTCTCCGTCTCCCGTTACATTTCCGGAGTTAGTGCAGCCTTCTACGGTTCCGTTCTCCCCGTTGGTTCCGGTGATTCCTCCCACATTGTCATTGCCGCTTACGCTTCCTGTGTTATCGCTTACGCTTACCGTTCCGGTATTATTTCCGGTAACTCCTCCCACATTGTTTCCGGTTCCGGTAACGGTTCCGTTATTTGTGCAACCCGTAATGGTTCCGTCATTTTTGCCGGCGATTCCTCCGACGTTGTTCTCTCCCGTGACTGTTACATTACTGGTACAGTCCTTGATTACTCCATTTTCTGTATTGGTTCCGGCGATTCCTCCGACATTGTCTTTTCCGGTCACGCTTCCCTCTACGGTCAGGTTCTCAATCGTTCCTGCGTTGACTCCGAAAAGCCCCTGATTGTCCTTCGCCCCGTCATTGATGTGCAGGCCGCTTACGGTATGGCTGTCTCCGTCCAATGTCCCCTTGAACGGATGCTCCGTTGTGCCAATCGGCGTCCATGGGTTTTGCTCCCCTCCAAGCTCAATGTCTACTGTTACCTTGAAATGGACGTCTTCAAAACCTTCCCCTCCGTTTACAAGGCTGCCCAGCTTTTCCAGGTCGTCTTTTCCTGTAATCCTGTATGGGTCCTCAGGCGTCCCCTGGCCTTCAAAGGGCTTTTCGAGGTTTCCGTCTTTGTCAACAGTACCTCCGTTTGGCAGAATGGTCTCCTCCCCATCTGCGGTCACAAGTTTTCCCCCGGCGGGTACGCTAATGTTTCCGTCTTTGTCTGCCGTTACGCTTCCTCCCTCCGGCGCTATTACCGTGATTTCCCCGGCTATTATCTTTCCGGACTCTGTATTTCCGTCTGTATCAACCGTTCCGCCATCCGGCAGCGTCATTTCCTTCCCGCCTGCGGTCACAACTTTTCCTCCGGCAGGTACGGTGATATTTCCGTCTTTGTCTGCCGTTATGCTTCCTCCCTCCGGCGCTATTACCGTGACTCCCCCGGCTGTTATCTTTCCGGACTCCGTGTTTCCGTCTGTATCAACCGTTCCGCCATCCGGCAGCGTCATTTCCTTCCCGCCTGCGGTCACAACTTTTCCTCCGGCAGGTACGGTGATATTTCCGTCTTTGTCTGCCGTTATGCTTCCTCCCTCCGGCGCTATTACCGTGACTCCCCCGGCTGTTATCTTTCCGGACTCCGTGTTTCCGTCTGTATCAACCGTTCCGCCATCCGGCAGCGTCATTTCCTTCCCGCCTGCGGTCACAACTTTTCCTCCGGCAGGTACGGTGATATTTCCGTCTTTGTCTGCCGTCACGCTTCCTCCCTTCGGCGCTGTTACTGTGATTTCCCCGGCTGTTATCTTTCCGGACTCTGTGTTTCCGTCTGCATCAACCGTTGCGCCGTCTGACAAGGTTATTTCCTTTCCGTCTGCGGTCACAACTTTTCCTCCGGCGGGCAGGATGAGTTTGTCGTCCTCTGTAATGTAGATGCTGCCCGGACTCGGCAAGCTGACCGTCACATCAACTGTTCCATCGTTCCCTTTGTCTATCGTAACCCTGCCATCCGAATTGTTGTTTACAGTCACGTCTGCACGTACAACTTCTTCCCCGGTTTTAACCTCTAATGCGGTAGCTCCGCTATCTTCAACGATTCCTGCTTTTGCCATCTCCGCATAAGCTACTTTGCCTGCTGATTTTTCCATCCAGATGGCACAACTTTCCAAATTTATATTGGATAAGCCACAGGCCTCCTGAATCTGTTCTTTTGTAACAACCTTTTTTGTGATGTTGTTCATTGTTCCATTATTAATCCTCGTGCCGTAATAGTAGTCTTGGTAGCCCCCCGGAATCTGCACCACAAGCTCAAGCACATAGTTTGTATCATTCACCGCTGCAATTTTACCACTATCACTATCATATATTGCAGTTCCAAGTTCCTGACCGGTACCATCCAGCCTCAATCTCATTGGCGTATCATCAGTTATTCTTCCTGATCCCTCCTCTGGCAGGTCTGTTTCCGCGCCAGATGCAAAGAGGACAGATGACAGATCCAGTTCCAAAGCAGGTACCATGTAGTATTCCGAAGTTACTGTCGAGTCAGAAATTTCGTAATAGTAAGGGCGTTTATCTGTCTTATAGTTCACATGCATAGCAGATCCTTTTGTGTTAGCCGCCGGTGTACGGAGCCAAAAATCCCATTCCGGCCAATAGCTCTTATCTATACGTAAACCACTGTTCAAATTTTCAGCGCTATTTTTTCCAACTGTGATATACGCTTCTTCCGTGTCATTGCCTGTCTCCTCATAATATGCCGGATACAGTTTATCGGTTGTAGAATATACACTCTGGTTTCCTTCATCGCGCGTATAGATAGTTGTATCTTTCATCAATTCCAGCTCAGCAGATGTAAAATAGCCAGAATAGTCAGAGATTCTTCCCAAGTTGTATAACGCCCACCTTATTTGACTTTCTCCATAATAATTCATATTTACTACTGTCGGCTCTTTTCCTTCTTCATAAGTACACCCCCAATCCGCGTTATAGTCTTTTGTTCCAGTGCTCATGTTTTCAAATTTTTGCCGCCTTAACCCATCTGCAAGCCTCTCCTTTATGGGATCTGTCGCAAACAATGTCACGCTGTTTTCACTTTCATCCTGGCATCCCGCAATCCACCATTCACTCCTTCCCAAACAGATCTTTGCCGACTTTATTTCACCGTCACTATCATCCGTGTTAAAACCCTTTAAGTCTTCTGCTGTCAGCATTCGTCTGGTCATAGTTTGTCTGGGTTTGACCTCTGCAGCCGCATGGACCTCCTGGCTAGGGGGCGTAAATGAAGTTACCATCATTGCCGCCGCCAGCAGCAGTGAAGCAGTTTTTTTCTTTAAATTTCTTCGTTTCAAGTTCCTCACCTTTCTTTGTTTCAAGTTCCTCTTCCTCCTATTCTTTTTATTCCCACGGTTGCCGCAGGGGTATTTGACTTGTGCCTGCAAAACACAAAATTTTATGGAATTGAATTCAATCCCTGTTTCAATAATTTTAAAAATAGCATAAGCCATGCGCTTTTTGGTTCAAATTGTATATTTTGCTGGTTTTGTTGTAAAATTTACCTAAACAAGGAGACGGCTGATTTGATTTTGATTGATCATGCGGTCTGCACACCACATTGAAAATCTCCCCACAGTTTTCATTCTCTGCGGGGAGATTTCTTAGCTTTACAGTTACTCTGCTTTTCGTCTTACTTCACGGTTATCTTACAGGTCGCTTTCTTGCCGCTTGTGGTCGTTGCCGTTATGGTTGCGGTTCCTTTCTTCACCTTGGACGCCTTTAGCAAGAGAATTGTAAATAATACAGTCATACTTTTCCATCATTCGTTTTCTCTCAGTCAGTACCTTCCTGCATATACTTTCTTCGCTTCTGCAGTCCATTTCTTAACGAACTCCGTCTTTGCATCAGTATATGCATCCCTGTTATGCTCAAACTGCTTCCACAACTGCATTTTCAGCGCCTCATATTGTTTCGCAATCTGAGCATGATCATTCAAATAGTCCCTGAAATATAGTTCATCATTATCTCCAATATACCGAAGATGCACATGAAACACTTTATCTGCAAATCCTTCCTTCGTATATCCGCAGTTAAATGAAATCCTTCCCTCTTCTGTTGACATCCGTATAAAGCCGTTACGTTCCATCACCTTAGCAGTCTTCTCAATATCAAAATCTCTCGATACCTCAATCAGGACATCAACAATATCCTTTGCCCATATCCCGTCAATTGCAGTGCTTCCTATGTGGCTGATCCTTTCAACCGGGCAATGAAACAGTGCATTCTTTAGCAAGATTTCAATTTCTTTATAATTCTTATCCCACTTGTCATTATGTTCTACAAGGAATATAGGAAATAGTTCCCACAATTCCTCCAATGTCATTTCTGATAGCTCTTTTGCCATAATTCCACCGTCAAACATCAATTTATCCTCACAGTTCAGTTTCTAATATCACTATTCAATCTCCTTCTTATGCATTATAAGGATTTTAAGATTGTTTCCAACTCCAAAATATCCGCATCCATGGTTGACCAACTGGTGGCAAAACGCACAACCGTATGATTCTCATCATATGTTTCCCAAAAGCTGACGGAAACTTTTTCTTTCAACTTCTTTAACAGATTATTTTCGATGATAACAAACTGCTGGTTAGTCGGAGACTCATAATAGAACCGATATCCTGCATTTTTCAGAATACGAACCATTTTATCCTTCTGTATAATAGCGTGCTTTCCATTCTTATAATATAAATCATCTGTAAACAGCGTATCAAACTGAACGCCTAACAACCTTCCTTTGGCCAGAAGCGCGCCTCGCTGTTTTGCGAGTGTTGTAAAATGCTTTGGCATATTGTTCTTCGTAAATACAATCGCCTCTCCGCACAAAGCGCCGGCTTTTGTCCCGCCAATATAAAATACATCCGACAGCACAGCAATGTCCTTCAGTGTAACATCTGTTTCATTGCTTGCAATACCATAAGCCAGCCGCGCGCCGTCAATATACAAAGGAATATTGTAAGACCGACATATCTGCGAAATAATGCAAAGCTCCTTTCTGGTGTAAAGACTTCCGTACTCTGTCGGATGTGAAATATATACCATGCCCGGAAAAACCATGTGTTCATGGTTTTCATCCGCATAATATTTTTTTAAGTACTCCTCTAATTCCTCTCCCCTTATCTTCCCGAACTGAGACGGAAGCGTTAAAATTTTATGTCCGCTATATTCAATAGCGCCTGCTTCATGCACGCTGACATGTCCTGTATCCGCCGATAACACACCTTCATAATCCTTAAGCAACGCAGAAATCACCAATTGATTCGTCTGTGTGCCACCCACAGCAAGATAAATTTGAGCATTCGAACAGCCGCAGCTTTCCTTTATTTTTATACACGCGCTCTCCGTAAAACAATCGTTCCCATATCCGGAAAGTACTTCCATATTCGTTTCTATTAATCTATTAAGAATTTCCGAATGCGCACCCACAGTATAATCATTTTCAAATGAAATCATAATGCTCTCCTCTCAAATCCCCAATCCCTTCTTCCCTAACCTTTGCCACAGTAATCACCCACATATAAGTTCCGGTACAGGCTTTTCCTCACATGTTTCTATAAATAATATTTTTCCGGTCCACTCCTCTTTATTTGGAAATAATCCGTATTTTTCACAGACGGCCTTTTCCTCCTCATATCCGGATGCTGCCAACATGTCATAAAAACTCTCCAAACAGCCGCCTAATAACCCGCCCTGAAAAACGTCACTCCCTTGCAGAAGTTCAAAACCCCGTTTCTCCTTATGAGCTATTCTATCCGTCCCGATTGCTGCTCTGGAAAAATCTGCTCTTTCTTCATACCAAAGTTCACTGGATACAATTTCACCGGATTCGTTACCTTCTATGTAACTTTTAAATGCTTTTTGACTGTACGGCAGCATTTCATTTGCAATTTCCCCCAAATCACATATAAAGCAGGGACCGTAATAAGTAGATAATCCAAGTTTATAAAACATCAAATGATTAACTGTCGTATCAGAAAATCCGGTAAACAATTTAGGATGCTTTTCTACGGCATGAATAAACTCGGCATCTTCCATCAAATAAGGCAAAAGTCTATATGTGTCATCACCGCCTATCGCACAAATAATCCCTGCAATAGAATCATCCAAAAAGGCGTCTTTTAAATCCTTTGCTCTGGCTTGCGGATGTGCCTGTAAATATTCAATTCCTTTCAAAGCATTTGGCATAAATACGGGCTTTAATCCATACTCCTCCAGTCTCTTTACGCCTATTTCTATATTGTGACTGCAAAAATCTTCGCCCAACATTCCGCTTGATAAGCTTACGATTGCTACTTTGTCACCTTTTCTTAGTTTTCTTGCATACTGCATGACCCTTCCTGACACCCCCACTATCAAAACGTTGTTCTACCAATAACAGATTCAATTTCCACTTGCACCTTCTTATAATTTTCTTCCAACGCAGCCGCACCATTTAAAACAATCTGCTTGCACTGTAACAGTTTCTGCCACTCATCATGCTTTGCCTTGCTTCTCATATCGACACTGCCGGTATCATATTTCCCCGCCCATTCGATAAACTCTATATGATTCGTATACATATCGCCGTCAGGCATAATTCTGTCGCCAAATTCTTGCCTTTCTCTCATCTTTAACCTGCCAATTCTTACTTCAGTATCCGTAACAAGCCTGATTGCCAATGTGAACAACGGAATCAATTCATCTTCTTATCATAAATATTTCTCTATCACACTCTGCTCCACAACCTCTTTACCAAGCAAAGTCATAGCTTGCTTCGGACAATTATTTATGCACCTATAACACATAGTACACTGATTATTCTGCACAATCTTCTTAGCAACGACCTTTATATTATTCATAGGGCATAATTTCTCACACTTACCACATCCTATGCACCTATCTTCATCTACTCGCAGCTTATCCGAATAGTTCTTTGTTTTATGCCCAAAATTCAGCCGTTGTCCAAAAAAACCAGCCATACGATATAAGACGCCTAAACCCTCTTGTGATGGTTTTCCCGAACTCAAAAGCCGGACCGCTTTCTTAATCTTCTTTTCCGCTTTCTTCACAAGTTTCTTGTTCTTCTCCAACGGACGCTTCAACACTTTTTCATCACCTATGCTATCCGGCATTCTCAAATGCAAGCCACCTAGTATTTCTGCGCCATACTTCTGTAAAAGCCGTCCCAGCACTCCTGCTCCGTCACCACTAAACAAGCCCATTGTGGCAATAACAAAAATCTTCTTATTCTTCCACAATTCCTTCTTATCGCTTATAAAATCGCGCAGTATCTTCGGCACAGTGCTATATTGCACCGGATATGCAAATACAAGCATATTCTCTCGTTCCACAGCCTCAATAACGTTACCGTCTTCTATCGAAAACACTTTTGCGCCTTTATCATATTCACCGCAAAACAATTCTACGGCGTACCTTGAATTTCCGGTTCCGCTAAAATAGATTCCTACCATTTATACCCCAAACTTTCCGTCCCGTTATTTATCATAATAGATTATACGCTTCTCGACATATAAAAGCAATTAACCAAGAATAATTCACTATTCTTGGCTAATCCTCTTTACATCATGCTTTGACAAATTGTATATGTTTCCTACACCCGACCTATTACCTTTACCATAAATAGGCACGGATTATCCTCATCCCAAAATGTTGTAAATACCTCCAATGAATAAAATCCCTCTTTCCTGTAAAATGCTCGCGTACCATTATAAGGTTCGTATAGTGCCGATTCGTCCAATGTCTTAACTGTCAAAAAATTAAAATGACGCTCCTTGCAAAATTGGACACATACTTCCATCAACTGATGTCCAATTCCCATTCTGTGATATTCTCTTAGAACACCAAAATTATAAATATCCGCCGTATATTCATTATGAATTTTCAATGCAGCAAATCCTACCGCCTTGTCTCCGTCGAAAGCCGCAATAAACGGGTATTCTCTATGTATTACCGACTTATTCACAATATCTTCCGGGGGCGAAAACCACTCCGGCAATGCATTCATAATTTCCAATGTTATTCTTGTTTTTTCATCTAAATTTTCCACTTTCTTAATTGTTATCATTCTCTTCCTCCTGATTTTGACAAGGCAGAACAAAAGTGCGCTTCACTGCAACAAGGTCTTTCCTATGATAGATTCGGGTGTCAAAAGGTTGTGAACAAAGTTCTTATTGGCAGTTTGCACAAATACATGCAAATGCTGCTCCAAACGTTCCGGGCAGA
>CANOCV010000085.1 GCA_947564465.1 uncultured Roseburia sp. | reverse complement strand
GTGTGGTTATGATGGCACACTGCTTATTAAATGAGACGGCAATAAAAATAAAAAGCGAAACGCTTTCTATTCCCTATGCCAATGCGTCCCTTGCATTTTTGATAGAAGAGTTTCTAATTCTTCTATCAAAGTCGGATTATGCAGAGAACTTCTGGATTAAAAACTATACAAATCTTCAGATAAAAAATTACAGAAAAAAACCCATAGACCGTTTGGAATTCTATTATAAAAGAAATGATTCTTCTGAATTACAGAAAACAAAAGAACAGCACTTATGTGCCGATATTTTGGAAGAGATGATGAAGGCGCTGATTGAAGAAGAAAGTAATAAGGATATTGTCTGGAATTATAAGATATTTCAGAATGAAGAAGATTACAGATTAGAGATCAGAGCAAATTTTCTTCAGATGCAGATACCGTTTCGGATTATTATTAAAAATATGGAAGATGAAAAGGTAGAGCCTGAAAAAATAAAGGTGCGTTCCAGCTTGAGAAACGATACGCAAATAGAATTAATTTCTTATCCGGCAGAGTTTTCCGCTGCAAAATATTTGTTTGAAATCCTGGAAAAAATGGAATTGATCAATGATATGGATGTATACTATCGTTTTTACAATATTCTAAAAAAAGAGGTTTTAGACGGAAGAAGGGTGCAGCAGCAGTTGATTGCGGAGTGTGAGACAAAGAAAATTGCTGTGGAAAAGAGCCGTGTGGAAATGTTAACAAATTACCGCAGCTATTCTTATATGAAGAAAAAATGGCAGAGATATTTAAAAAATGAAAAAAAGTCCGGACCGAACTGGGAAGAAATTGTGGATAAGATTATTCATTTTCTTTCTCCTATTTGGGACATGATGTGCGAAGATTTCATTTTCATAGGAGATTGGATGCCGGAGCTTGGCCGTTTTTTTGATTGATATGTGGATTATAATGATTGATTGTGGATAAGTTGTTTATATTGTGGATAATTTGTTGATTATTGTAATTATTTGTGAAATTGAGAAAGAAAAATGTGGAAAAAGTATACCGAAGAGACTTATCTTGACAAAAGATTAGAAAATTATGCGGCAAGTAATTATTATCCGTTTCATATGCCCGGGCATAAACGTCGGCTGGATTTTTTGGGGAACCCTTATGAGATTGATATTACGGAGATAGACGGTTTTGATAATTTACATGAGCCGAAAGATATTTTAAAGCTGGCAATGGATCGTGTATCCCGCCTTTATCGTGTGAATAAGAGCTTTTATCTGATTAATGGAAGCACATGCGGAATTTTGGCGGCGGTCAGTTCTTCGGTGAAGCGGGGCGGGAAAATCTTAATGGCGAGAAATTGCCATAAGGCTGTGTATCATGCGGCTTATTTACGGGAATTAAAGATATCTTATCTCTATCCGCCTGTTATATCGGAAGGGATTTTGGGTAGTATTACCCCGGAGTCAGTGGAGCGGGCGATAAAGGAGGAACCTGATATTGAGGCGGTTCTTATTTCCTCTCCGACATATGACGGTGTTGTTTCCGACATTAAATCCATAGCAAAAATCGTACATCAGCATCGGATTTTGCTGATTGTAGATGAGGCTCACGGCGCTCATTTTGGTTTTCACCCGTATTTTCCAAAAAGCTCTGCGAGTCTTGGGGCGGATATTGTGATTCAGAGTATGCACAAAACTCTTCCGAGCTTAACGCAGACGGCGCTGCTTCATATCTGTTCAGACAGGGTAAAGAAAGAAAAGGTAAAACGTTTTTTAAGCGTTTATGAAACAAGCTCCCCCTCCTATGTTCTTATGTCAGGTATGGAACGGTGTATTCGTCTGATAGAGCGGGAGGGAAAAGTATTATTTGATAGATATGCAGAAAGGCTTTCTGATTTTTATGTCCGATCGCAAGAATTAAAGAATATAAAAGTATGTATGCCGTCGCAAAAAGACGGTAGAGAATGCTTTTGCCTTGACCCCTCAAAAATCAGAATTGACGCAAAGAAGTGCGGCATTAACGGCAGGCAGCTTTATGACCGGTTTTTGGAGCAATATCATTTGCAGATGGAAATGTGCAGCGATTCTTATGTGCTTGCAATGACTTCTGTTATGGACAGTCAGGAAGGGTTTGACAGACTCTTTGATGCATTATATGAAATGGACGGGCAGGAAGAGAGAGAGAATTTATTTTTTTCCGATTTTTATTCTGTAAGATATTTGTATGGAAAAACGAAAAAATGTGCAGAGCTTTTTGACGCGTGGGAGAGAGAAAGAAGGTCAGTGAAGCTTTCTGATGCCTGCGGATTAATTGCTGCGGATTTTGTAAATCTGTATCCTCCCGGGATTCCCGTTCTTGTTCCCGGGGAAGAGATTTCTGCGGAAATCACAGAGAAGCTTACGGAATGTATTCGAATGGGTTTAAATGTTGTGGGGATTGATGGGAAGATGCGGATTAAAGTTGTCAATTAGACCGGAATACATTATACTAAGAATAGAAATGAAATTGCTGAATTTGGCGGTCAGATAAAGGAGCAGACATGGGAAAGATATTTTGTCTGATGGGAAAAAGCTCATCCGGGAAAGACACAATCTACAAAATGCTTTTGGATAACAGAGATTTTCCTCTCCGAAAAATTGTGCTTTATACTACAAGGCCGATCCGTATGGATGAGAAGGAAGGGATTGAGTATCATTTTACGGATGAGGAAGGTCTTGCAGGGTTGGAAAGACAGGGGCGTGTGATTGAGCTTCGGGCATATCACACAATGCATGGAATATGGAAATATTTTACCGTGGATGACGGCCAGGTGAATTTTCATTCCGGAAATTATCTTGTGATAGGGACTCTGGAATCATATGGAAGACTGCTTGAATACTATGGAAAGGATCACGTTTTGCCGATATATATACAGATAGATGACGGCGTGCGCCTTCAGAGGGCCTTAGATCGGGAGCGGATGCAGGATGTACCAAAATATGCAGAGATGTGCCGCAGATTTCTGGCCGATGCGGACGATTTTTCCGAGGAAAAAATACTGCAGCTGGGAATAGAAAAAAGATTTGAAAATCAGGATTTGAGGGAAACAGTTGACAATATATTACAGTATATGAAAGCACAAACCAGACTGTGAAGGTGAGGAAATATGGATATAAAGGTCAATCAGAGTGTGCCGGTGAATCAGGCTGCGCCGACGGCTCCGGTGGAAACGGGTGACGGAAGTTTTAAGTTTACCTTGACGAGCGCTGTGGAAGAGGCGGGACTTCAGGAAAAACTGAATATGATGCTGAACGATATTACTACGCAGGGCAATTTGATCGCACAGCATATGGACATCCGGGATATGAAAAAATACAGAGGCTTGATTAAGGATTTTATGAATGAGGTGGTGAACCGTTCCCACAAGTTTTCCAGAGAAAACTTTCTCGACAGGAAGGGGCGGCATCGTGTATATGGAATTATCCGGTTGGTAGACGCTACTTTAGATGAGCTTGCGTCGGAATTAGTAAAGGACGAAAAGGACCACATTAGTATTTTAAATAAAATCGGAGAGATCAGGGGATTGCTGTTAGATATATTTACTTAAAATAAACTCAGAGATTTTTGAGGATACGAAGGAGTGAGGGGTATATGGCGGGATTTGCAGATATTGTAGGACATGAACAGATTATTGAACACTTTACGAATGCGATTTCTATGGGAAAGGTTTCACATGCGTACATTTTAAACGGACAGGATAAGTCGGGAAAAAATATGCTGGCGGAAGCATTTGCCATGGCGCTTCAATGTGAGAAAGGTGAGAGTACGCCGTGTCTTACATGCCACTCCTGTAAACAGGCATTAAATCATAATCAGCCGGACATTATATATGTAAAGCACGAAAAACCGAATACACTATCCGTGGATGATATCAGAGAACAGATCAACCATGATATTGATGTGAAGCCGTACAGCAGCCCGTATAAAATTTACATTGTGGACGAGGCGGAAAAAATGAACATACAGGCGCAGAACGCGATTTTGAAAACAATTGAGGAACCGCCGAAATATGCGGTGATTCTTTTGCTCACCACAAATGCCGATGCGTTTTTGCCGACAATTCGTTCAAGATGCGTAACGCTGAATTTGAAGGCAGTACCGGATAAGGTAATTCTGAAATATTTGATGGAAGAACGGGGAGTGCCGGATTATCAGGCGAAGGTCTGTGTTGCGTTTGCCCAGGGAAATGTCGGAAAGGCAATTGCCCTTGCCTCCTCCGAGAATTTTAATGAATTAAAGGCAGCGGCAGTGCAGCTGATGAAACGGATTAAGGATATTGAGCTTTATGAGCTTGGGGAAGCAGTGAAGCAGATCAGCGAATATAAGCTGCAGATTAATGACTATTTTGATATTATGATGATCTGGTATCGCGATATGCTTGTATATAAGGCGACGATGGATGTAAATACTCTTATTTTTAAGGATGAGGTTTATGATATCAAAAAGCAGGCCAGCAAAAGTTCCTATAATGGGATAGAGACAATTTTAGAGGCATTGGAAAAAGCAAAGCAGCGCTTGAATGCCAACGTTAATTTTGAGTTAGTTATGGAATTATTGCTGCTGACAATAAAGGAGAATTGACATGATAAAAGTGGTAGGTATCAGGTTCCGCAGCGCCGGTAAAATCTATTATTTTGCACCCGGAAAGCAAGAAGGGAAAATGGAAGTCGGTACGCATGTGATTGTAGAGACAGCACGGGGTGTGGAGTACGGAACCGTATTGATTGCGCCAAGAGAGGTGAGTGATGAGAGTATTATTCAGCCGTTGAAACCGGTAATTCGTATTGCAACGCCTGAGGATGATAAAATAGAAGAAAAAAATAAAGTAAAAGAGAAGGAAGCATACCGTATCTGTCTGGAAAAGATTGCGAAGCATAAGCTGGAAATGAAATTGGTTGAGGCGGAATATACGTTTGATAATAATAAGCTTTTGTTTTATTTTACGGCAGACGGCAGGATTGATTTCCGTGAGCTGGTAAAGGATTTGGCGGCAGTATTCCGTACACGGATTGAGCTTCGTCAGATTGGAGTGCGCGATGAGACAAAAATATTGGGCGGAATAGGAATTTGCGGCAGAGAGCTTTGCTGTAAATCTTATTTATCGGAGTTTGCGCCGGTTTCTATTAAGATGGCAAAGGAGCAGAACCTTTCCCTGAATCCGACAAAAATATCGGGAGTCTGCGGAAGATTGATGTGCTGTCTGAAGAATGAGCAGGAGACATATGAGTATTTGAACAGCCGTCTGCCGAATGTCGGTGATACTGTGACAACGGACGACGGATTAAAGGGTGAAGTGCAAAGTGTCAGTGTGCTTCGCCAGCTGGTAAAAGTACTTCTTGTCATTGATGACGAAAAAGAGCTTCGGGAATATAAGGTAGATCAGCTTAAGTTTCGACCGAGAAGAAGAAAAGAAAATATGAAGCTGTCTGCGGAGGAATTGAAAGAGCTTGCGGCTCTGGAAGATCGAGGAGGCAAATCAAAACTTGACGATGCAAAATAACTTAAACGATGGGGAACGCATAGACGAGCTGCAGCGCAACGGTTATCGGATTATTCAGGATAAGGGACGTTTTTGTTTCGGAATGGACGCGGTTCTGTTATCCGGTTTTGCTCATGTGAAAAGCGGGGAAAGTGTATTGGATCTTGGTACAGGGACAGGAATTATACCGATACTATTGGAGGCGAAGACGAAGGCCAGGCATTTCTGTGGACTTGAGATACAGCCGGATAGTGCGGATATGGCAAGACGCAGTGTGGCGCTGAACGGTCTGGAAGATAAAATTGAAATTGTGACAGGAGATATTAAGGATGCTTCAAAAATATTTGGGGCATCTTCTTTTGATGTTATTACGACAAATCCCCCTTATATGATAGGGCAGCATGGACTGACTAATCCCGACGAGACAAAAGCAATTGCGAGGCATGAGATTCTTTGTACACTGGAGGATGTAATACGGGAGTCCGCCAAAATCTTAAAACCAAAAGGCAGATTTTTTATGGTTCACAGACCATTTCGTTTATCGGAGATTTTCTGCTGTATGACAAGCTACGGCATAGAGCCGAAACGCATGAAGCTTGTATATCCTTTTATCGATAAGGAACCGAATATGGTTTTGATTGAGGGAATGCGGGGCGGCAACTCCAGAATGACAGTGGAAAAGCCTTTGATTGTGTATAAGGAGCAGGGTGTATATACAGATGAAATCTATGATATATACGGATATTAAAAGGAGAAAAGATGGCAGGAAAATTGTTTCTTTGCGCGACGCCGATCGGTAATCTGGAAGATATTACATTTCGGGTTCTGCGCACTCTAAAAGAGGTGGATTTGATTGCGGCTGAGGATACAAGAAATTCCATTAAGCTGTTAAATCATTTTGAAATAAAAACCCCAATGACAAGCTACCACGAATACAATAAAATCGACAAGGCATATCAGCTTGTGGAGAAAATGAAAGAGGGAAAGAATATTGCACTGATTACGGATGCCGGAACGCCGGGTATTTCAGATCCGGGAGAGGAGCTTGTGCGTATCTGTATTCAGGAAGGGATTGAAGTTACATCTCTTCCCGGGCCTGCGGCGTGTATTACGGCGCTTACCATGTCGGGACAGGCTACAAGAAGGTTTGTATTTGAGGCATTTCTGCCGAATGACAAAAAGGAAAGAGCGTTTATCTTAGAGGAATTAAAGCATGAAACGCGTACCATAATTATTTATGAGGCGCCGCATCGCCTCATAAAAACACTGGAAGAATTATATGCGGTGCTTGGGAATCGTGAAATCAGCATTTGCAGGGAGTTGACAAAGCGTTATGAAGAGACAGTAAAAGTGACATTAGAGCAGGCCTTAAGTTATTATGGGAATCATGATCCCAGAGGGGAATATGTCTTGATTCTAGCCGGAAAGGCGAGAGAAGAGATTAACAGAGAATTGAGAGAGTCCTGGGAAGAGTTTACTTTGAAAGAGCATATGGATTATTACGAAGACCAAGGGATTGAGCGCAAAGAAGCTATGAAAAAAGTAGCAAAGGACAGAGGAATTAGCAAGCGTGATGTGTATAAGATGCTTTTAGAAGAGTAGGGCTATTACGAAAGAGGGATGGTTATGTTAAAAATTGCAGTTTGTGATGATGAGAAGATTTATCGTGATATGCTAGTGTCTTGTCTCGTTGATAATTAGTCAAACTCACTTGCCTATTTACACATCTGTTTCGTTGGATTTTCTAGTCGTAGCCACCGCTGCGCCGTCGAAAATTCGCCTTACAGATGCGCGAATATCCTGCGTGATTTTATCAGATATCAACGAGACAAGACACTAGTCGGTTTATTGGAAAAATATAAGAAATTGCATTCCATGGACTTTGAGATTTTACTTTTTGAAAATGCCGACGCATACTGGGACAATTATCTACACGGTGAGGAAGCGGATATACTTTTGCTGGATATTGAGATGGGGCGGCAAACAGATGGGATTATATTAAAGGAATATTTGCGTGAGCGGGGGAGCCGCACGAAAATTCTTTTTACTACAAGTCATATGGAAGAGATGCAGGAGGCATTCGGGGAAAATGTCTGCGGATTTTTGATAAAACCTGTGTCGGAAGAGAAATTATTTTACTACCTTGATAAGATATGCAGTACTAAAAATCAGATGAAGGCTGTTTTAGTTGGAAAAGATGAGGATATACATACCGTAAAATTACAGGATATTATATGGATAAAATCGGATGGGTCATATTCTTATATTAGGGTGAAGGACGGGGAAGAGTTTTCAGATAAGAGCCTTGCAGAATGGGAAAAGGAATTGGAAGCTATGAATTTTTTTCGTATCCATAAAAGCTTTCTTGTAAATTTGAAGCATGTATTGCAGGTAAATGAAAAGGTTACTCTTGATAATGGCGAGGAGCTTATTGTTGCGAGAAGAAGAAAGAAAGAGTTAAAGGAAACATTTAAGCAGTATTTGATAAATGAGGTACGTTAATGTGCTGATTGTTTGTAAATTATAGAAGAATGAAAGGCAGCCGATGGCTGCTTTTTTATATCATAGGAAAGACCTTGTTGCTGTGAAGTGCTAAAACCTACGATTTTCCTATGATATAAAAGCTTATGCGCACTCGCATTAGAGGAAGATATTGCTATG
>CANOCV010000084.1 GCA_947564465.1 uncultured Roseburia sp. | reverse complement strand
AAGCCTTGTATTTATCGACAATTTTCTAAATCCTATTTACTCACACGAACGGACACCATAGAGGCTTCCTCAAGTCCAAAGGCAACCGTCAAATGGTCTACCGCTGACCCTAAGATTGCCACGGTCTCTTCCAAAGGAATCATCAAGGGCGTCGGTGTTGGCAATACAACTATTTACGCTAAAGCTAACGGTATTACCCGCAGCATCAAGGTACATGTACGCCAAACTTTAGACGGTATTGACGTTTCAAAATGGCAGGGTAAAATTGATTTCAACAAGGTGCGAAACGCCGGATACAATTTTGTCATGATCCGAATTTATAACGGAGTTGCAAAAGACCCAAATTTTGAAACATACTATAAAGATGCAAAAGCAGCAGGACTTGGTATCGGTGTATATTATTATTCCTACGCCACGTCGGCAGCACAGGCGGCGGCAGACGCCAAAGCCGTTTTAAATATTTTAAACGGCAGAGCTTTAAACTATCCGGTTGTCATAGACATGGAAGATAACATTCAGCTTACCGGACTTACCAACAAAGACCGCACCGATATCGCCTGGGCATTCTGTAACGCTATCAATGCGGGTGTCTACGAATCCGGGCTTTACGCCAACACATACTGGTTGAACAACTATTTTGAAAACAAGCGTCTAAAGGGCATGAATATCTGGGCTGCGCGCTGGCAGGACATCTCCCTCGGACATCAATATACCGGAAACGGAAATATCTTTATGTGGCAGTACTCGAGCGTCGGAAAAGTTGACGGCATAACCGGCAACGTAGACTTGAATCTTGGATTTTCCGATTAATATAATATTCTAAAAAAAAATCGGATGTCAGAATGTATACGCATTTTGACATCCGATCTTTTATAAAATATTCTCTATTGTCTGCCTGCCATATGAAGAATACAGTCTACCGCCTTATCCACACCGTACTTGGAGATGTTGATACACAGATCATAATTGGCAGCCTCGCCCCAGTCTCCGTCTGAATTAAAGCTATAATAAGATTTCCTCGCCTTATCCATGCGGCGCATTTTATCCGCCGCCTTCTCTCTTGTCAGATTATCCCGCTTACTGATCCGCTCTATCCGCTCCTCGTCCTCCGCAGAAATAAACACGCGCAGAATATTTTCTTTGCCCTTTAAAATGTAGTCCGCGCAGCGCCCTACAATCACACAGCTCCCCTTCTTCGCCACACAAAATACCGCATCCCGCTGTGCACGGGATGCCATCTGCTCCACAGAAATCTGGCCGTTCCCATTCATCAGCATATGTGACTGCCCCATCACAATGGAATACAACAGGCTGTTGGTTGGCTTCTCGTCGTAATCCTCAAGAAACTGTGCATTCAGACCGCTTTCCTTTGCCGCAACCGCCAATAACTCCTTATCATAAAAAGGAACTCCAAGCTCCTTTGCCACTTTTTTCCCTACTTCTTTACCGCCGCTTCCAAATTGACGTCCGATTGTAATAATCACTTTTTCCATCATGTGTGCCCGCCTTTCTCCCTGTAAAAGTATTAGCGCCCGTGAAGCACAGATCCTCAATCTGCGTACCACCGGGCGCTTCCATATTATTCTAACATATTTTTTGTAAGAATGAAATTAAAAATCAAATATTTATCTTCCAAAGTAGCGGAACAAATCATTTAAAATATCATCTTCGTCATATTCATAGCCTCCGTTTCCGTAATCGTCATTATTGTCTTCCTCTACGTTTGGCGCTTCCTTCTGGTTAGCATTGTCTTCCGCCGGACGTTCCCCAAGCGTCACATCCATTACATTTTCTTTATATTCACCGCTTCCGTCCCTGCGCTGATACGTGATTTTCACCGTATCTCCTGCACGATGACCCGAAATTATGTTTCGCACCTCTGTGAAAGAAGAAATATTGGTATCGTCAATTTTTGTAATGATATCTCCCTGCGAAAGTCCTGCCTCCGCTGCTGCCGAGCCTTCAATTACCTGCGTAATATATGCGCCCACCGGCAGCTTATACGCAGATGCAACATCTTTTGTAATATCGGCGCCTGTAAGTCCAATATAAGCCCCCTGTGCGCTCGTACTCTTTCCCGTAGAAATCAGCTCTTCAATAATCGGCTTTGCCGTGGAAATCGGAATTGCAAATCCCATTCCCTCTACATCCGTATCCGAATATTTCGAAGAATTAATACCGATCACTTCTCCTTCGGCGTTCAAAAGCGCTCCGCCGCTGTTCCCCGGATTGATTGCCGCATCTGTCTGTATCAGCTTGCTGCTGACCGTAAGCCCTGTTGTCTCGTCCTGAATTGTCACCTGACGGTCTAACGCACTGATTACTCCTGTGGTAACAGACTGTCCGTAACCAAGCGCATTCCCTATGGCAATTGCCGCTACTCCTACCGGAAGATCTGTCGAATCCCCCATAACCGCAACCTTCACATGCTCGCGCGTGCTCTCCTCCATATCTTCTTTCTTCACCTTAACTACCGCGAGATCATTTGTAGAGTCGGTTCCCTGCACCTCGGCGCTTACGGTACTGCTGTCGTCAAACTGCACGGTCAGACTGTCCGCCCCCTGTACCACATGATTGTTTGTTGCAATATAGAGATACGTATCATCTTCCCCTACCACGATACCGGAGCCTGCACTTTCGCTTTCTCTGTTTTGCATCTGTCCAAAAAAGCTCGGATACTGCACCTGTGCCATATTGGTAATTGCTACAATTGACGGCATCGCCTCTTCCACGATTTTAGATACATCCGCAGAACTGATATTTTTTGCCGCTCCCGTCGAAACACTTGTCGCCTGAAGCGTATTGCCTCTGCTCTCCGTATCCGCCTCCACGACTGCTTTGCCGTTTCCAAGCATATGGCCGATTGCATAACTTCCGCCCTCAAATGCGGTTCCTGCGACGAGACCGAACGCCAAGGCATAAGCCACACATCTTGTCATTTTTTTCCCAAATCCTGACGATTCTTTTTTAGTGCCGCCCTGACTGCCATCTCCCCCTGTCTGACAGGTCTTGATCTCTTCCGCCTCGGCGTAAGCGGCTGCCTGCTGCTCCTGATTTACATTGTCTTCCTGCTGCCATCCGTATTCGTTGTTGTTTTCTTCGTTATACATAAATATTACCCCTTTCGTAATAAGCATTGTTTTTTGTTTATGCTTACACTATAAAGGGGTAATGTGAACGATTTTTGGCAAAAATCGTAAAATAATATGTTTATTTTGTGTTTATTCTGTGAACTGATTGTCTGTATTTAGTGACTTCTGTGCATGGAAAATGATTCCATATCATATTTCTTTAAGTTTTCCGTAATGTTCCTGTCATCTGCCTGTGAAAGAAGCGTATCTCTGGATTTCTTCGCTGAAAGCGGTTCCTGGAAGCGGCTCGGTCCGCCGACACATCCGCCTTCACATGCCATTCCCTCAATAAAATCTTCCGGCAGCTTTCCTACCTTCATGAGCAGGAGCGCCTTTTTACACTCGGAGGCTCCGTTTGCCCTGCATACCTTGGCCTCTACCTGCTGATCCGTCTCCTTCATATACTGTAACACGGAATCCGTCACGCCGCCGGAATTGCCGTAGCGCTTTCCGTATACGCTCGCTTCCTGATAGGTATTTGCCTTTGGCTCAAGCTTCACTTCCTTCGCCTTCATAATCGCACGGATTTCACTGTATGTTAATACATAATCTGCATTTCCCTCAATCTGCTGATCCTTTACTTCCGATTTCTTTGCAACACACGGCCCGATAAATACAGTCACCGCATCAGGATTATTTGCTTTGACCAGACGAGATACCGCACACATCGGGGAAACCGTTGTGGAAATATGATCTGCCAGCTCCGGATAATGCCTGCGTATCATATTTACGAATCCCGGACAGCAGGAAGTCGTCTTTTTCTCGCCTTCCTTGTACGCCTCAAGCCATTCCTCGCCCTCGCTGCATGTTGTCATGTCGCCGCCAAGCCCTGCTTCTATCATATCCGTAAAACCAACTGCCTTCAATGCGGTCTTCCAGCTCTGCATGGTAATGTCTTCTCCGAACTGTCCCTCTGTCGCCGGAGCCAAAATCGCATATACCGGTTTATCTGATTTGATGGCGTTGATTACAGCCACAATGGCTGTCTTTGAGCCGATTGCTCCAAACGGACATTTGTGGATACACTGCCCGCAGCGGATACACTTTTCATCATCAATCACGGAGATTCCCTGTTCATTATATGTAATTGCACTGACCGGACAGCTGAACTTACATGGCCGCTTCAAATGTGCAATCGCATTGAACGGACAGGCCTTTGCACACTTTCCGCATTCCTTGCATTTTGACGGATCAATGTGGGAGCGTCCCTCGCCTATGGAAATCGCCTGGAAATTACATGCGTTGATACATGCCTTTCCGATACAGTTCTGACAGTTGTCGGTTACAACGTAACTGGAAATAGGACAGTCCTCACATGCGGAACTGATTACCTGAATAATATTCCCGTCATCCACCGTCCCCGGCGCCTTTCCCTCTGCCAAACGTATTCTCTGGCGAATGATCTCTCTCTCCTTATATACGCAGCAACGAAACTGCGGTGTCGGTCCGGGTATCAGCTCCATCGGAATATTATCTCTCGCCTCTTCTAAATCTCCGGCAAAAGCGTGTTTTGCCACCTCATAAAGTACCTCATGCTTAATTCGTATTACGTTCTCGTCTGCGTACATGCGAATCCTTCTCCTTCCATTATCAGTGATATAATTATATGCGCGCACATCCGTGCGTTTTCTTATATTATTATAGCATCAACGGGGGGGATTTTTCCATAGAATTTGCGTATTTAATTAAAAACAATATATGGAACAAAAGTGCGCATATTTTTTTATATCATAGGAAAATCATAGACTTTAACACTTCACAGCAACAAGATCTTTCCTATGATATAAAATAGAATCCGGCAGAGCCGGATTCTCCGCCGCATGGCGATCCTGCCCGGAGGGCTTTTTGTCATATAGGAAATCCGAAGGACTTTCCTATATGACAAAAAAGGAGTCCCGCACGGACTCCTTCGTCTTTCGCACACACGGTGCATCAGGACACTAACGTATATCCCGCCTCTGCAATTACCTTTGAAAATTCTTCCATAGAAATCTCTGCTTCCGCCGTAACCTCGGCCTTTTTGCCGGCAAGATCAACGCTCACGCTCGTCACCTTATCCATAGCCTTTAGGGCATCCTCCACATGCTTCTTACAGTGCTCGCACATCATACCCTCAATTTTCAGTTCTGTTTTCATTGCTGTTTCCTCCTTATTACTTCCCTGCATATTCTTTACGCCGGGTTCCTTTATATTTTCCTGCGCTCCTTCCTGCCTTCTGTCATGCTCCGGCCGAAAGAAACGCAGACGCAGTGCATTGCAGACAACGCAGACACTGCTTAAGCTCATTGCGGCAGCGCCGAACATCGGACTTAGCTTCAGCCCGAACATCGGGTATAACACTCCCGCAGCAAGCGGTATGCCGATTGTATTATAGAAAAACGCCCAAAACAAGTTTTCTTTGATGTTGCGGATAACCGCCTTACTCAAACGGATTGCGCTGACTGCGTCGAGCAGGTCGTTGCGCATTAACACGGCATCTGCGCTTTCAATCGCCACATCGGTACCTGCGCCGATTGCGATTCCCACGTCGGCTCTCGCAAGCGCGGGCGCATCATTGATTCCGTCGCCTATCATCGCTACCACATGGCCCTCGCTCTGGATTTTGGCTATATGGGCCTCCTTATCCTGCGGCAGCACCTCCGCGATCACCCTCGGGATGCCAAGACGCCTGCGCAGCGCTTCCGCTGTCCTTTTGTTATCTCCGGTCAGCATAACCACGTCAATTCCCATTTTTTCAAACAGCGCAACGGCCTGCCTGCTGCTTTTCTTTTCCACATCCGCTACCGCCAAAACTCCGATCAGCTTATCTCCTCCCGCAAACAAAAGCGGCGTCTTTCCCTGGTCCGCGAGCTTTGCGATGCGCGCCTGCATGTCTGTAAGCTCTATTCCTTTTTCCTTTAGAAACGCCTCATTTCCCGCACAATACGAAACGCCCTCATAGTCCGCAAGGATTCCCTTGCCAAAGACGGCTGAAAATCCCGTCATTTCCGGTATCTCTATTTTCTTTTCCTTCGCATACTCCATCACAGCCTCTGCAAGCGGATGCTCACTGCCCCGCTCCATCCCCGCCGCGATTTGCACAAATTTCTCCTCCGGCATATCAAGAGAAATCACATCCGTAACCCGTGGTTTTCCCTCCGTGACCGTCCCTGTCTTATCCATGACGACGGTATCCACCTTGTGCGCAATCTCAAGCGCTTCCCCGGATTTTATCAAAATTCCGTTCTCGGCTCCCTTTCCGGTACCTACCATAATTGCGACCGGAGTTGCAAGCCCCAGTGCGCACGGACAGGAAATCACCAGCACCGCAATTCCCACCGAAAGCGCAAATTCAAGATCCGCCCCTGCGACCAGCCAGATTATAAACGCCGCCGCCGCAATTGTCATGACCACCGGAACAAAAACGCCGGCTATTTTATCCGCCAGCTTTGCAATCGGCGCCTTGCTTGCACTGGCTTCGTCTACCAGACGGATAATCTGGCTGATTGTCGTATCCCCTCCGACACGCTGCGCGCGAAACTGTATATATCCCGTCTTGTTCATCGTAGCCGACACGACCTTATCTCCCGTCTGCTTCTCAACCGGTATACTCTCACCGGTAATTGCCGATTCGTCGATACTTGTGCTCCCCTCTGTGATTACCCCGTCAGCGGCAATGCTTTCTCCCGGCTTTACAATGATAATATCTCCCACGACAAGATCCGCCGTATCTATCTGCTGTGAAACGCCGTCACGCAGTACCGTCGCTCGTTTTGGCGCAAGGTTCATAAGCTTTTCGATCGCCTCGCTTGTTTTTCCCTTAGAACGACTTTCCAGATATTTTCCCAATGTAATTAAAGTCACAATCATCCCGGCTGATTCAAAGTACAAATCGCCGCTGTAACGCGCCGCCAGCTCCATATCGCCGTGTCCAAGCCCGTAACCTATCATAAATATGGCCGCGATCCCATAGACAATTGCCGCAGAAGAACCGACCGCAATCAGCGTATCCATATTCGGACTTCTGTGAAACAGATTTCGAAATCCGTTTTTATAATAACTCCGGTTCAGATACGCAATCGGCAGCAGCAGCAGAAGCTGTACAAACGAAAATGCAATTCCGTTTTCCGGTCCGTAAAATACTTCGTAAAAAACTGACGGCACCGGAAATCCAAACATGTGATGAAACATTTCGCCCATTGAAATATACATCATCGGCAAAAGACACACGATAGACCATATCAAACGACGCTTCATATTCCGCATCCCCGCTTCCACGGAATTCTCTTTTTTAACGCTCCCGCCGCCCTCATTTGATACCTTCTTTGAAACGGGGCTTGCCCCGTATCCCGCTGCTTCTACCGCATGAATGATATCTCCGGTTCCCGTCACCGCCTCATCATACTGCACCGTCATGCTGTTTGTCAGAAGATTCACACTAAGCTCCTGCACGCCCTCTATCTTCCCGACACATTTTTCCACGCGTGAAGAACACGCCGAACAAGTCATTCCTGTTACATCAAATTTTTCCTTTTTCAACTTAACACCTCTTCTCACAAATTATTGCCGTACACTCCGTTTTCAATGACATACTTTGATTGCATTACCGCATCATCTTCTGCAGTGTGGCACAAAGTTCGTCGATTACCTCATCCTTTCCCTGTCTTATATCCTCCGCCACACACGATCTTATATGACTGGAGAGCAAAATTTTGCTGAAGGAATTTAACGCTGACTGAACTGCACTGACCTGAGTTAAAATATCAATACAATATCGCTCATCCTCAACCATTTTCTTAATTCCACGCACCTGTCCCTCCACACGATTCAAGCGCGTTAAAAGCTCCTTATACTCCTTTTCATCCCTGTGCTTCATTTTTTCGGAACACGCAGCACACTTTGGCATATCCGTCAAAACATTTTCAATGATATTCTGTGGATTCTTCTCTTTTTCCATTCCTGATTCACCCTCTTTTTTGCAACAGGATTATTGTTTCATTTATACCCCCATGGGGTATATAAAATATAACTCTATATTTTTGTTTTGTCAAACTTTTTTTATTTTCTCTTTTCATATATTGCGGACAGCCCGCAGAAAATGGCAAGACACGGTATTTACGACCAGAGGAAAACGAGTCAAAAGGCATCATCTGCCATGCAAGCGTTGTAGATGATCTGGAATGGCTGTATAATATGTAGGATGCAAAAACGGACGTCCCATAATCTGTGGATTACGTGACGTCCGTTCAACCAGTAAGTATTTACAAACTAAATTTGAAAGAAAATACTTGCTATTTTTTCAAAAAATGATACAATAGTTGTATGCAGATATGGTTCATCGGTAGAACGCTAGCTTCCCAAGCTGGAAAGGCGGGT
>CANOCV010000083.1 GCA_947564465.1 uncultured Roseburia sp. | reverse complement strand
CCGATTGTGCGCCAAGCCTGTCAAACGCTTCGTCTGACACCGTTAAAACCAACGTCCGTGTCCCAAAAGAACTTTGCGAAATTTCTTGATTGATTTCCTCGGCGAAAGTTGTATTCAGCCTTGAAGCCGTCGGCACAAAGCCAATACTCACAGCCAAAGCCAGCGAAAATATTTTTCGTTTCATTTCTGCTCTCCCTTCTATTATTTTTCCTTAGCGCGGTCTAAAATCACGCTCCTGCTGGCGCTTACACGTCCCTTCTCCCCATTAGCATGATGAAATGTTTCTATCACTTCAACCGATAAAAGTCCTTTTTCCTCATCCGCCTTCAGGATATTTACCTCAAGGTCGGACTCACTGTTTATCTGCATAATAAACGCCTCCAAAAAATCAGCCACAAACTCATCCTTATTCCCAAATTCATAGCGTTTTTCTGTTGTAAGCTTCTGCATTGTCATCTGCATTGCTTCCCCAAGGCTCTGTGACACTTCCCCCTGCCTGATTGTCCTTCCGTGTACTGTGACAATAACCGCCGCAAATAAAACAAACATTATTGACGACACCAAGCCAAACACCATCTGTTTCATAATCTGTTATTTCTCCTTTTTAGTGGTAGTGCCCCCTCACCTTACGTTCGGCGGCTGGTCGGAGGAAGGTATTTTTAGAAACGCTATGCGTTTACCTTCCTCCTCTGCACTGGAATGTGAAAGTATTTCCATGCGGTTATACCGTATTCATCTTTCGCAGAGACCAGGATCTCATATGTTCCGCTTTGCGGAAATATGTATGAAGTATCCTCAATCTGATTTTCGTCGACACTTATAACCTGTACGGCAGTCTGTCTCTTATCCGCATCTGATGCCAAAAACAGACTTTGCCACTTTACCTTTTCACCGGCATGAATGTCCTGCCCGATATATTCAATGGTCGGCGGATTTCGCTGTATCACCGAATGATATACCTCACGGTCTTCATAAAGCTGATATGTCCGCCCTGCATTCGATGCGTATTTTTGTAACAGCGCAAATATCCCCTGTTCTCCTTCTGTACCCACAATACCATACAGACAGAAGACAAGAATCAAAACCGCTGCGAGCGATGTAAGAATTGCTTTCCCATATTCCTGTATAATTATTTTCATAGATACCGTCCTGTTCTCATACGGCTCTCAGGCAGTTCTCAAGTACGAACGATGTTACCATACCATCCTGCTGCACCATTGCCATTGCAAAGCCAACCAGAAAAATTCCCGCCAAAACCGCAAGAATCATGCCCCCGTATTCCTCCATCAAATGTTCCATCACAATCCCTCCTAAAATCCGCTCATTACCTGCAACAGCATACGAATCATTCCGATCGCCGCCGCCCCCGTCAAAGCGCTTAATACTGCTCCTGCGTATTCCTCAAACAATTGTCTCATACTGCATACCCCCATATCTCATGTTTGCTCAAATAATTTAAAAAGCCAATGCGATATTCATATGACAGGCAAACTTCTGCCGTTTTTCCTTCTTTTTTCTTATATACCTGCACCGTAAGATCATATCCGTCTTTTTTTGCCTGCGCAATGCAGGAATCAATCACCTGCTGGCTTAAATCGCTGTTTTCGATTTCCGCGATGACACTCTCCTTGTAATCTCTCGCGTATGCGCTCTCCAGCTGTGCGCCAACAATCCCGGCGCCAAGCATTGTAAACATTGTTATAAAAAATATTCCTACAAACGCCTTCACTACCTGACTCATATTCTTGCCTCCTATAAATTGCCGGCCTGAACAAAAAATGCCAGCAAAAAAATTGTCATATCTACAATCAGTTTCACTGCACCGATAAGCGCCGGAGCCAAAAACAAGAGATACATACCGGCAAGCGCATCTTCATTTTTCAGCGCCTCCGCCTGCTCCATCAAATTCATGTTCCGCTCAACCAGTTCTGCCGTCTGCTCCCGCTCGTTTCCTCCGTTTCCCATAGAAATTGCATATAACATTTTCATTGCCGACTGTATCTGCGGCAGCGAAAACTCTTTGAGAAATTCCAGGTAGGGAAGCGCTTCCTCAGGATTTGCCGTTATTTTCTTCTGAAAATCTTCAAGTGCCGGCCTTAAAACCTCCGGTGCGGTAGGTACGGTTTTTGCTATGGACACCTGCACATTTTCAATCTGCAGCAGCAATGATAATTCCATCAGCCATTTTGGAAACGCCTTTTCAATTTCTCTGGAAAGATTTTTTTTGGCAAGAGCATGCCCGATTTTATGTTGATAAAAAAGAATAATAGAAACACATGCAGCGATTGCTGCAGCCAGAAAACTTTGTTTTGACAAAAAGAACACCGTCACTGCAATCGGTAGCAGGGAAAGGCAAACGCTAAGCCGCCTTTCCTTTTTTTCATCATAAGCAAGATAACTGTTATATTTATCCGCCAACCCATAAGCTCCATCATCCGCTCCGTGCATCAGCCAGTTTACCGCCAGCTTTTTATCCATTCTCGTGTAAATGAAAAGGAGCGTCACCATAAAAATAATTGTCGAACCGATTCTGACTCCGCTGTCGGAAATATCAATCCTCGCCGGCAGAATAGAATTTGCCGTAAAACACACAAACAGGGCGACAAAAATCGCAATCACTACATTATGGCGGGCTTTTTTACAGTCCCCGCGGTATATATCCATTCGCTTTCTCCACCCGTTTAAATCCCGAAGCAGCAAAGTGATCATTCCGTCACACTCACCGCCGATTCTCTCAACCTTATACAAAAAGGTATGTATCGTATGCAGTCTGTCATTTTCATACGCATCCTCAATCTTTTTAAGCTCCCGCTCCATAACATCCTCTTCCTCATAATCATAACGAATCATGTGCATGGCGCTCTGAAGCGTTTTATGCATATTTCCCTCGGGAAATAAAATCAAGACCTCTTCTATCGCAGACAGCAGTTTCTGCTGCCTCATAAAAGCGTACAAAAGCTGCTCCATATAAATCTGCGCGTCCGTCAGCCTCTTATCTTCTAAAATACATTTTCTGCGGTTTGCTCTCCATTTCGGCAAAAATGCCAGAAGTATCACCCCCATAAATATCCCACAGGGAACCGGCAAAACATATAGCCGGCAGATACACAGGCAGATAAGCTCCGCCGCCGCATAAAAGACAAAACTATGACGGATATTCGCTCTGTTCTTTTCCTTCATCTACACACCGCCCTTTCCGCTGATTCTACGGGCTTCTTCCTTTTTGCAGAAAGCTCCCAATTCTCTGCTGACAAACGGCTCCTCAATTCCGAAACGATTCATAATCCTTCGCACTCCTTCCGGTATCTCTCTGTTCTTTAAATTTCCGTCCCATACCAGCATACAAACTTTGTTCGCTCCCTGCTCTCTTGTAAAAAAGCAGACCTGATCCATATAACGGTAAATCTTCCCGTCCGTCCTTTTTTTGCGGCGAAGCAAAATTCCCACATCGACATAGCTGTACACGTCATTTTCCAAACGGTTCGCATCATATCTGCTCTCCATCATGTTCAAAATCCGATCCGGTATTTTTCTCACATCATCCGTATGCAGCGTAGTAAACCCGCGGATTCCGGTGGACCAGCATTCTAACAGGGATTTCACCTCCACGGAACGTGCTTCCGAGAGCATGATCCATGCCGGGTTCTGACGCAGACATGTCTTAATCGCCGTTGTATAATCAAAATCTCCGCAAATCCGAAGCTCCACGCAGTCTTTTCCGGGATTAATTCTGCCGTAATGCCACTCCGGATTGTCTTCAATCGTGATCACACGCTCATGCGCCGGTATAAACTGCGAAAAAAATTTCGCGCATTCCGTTTTTCCGCATCCCGGCTCTCCGCAAAAAACCAGGTTCATCTTGGATAACACACAATTGACCAATAATGCCAACACTTCCGGCTGGCAATAATCCTCGCGCAAAGCCGACTCCACACTCAGCCGCATCTTAGGAAGCGATTTGCGAATACAGATACTCCGTCCCGACACCGCCACCGATTCATGCACAATACTGACCCTTAATGTCTCCGTCTCTGCCTCCAACAAAGGATTTTTCTTATTAAACGGACGGCTTACTTCATTTGCAATCCGATGTGAGAACTGCTCTATAAATTTATCCGTAATTCCATGTCCCGTAACCGGATATCTTTCATTTTCCACATCTGTAATCCAAAGCTCACTTCCGTTATAATCAATATCCGTGACCTTCTTGGATTTTAGAAATTTCCAGAAGGGACCGAAATACGCCTCCTCCACACGGATGCCCTTTTCGTTGTACTCCAAAAAATTCCTCCTTCGCTGCCAACAGCTATTTTACATGTTTTCCCAATCCGCTCATCAGGGAACTAAACGCCTGATAAACCGGACTTGTACTGTCACTTCCAATCACCATTGTAATCATAGCTGCAAGCGCCACAATCGCAATCACCGTAATAATCGCTCCTCCGTATTGTTCAAAAATTTCCTTCATAAATAGAGTCCTCCCTGTTCATTCTAAATATTAAAATGGGATGTCGCAGAATGAGATTTCTGCATTGATTTGAAAAAAGATAAATAAGATGTGACTATCATAACCGATTTTTTTGAATATGTAAATGCATTTTTCTCTATTTATAAAAACTTTACAATTCTGTTATGTATTGTGATATAATAGGAAAAGATATTACACTGATGTATTGAAAAAAATAAAGGCGGTGATTCTATGAAGAATTCTTCAAAAAAAACGATCGGTCTTATTCTGCCGACTGCGTCAAACTATTTTGGTCATACGTTGATGGAAATTCTTGAGCAGAAGCTCTCCGAATTTGGCTACGGACTTTCCATTGCGCTTACCAATCACCATATTGATAAAGAAAAGCATTATCTCCAATATATGGCTGATTTTACGGATGGGATTATGATTATCTCTGATGCCGAATACTATGATATGATTGCCGACGCAATTCCGGCTGATATTCCGACAATTTTTCTAAACAGAAAGCCTATGGACTGCCCGCATACCGCTGTTATAGAAAATGACTATGCAGCAGTTTTCCAGGCTATCTTCGCATTGATTAACGACGGACACGAAAATATCGCATGTATCTGCAGAAATCCTGACTTTTCCACGACAAAGGAAATTCTAAAGGCGTATAAGACCGCTATGGAGAACTCCTCCGTAGGATATCACGAGGAATGGATTCATTTTTATGACGGAAGCCTGACGGATCTTTCAGATGTGATTGAGGAACTTAAGGCCAACGGCTGCACCGCGCTTTTTACGGCGTCCCAGACACTGACAGAACGCTTTTTAGATTACCTCTTTTTATATAACCAGTCTAATCCGCCGCTTGCCATTGCCGGATTTTCAAACGTGAGCCATACGACCGTTCTGCAGCAAAGCATTGACATGGTAGAACAGCCCATGGAACAGCTTGCCAATCTGGCCTGCCAGCAGATTCTCTATCTTATTGAAAATCCGGAAAGAGAGCCGAATGACTATATCGTAAAAGGAAGCTTCCGAAGGAGAATCTATGAGCCTTTTTCTTCTAAAATTCAACACAAATAGGAGGACGTCATGAAACAGTTTACTATCACTACCGACACAACCGCAGACCTGCCCGAAAGCTATGTGAATGAACATAACCTTCGTATTCTTTCACTGACCTACACGCTTGACGGCGTCACCTATGACTGGGAGCATCCTCTTGACGTCAGAGAATTTTATGACAAAATGCGCTCCGGCTCTCTGCCCACGACCTCACAGGTCAATCCGGAAACTGCCAAACGCATCCTGAAAGAAACCGCCGAGAAGAACCAGACAGATATTCTTCACATTGCCTTTTCTTCCGGTCTGAGCGGAAGCTACGACAGCGTCAGAATTGCCGCCGGTGAGCTCGAAGACGAGGGCTTTCCTTTCCGTATCATCGTAATCGATTCCCTGTGCGCCTCTCTTGGCGAAGGTCTTCTTGTACACAAGGCCGTCGCTATGTGTGAAAACGGAGCTTCTCTGGACGAGACCGCTAAGTGGGTAGAAGAAAACAAGCTGCATATCGTGCACAACTTTACCGTGGATGACCTCAACCACCTTTACCGCGGCGGACGTGTCTCGAAAACAGCCGCTGTACTCGGCAGCGTCATCAATATCAAGCCGATTCTCCATGTCGACGATGAAGGACATCTGATTCCGCTCTCCAAGGTAAGAGGACGCAAAAAATCTTTAATCGCCCTTGTCGACAGCATGGAAAAACAGATGGGTAGCTACCGCAGCGAAAATGACATTGTATTTATCAGCCACGGCGATTCTTTGGAAGATGCGCAGTACGTTGCCGATCTTGTGCAGGAGCGGTTTGGCATTGATTCCTTTCTGATAAACTACGTGGGCTCCACGATCGGAGCGCATTCCGGTCCCGGAACGATCGCACTGTTTTATCTGGGGGAATATCGTTAAACGCTAAAATACATCCGGCATCTTAAAGCGATATCTTCGCCTTAAAATGCCGGATGTATCTTATTTTGAATCTTCTGATTTCTATTCCGCATGAAACTGCGCATAAATTTTATTTACATACAATACTTTTTACCGGACTCCAATCACCATAGCAATAATGAAAGTAATGAAAACCTGATCTGCTTACATACTCTACTTTTTTATAATATTGAAACTTCACATAATAACGTTTTTTCGACTTCAGCTTTGTTATCGCCTTTTTTCCCGTTTTCATTTTATATGTCTTTATATTTTTCTCAAACTTCGAATCTGTCGATATCATAATCTCACAGCCTGTTGCATTCTTTGTACGCTTTGCAGACACCTGAATACACCCCTTCTTTTTACTGGAGATACGAAAACTTTTCGCTTTTTTGAGCTTTACAGAAAAATACATTATATTTTCAGGAAATCCTGCGCTATCCGAATACTCATCGTACACATAACCATCCTTCGGGCAAATCGTAATCTGATACTCACCGATTTCTTTTATCGCGCTCACCGGCTCTCCATTATAATTATAAAATATCTTTATATCATATTCCTTTGGTGAAACAACCTCTCCCGCTGCGTTTTTCACCGTAATGGCCGGCATTGGTATTTCCTTTCCTGTATAGACTGCATAGTCCTTTACCATGCTAAATTCCATACCCCGAATAGACTTAAACGTAAATATCTCATAATCACCAAAAGCATCCTGATACTTTCCGCCGCTGGCAGTGCTTGAGGTACCCGACACTCTGATATAATATTTTCCATGCGCCAGATTTCCATAAAAGTCCGCACTGTAATCCCACGTCGTCGGTTCAAATTCTCTCTTATGAAAACCTCCTGTCCTTCGGAAGAGCAATTTTCCCTTCGCATTGTAGAGATAAAATGTCAGATTTTTATCGGAATAAAGCTTAATATTATACCACACCTTATCCTTCACACAAAAAGAATAATAACGGTCAGCCTGCCCACTCGTCACATTTCCGCTTACAATTGTAAGCTCCGGCAGATTCACCGCCTGTTCCATAGATGCGCCGCCTGCCAGCGAAGCTTTCTCCCACTCCTTTGCAAATATTTGTTTCTCACCGGCTATTCCCATAAACAATGCAAATAACATCAATCCCAAATATACTCTTAACTTTTTCATTTCCTTCACCTCATTCACCGCACTATTTACAGACCACGCTTCTAATCTTGCTCCACTCTCCGTAAAGCGGTTCTGCTACCGTCGTCCCATCCGTGTATCTTACCCCTACGTCTTTATAATTCCGAACCCTCACGTAATAAGATCTGCCGGACTTTAGTCCTGTGATCTTCTGCGTTGTTGCCTTTACCGCATTGAATGTCTGTACGAATTTTTTAAAATTACGATCCGCCGCAATCTGAATCTGCACACCGGTACACTTTTTATTTTTCTTCGCCTTTACCGTCACGGTCTTATAACCTGTACTTTTTAATTTCTGCACTTTTGAACGCTCCGGACGCACCGTAAAGATTGCACGCTCCGAAAACACATCGGGCAGAAAATCGCATTCCCCAAGCTCCGGTCCTACATAGTCAAGGCTCACAACATATCGGCCGATATCTTTAATACTTTTTACAATTTTTCCGGTTGCCATATCTCGGAACCGAAGCTTCGCGTTTTTATTCGGTTTCAAAATCCCATTCTCATCATCCAAAAGTGTTACCTTCGGAAGCTGCAGCGCCTTTCCCGTATATGTCACATTGTACTTCGAAAGTGTCAGCTTACCATTTTTGAATCCGTCCCAGGAAATATAAAGGTCAAATGCCCCGAATCCGTTTGCATATGCATAATCTGTACGCTCCACCGTCTCCGACGAAACCCTGATATAATATGTTCCCGGCAACAGAAGCTCGCTTATAATGCAGCAGTCTCCGCTAAAATCTTTATATGGTTCATCATTACTATCGCTATCCGCATAACGATCCCCCAGGCGAAGCAGCTTCCCCTCCTGATTCAACAAAGATAAGGATTGAAAGGATTCTGAGGACAAATATATGTATATGCGGGATGTTTTTTTGACCTCAAACCTAAAATATTCATCTGGTGCATTGACTGCCAGATGTCCATTTATGTCTTTTCCCGACTTTTTTATTTTGGCAGCCTGATCCAAGCTGCAATTCTTCTCATATTTTGCCTTTGCCGAAACAAATGACGATGTCAGGGAAAATATCTGCCCGCCCTGCGTCATTTCTGTATTTTCCTGCTGTTTTACACAAAAATAATAGTTTCCCTTTCTCAATTCATATATAAATTTCAGCTTTCCCTCAACTGCATAAGGAGCGTTAATCGAATTAAGCTCCTGTCCCGCCTCGTCATAAAGACGCAGATTCAGCTTCGTCTCATCCGCCTTAAACAAAGCGTTTAGTGTTCCGGATGAATCCAAACTGATCCGATACCATTTCTCTTCTCCCTCCGTTATCCTGTCGCTCTCTGCCCTTTGGGAAGTTAGCTCTACGGCCCTCGCCTTCGTATTCGCAGCTGCCTCCTGCCTGCCTCCAAACAAAACCCAGCATATAAGTACCGCTGCCGCTCCAAATATTCTGCTTATTTTTCTCTTCATCATCTATCCCTCCGCCATTTTTATGCTTCATCTATAATCGCTTACTTACAGACAACTGTTTTAACCTTACTCCATTTCCCGTAA
>CANOCV010000082.1 GCA_947564465.1 uncultured Roseburia sp. | reverse complement strand
AATTTCTTAGTGTTCTGTCTTTTTTCAGCAATTTCAAAACAAGGATGTTTTGAAATTGCTTATTTGAGCCATGGATGGCGAATATAAGCCGATTGCGTGAACCTGTGTTGTGATTAATCAGAATGCTTAGAAATTCTTCTGCCCGGAACATTTGGAGCAGCATTTGCACGTATTTGCGCAAACTGCCAATAAAAACTTTTTTCACAACCTTTTTGCTCCAACAACATCCTATGATATTAAAAAGCATGCCGCCCAAACCATATAAAAACTAATGGGAAAATCATCTGATAAAAACATAGAAATGATAGATATAAAACATGTCATTCAGACAAGCAATAACTTCATAACTCTTTCCTTTCTCAATTCTCCCCTTAAAAGATATCTGTATTATAACAAAACCCTGAAAAACTTACAACCCTATTTTATCATTTAAACTTATGCTCCCCTCAATCAGCGCTTCCTTCTCTTTCCGCGTCAACGCTTTGATTTTTGCCTCGCGGCTCATCGCCATCTCCTTTGTAGGCAGCATTTCCAGATACACCAATTCCACAGGTCCTCTGGATCTTGTATATTTTGCGCCTCTCCCGCTGTTATGGGCAGCTATGCGCTTCTCAATACAGTTTGTCCATCCGGTATAGTATGTCCCGTCCGCACATTTCACAATATATGTATAATTCTTTTTTTCTTCCATACTGATTCCCTTCCTTCGAAATATGTAAAGGCCGGAAAATCCGGCCATTTATGTCAAGCAATCGACCAGAAAAAGTATCTTACCAGAATCCGGCGTACACCGGATAACAATATTGCCGTATAAAAGCGCATCGTGAAATTTCGATTGCGAATTTTGGTCGTTACATTAATAATATATGCCGGCATAGCGAATCGGTGACTTATGTACCTATTATAATAAAACGCAGGACATATTACAAACAGAGAATCCGCCCATTTAAAATTTGGCTACGCCAACGGGGCGGATTAACAGCTTTCAATGCGCAGCTTTTGTTCCGCGCCGGATGCATATTGCAAAGCAATAAATTCCTCTTGCATCCGTGCGCATAAGCTTTTCTATCATAGGAAAGTTATAGACTTTAACACTTCACAGTAACAAGGTCTTTCCTATGATATAAAAAACGCCGTTTTGCATGTTTTAGCTATCACACAAAGCGGCGCTTTCATTTTCCTATTATATTCTATTGAAAGTAGCTCACCGGATTCACCGGAGCACCATCCTTTTGCAGCTCAAAATAGAGATTGCTGCCCTCCAGCGAATAATACTTTGTCGGTTCACTGATAAATCCGATCGTACTCCCGTTCTCCACATAATCGCCTACCTGATACGGCACATCCTTTAACTGTCCGTATATCGCCGTAAATCCGTCTCCAAGATCCACACTCACGGTGCATCCCGTCACCTCATTCGTCGAAATATCCGTAATTTTTCCGGATGCCGCATTGCTGACCGGATCACTCACATTCCCGGCGATCACAACAGCCGGATTATATTTGTATTGGTCCAGCGTAGCAAAATATATCGTTTGATCCATACTGTAATTTAAAATCACATCTCCCTGCAGCGGCCAGTTCAGCCCCGCTCCTTCATCAAAATGCAGCTGTACCGCCGCCGATGTCGCAACCGTCTCATTTGCAGTCTGCTCTGTATCCTTTGGCTCCTGTTCGCTCTCTGTCTCCTCTTTTACATTCGCAGTCTCTTCCTTCTTCTGTTCCTTAGGCTTCACCACCTTGGTAACGCTCTTAGCGGGCTGCTCCGTGTCCTTCTTTACACTCTCTTTTTTCGCCGTCTGCACCTTGTTCTCCTGCTTTTCGGTATCCTCCGCCTGTGCAAGCTCCTGCTTATTGTCCTTCGCACTGTTTGCAACATATACAAAGGTCATCGCGGCGGCCGCAATCAGCATTACCGCACCTGCAATCAGAATCTGCTTTTGTCCCCAAAAGGATTTATGTCCTCTTCTTTTCATTCCATCACCATCCATAAATTTTATTTTACTCATAGTGTTGACGGAATTATTTTCTTTTATTCGGCATTTTTATATTCTGTTATTTTTATGTTTGTATAATATTTTTTTAAAATCTCTTCATACGTTTTTCCCTCACCGGCAAGTACATTGGCCCCGTATTGGCTCAGTCCCACACAATGCCCGTATCCCATTGTCACAATCCTTATTTTCCCCTCCACTTCTTTTATGGAAAAACAGGCAGAATGGAAATCCATCGCCTTACGAAATTCTTCTCCGTTTACCGTAATCCCCCCTAAACGAATTTCGTTTACAAATTCACTGTCATCACGTGAGACTACCTCTACCTGTTTTGCAATGTTCTCTGCCGTCAGCGCGGCATCCGGATAATTTTGATTACATTTCTCTACAAATTCCGGAATCTCCATAAATTCCACCCGCAGAAAATTTTCCGACAAAATATCTTCCTTTGCCTCCACGCCTTTTAAATACTCAATTTCTTCCCCTGCAAACGCCTCCCCCGCACTTCTCGTATAACCGTTGCTCACCGAAAAATAGGGTGCCTCTATAATCTTATTTCGACACGTCAATACAAGGCCCTTCGTCTCCTCCACGCAGCCCGCAAGCTTCTCATAGCAGCGCTTAAACTGCTCCTCCCCAAATTGCTTCATCATCTGGTCCGTAGTAAGACCCTCCGGCTCTTCCTCTCCTGTCAGCTTCGCTCCGATTAAATTTGTCCTCACAATCACCGCCTGCGCCTTGATTGCTTCCGGCTCGCTATTCACGGAAATCTCCTTCGCAAGAACCGCAACAACCTTTCCCTCAATGTCCACGCCCGAAAAACACGTTCCCTCGGTTTCGGTTTCCGCCTCCATAGAAACGCCCTGCATCAGCTCCGGAAAAAAATCTTCCCCCTGAAACAAAAGTGTAATTACAAACGGCAGCAATACAAGCACGATTGCACCATAAAAAAAAGTTCTTATCTTTTCTCTCATATACCTGTCCACTCCTGTCTAAGTATATGCCGATAAAAATAAGATAAGAACTTCCGATGTCACTTTGATTTTATGATGTTGCTAAGTCTCGCAAATTGTTCCAATGTAAGCGTCTCTCCCCTTACCGTAAGCGGAACTCCCAGTTCCTCTATACTCTCCAAAATCTCCTCCTTGCTCAGATTTATCTCCGGAGAATTATTCAGTCCGTTTGCCAGCGTTTTTCGCCGCTGATTAAAGGATGCCCGTATCAGCCGAAACATCAGACGCTCATCCTCGACCAAAACCGGCGCCTTTTCATGATGCACAAGATGTATCACCGCGCTTCCCACCTTCGGACGGGGCATAAAACAGTTTGGAGGTACATTTGCCACAATTTTAGGGCTGGCGTAATACTGAATCGCAAGGGACAGCGCGCCGTAGTCTTTTGTCCCGGGAGCCGCCTGCATTCTGTCCGCAACCTCTTTCTGTACCATCACCGTAATGCTTTTCAGCGGCGCATGGCTCTCAAACAACCCCATGATAATCGGAGTTGTAATATAGTATGGAAGATTCGCCACGACTCTCATCGGCTCTCCGTGATTTTGCTCCTTTGCAAAAGACCCAATATCCAGCTTTAGAATGTCTTCATTGAGCACGGTCACATTCTTATATTCCTTTAGGGTGTCCTCTAAAATCGGAATCAAATTCCGATCAATCTCCACCGCCGCGACATGACGCGCCGCTTCACACAGATATTGGGTCATGGTTCCGATTCCGGGTCCAATCTCAAGTACAAAATCTTCATCCGTCACACCTGCCGCATCAATAATCTTCTCAAGCACATGCGGATCAATCAAAAAATTTTGCCCGAATTTTTTCTGAAAGTTGAAATTATATTTCTGTAAAACGGCAATCGTATTCGCCGGGATTCCCAGTGTTGCCATATTTTCCTCTTTTCTATTACTTATGAATATTTGTAACGAGCCCGTTTATCCGAACTGTCACATAAATTTTTAGAAAAACCGCAAACATTTGTTCTTTTTCTCTTGCATTTCTTTGTTCGCTGCGCTATAATGTTCTAAATAGAACAAACGTTCTTCATTCCTTATACGTGTATGTTAGTATCATAACAGATAAAGCAGTCTGTGAGAAGTGTTTTATCATTTTGAATTTTCAGAAAGAGGAATCGCCATGCATATTACCGAGAGCCTATCCCTGATGGACAAACTGAATATTTTGTCGGACGCTGCCAAATATGACGTCGCCTGCACCTCGAGCGGAATCGACCGCAGCGGCAACGGTAAAGGTATGGGCAATACGCTCGCTCCCGGTATCTGCCATACGTTTTCTGCCGACGGCAGATGTGTGTCCCTGCTCAAGATTCTTTTTACAAACGAGTGTATCTTCCGCTGCGCTTACTGTCAGAACAACTGCAACACAGACGTACCGCGCGCTTCGTTCACACCGGATGAAGTCTGTACGCTCACAATGGAATTTTATCGCAGGAACTACATCGAAGGGTTATTCTTAAGCTCCGGCATTCTGGTAAGTCCCAGTTATACTATGGAGTTAATCTATCAGACAATATATAAGCTGCGCAATATCCACCGCTTTAACGGATACATCCATGTAAAAGCAATTCCGGGCGCGGACCCGCTGCTTATTGAAAAAACAGGCTTTCTTGCCGACCGCATGAGCATCAACATGGAGCTTCCGACTGCACAGAGCCTGCGGGCTCTCGCTCCCAACAAGTCCCGCACGACAATCCTAAAGCCCATGCGCATGATTCAATCGGGCATCACACAGAACCGTTACGACGTTGCGCTCTACCGGCAGGCGCCTCATTTTGTTCCCGCCGGTCAAAGCACTCAGATGATTATCGGCGCAACGCCGGAGAGTGATTATCAGGTCATAAAGGTTGCGGAAAGTCTTTATCAGAACTTTGAACTAAAGCGTGTTTTTTATTCGGCCTTCATCAATGTCACTCACAGCAGTCAGCTTCCCGCGCTGCCCGGGGGGCCTCCGCTCCTGCGCGAACACCGTCTTTATCAGGCCGACTGGCTTTTGCGCTATTACCATTTTCAGGCCGACGAACTATTATCGGAAACGCGCCCGGACTTTAATGTATTTTTAGATCCCAAATGCGACTGGGCGCTCCGCCACTTGGAATACTTCCCGGTCGAAATTAACCGCGCCGACTACAAGACACTGCTGCGCGTACCCGGGATCGGCGCCAAATCAGCCAAGCGCATTGTGACCGCACGGCGCATGAACCGCCTTGATTTTGCGGATCTGAAAAAAATCGGCGTCGTCTTAAAACGCGCCCTGTACTTTATCACCTGTTCGGGCAAAATGATGTACAATACAAAGCTTGAAGAGGATTATATCTGCCAGAATCTGATGCGTGATAAGACTCAGATTCCAAAAGAATTTCGTCACAGCGGCTACGAACAGCTCTCGCTGTTTGACGCCGAGCATCTGGCAGACTTCGGAATCAACGCAAACAAATGCAGTTCACTATTATGAGGTTTTTATGTATACTTTTATATGCGAAAACAATATCGACGGCATCTTTACAGGTGTCTACGACGCCTGGGCAAGTAGATACGGACACAAGAATATACGCCTGCTCTCACAACCGCCCGCAAATTACGAGCTCTTTCAGGAATACATCACCGTGATTCCCGACTGCAATAAAAGCGAAAAAGTGGCACGCACACTCAAAAACCGCCTTGGTGAAGAAGTTCATTATCTGATCTGCCAGGCAATCCTTGCCAATGAACTTACAACACGCAAAGGCGGTCTTGATAAAGCCGACTGCGTTTACCGCACCATCGTACTCGGTCTTGCGATGAACGACGGCACCAAGGTTTTGCAGGCACTCGGCGAACCTTATGTGCACCGCGTTTTTGAGTTAAGCCGCGCTACGGAGGCTGAGTCACATCATCTCTTAGGCTTTCTGCGTTTTTCAGAACTTGAAAACGGCGTGCTCTTCGCCACAATCCATCCCAAGAACAATGTCCTGCCGGTTCTAGGGGAGCACTTTACAGATCGTCTTCCGATGGAGAACTTTCTGATCTACGACGAGGTCCGCAGGCTTGCTATCATCCACAAAGCCGGTAAGCATTATCTGATTGCAGATGCCTCCACGCTCAATCAGGATATTATCAAACGATACTCCGAAAAGGAATTGGAATACCGCAGGCTCTGGTGCGCTTTTTTTGACAGTATTGCGATTGACACCCGCAAAAATCCCGCCCTACAGCAGCAGAATATCCCAAAACGCTTCTGGAAAGACACTGTGGAATTAAGCGGGACACACAATGAAAAAATACCATAACTATATCCCAAACAAATTTGCGGCATTCTGTCTCGTCGCTTCCATTACCTCCTGCTCTGTAATTCCCCGCAGCGCCGCAATTTCAGCAACAACATACGGAAGATTTGTGGAATCATTTCGGGTGCCCCTATGCGGCTCGGGCGCCATATACGGGCAGTCCGTTTCCAGAAGAATCCGCTCCAGCGGAATTTCCTTAACGGTCTCCTTTAGTTTCTTTGCATTTTTAAATGTCACCACACCGCCGACGCCGATATAATATCCCATTTTCACAAATTCCCGGGCAAGCTCAGGCGAGTAGGAATAGCAGTGTATCACCCCCGGTATCTCCTCGGCATGTACGCTCTCCATAACCTTAATGGTATCCGCAGCCGCATCCCTGGAATGAATAATGACCGGAAGCGAAACCTCCCTGGCAAGCTGCAGCTGACGAGCAAACCACTCTCTCTGCCGCTGCTGTACCGAAGGCTCCTTCTCCCAGTAATAATCCAGACCAATCTCCCCGACTGCTACCGTTTTTTCTTCCTTTGCCGCCTCTTTTAACCATCGGAAGGTTTCTTCATTTAACCCGCCGATCTCACTTGGATGTACGCCGACTGCCGCGTAAATGTAATCGTATTTTTCTGCAAGGCCAAGCGTCGTCCTCGTGCTATCAATGGATGCTCCCACATTAATTACAAACTCTATTCCTGCCTTGGGAAGGCCTGCAAGCAGCGCCTCCCTGTCGGCATCAAACTTTTCATCATCATAATGTGCATGTGTTTCAAATATCATTTCTATTTTCCGCCTTTTACACCGTCTAACAAATCTCAGCGCCTGAAGGCATCTTTTTCTCCGGCGTCATTAACGCCAGTTCACCGTTTTCATTCTCGGCGCAAAGAAGCATTCCCTCAGACACCACGCCCGCCAGCTTCGCAGGTTTTAAATTCACAAGCACCATAACCTTTTTCCCAACAATCTCCTCCGCGGAATAATGCTGCTTGATGCCCGATACAATCTGTTTTGTTACACTTCCGATGCGAACCTGTGAACAGAGCAGCTTCTTCGACTTCGGCACTTCCTCACAGGAAATAATTTCGCCTACCTGAAACTGCATTTTCATAAAATCGTCATAGGTAATTTCTTCTTTTGCCTCAATATCAATGACAGGCTCCTGCCGTGCTTCTTCCGGCATAATCCCGGCCGCCAGCTGCTGCGCTTCAAATTCCGCTCTCTGATCTGCCTGAATCTTTTCTACCTTCGGCATAATCTCCTTTGCGTCAAGACGCGCAAAAAGAATTTCCGGCTTCTCTGTCACCTTTTTCCCACTCTCATACAGACCAAATTTATCAAGGTCATCAAAAGAACGCATATCCGTATTTAACTGCTCTGTTATCTTTTCCGCCGTTTTCGGCAGAAAGCTGTGCAGCAGCGTAGCGCCGATGGTCAATGCCTCTACAAGATTATACAATACCTCGCTCAAGCGCGGCTTTGACGCCTCATCCTTTGCAAGAATCCATGGCGTTGTCTCGTCAATATATTTATTACAGCGTTTGAATAACGCAAATATCTCGGAAATCGCATCCGCAACGCGCAGTTCATTCATCTTTGCCGTCACAAGATCCCTTGTCCCCGTCGCAACTGCCTTCAAATCCTCATCCACCGGCTCGGCCGCACCGGTTTTCTCCACGACACCGCCGAAATACTTATTGCTCATGGAAATCGTACGGTTTACAAGATTTCCAAGCACATTGGCAAGGTCGGAATTAAATCGTTCGATTACCAGTTCCCAGGTGATCACACCGTCATTATCAAACGGCATCTCATGCAGGACAAAATAGCGCGTTGCATCCACGCCAAACAGATCTGCCAAATCATCCGCATAAATCACATTTCCCTTGGACTTGCTCATCTTCTCCCCACCCTGTAACAGCCACGGATGGCCGAATACCTGTTTCGGCAGCGGCAGTTCAAGCGCCATCAAAAAGATAGGCCAATAGATTGTGTGAAAACGTACAATATCCTTTCCTATCAAGTGCAAATCGGCCGGCCAGTTCTTGTCAAACAGCTCGCTGCCGCTCCCGTCAGCGTCATATCCTATTTTTGTAATATAGTTCGAAAGCGCATCCAGCCATATATACACAACATGCTTAGGGTCAAAGTCTACCGGTATTCCCCATTTCACAGATGTCCGCGACACACACAAATCCTGAAGCCCCGGCAAAAGGAAATTGTTCATCATCTCATTTTTGCGGGATACGGGCTGGATAAATTCCGGATGGCTGTTTATATGCTCAATCAGCCTGTCCGCATACTTGCTCATCTTAAAAAAATATGCCTCTTCCTTAGCCGGTGAAACCTCACGTCCGCAATCCGGACATTTTCCGTCCACAAGCTGCGATTCTGTCCAGAACGATTCACACGGCGTACAGTATAAGCCCTCATACGCCCCTTTGTAGATATCTCCCTTGTCATACAGCTTTTTAAAAATCTTTGCTACCTGTCTCTCATGATCCTCATCCGTCGTACGCACAAAATTATCGTAGGAAGTGTTCATCAAATCCCAGATCCGCTTCACTTCCCCTGCCACTTTATCCACATACTCCTTCGGCGTAATCCCCGCTTCCTCCGCTTTTTGCTCAATCTTCAGCCCGTGCTCGTCTGTTCCCGTCTGAAAATAAACGTCATACCCCTCCTGCCGTTTAAATCTTGCAATCGCATCCGCAAGTACAATCTCATAGGTATTTCCGATATGAGGCTTGCCGGATGTATATGCTATGGCTGTTGTCATATAAAACTTTCCTTTATTGCTCATCTTTGCTCCTTTCTGCTTAGAACAAAAGTGTGCTTCGCACACCCTCGTGAATTAACAACTTTCAATGCACAGCTTTGGTTCCGCGCGCGAAGCTGCGCATAAGCTTTTATATCATAGGAAAGTTATAGACTTTAGCACTTCACAGTAACAAGGTCTTTCCTATGATATAAAATAGAATCCTGCCCGGAGGGCTTTTGTCATAGAGGAAATCCGAAGAACATTCCTCTATGGATTCGGATGTCAAAAGGTTGTGAACAAGAAGAACGCTGGCAATTTGCACAAATACATGCAAAA
>CANOCV010000081.1 GCA_947564465.1 uncultured Roseburia sp. | reverse complement strand
TCTCCGCCGCATGGCGATCCTGCCCGGAGGGCTTTTTATATCATAGGAAAGTAGTTGTTTTTAACACTTCACAGCAATAAGGTCTTTCCTATGATATAAAATAAAAAACTGCATACGCAAACGTACACAGTTTTCACTCGCTTATGTCACTTCGTTCTTTATGTTAAAACAGGTAAACCTTTCCGGCGTACTTCTGATTTACAACATAATATGCCGCACTCTCTTCCGGCTTTAAGTACAACTGAAGGCTCTTAATGGATGACGCTCTGTGTCCGTCAGCTACAAAAGCTTCTTTTGCTCTCTCGACAACATCCTTTACAACATCCTCCTGTCCCTGATACTGTACATAAATATCCGGCACAACTTCTTCCTGCTTTTCTGCCGCTTTCTTACCTGCCGGCTTCTTTGCCGCTTTTTTCGCAGGCTCCTTTACTTCTTCTTCAACGACCGTGCTCTCCTGAATCTTTTCCTCTTCCTTAACGGATACCGGCTTTGTCTCTGTCTTCACAACAGCCTCTGCCGCCATTGCAGGAGTTTCTTTTGCAGCCGTCTTCACCTCAGTTACTTTTTCCGCAGATTTTGCAGCTGTTGTTTTTGCCTTCGAATCTGCTGTTGCCTTTCCTACTGGTTTTCTTGACATAATATGTCCCTCCCTGAAAATTATTCGCACACTAAAAATTTCTCCATTGCCAGCAACGCTTCCTTTTCATCATTTCCATCGGCTACAATATTAACTGTCATACCTTTGGACGGATTGAAAGCCATAATCCCCATAATGCTTTTTGCATTAATCCTGCGGTCATTACTTTCTAATGTAATATTGCTGTCAAAACGACATGCAACCTGTACTAACTCCGCGATAGGATTATCATACCTCGAAACATTCGAAACAATAATTTCTTTTCTGCTCATGTTCTTCCACTTCCTTAAGTTATTAGTACCTTGTTTAATATATCCTATAAATCGCCAATTTGCAAGCATAATTAGGATTTTGTATGATTTGTGCCAACGCAAAGAAAAAATTTCTTAAAAAATTATGCAACTTTATGTATTTTTTAGCCATAATCGCGTTTTTCCTTCTTTATCACCTCCTGAAACTTTTTGGTTTCCCCTGCAATTACACCACTTAACGCGAGCAGGGAGATGAGGTTCGGAATCGCCATTAACGCGTTCGCAATATCCGAAAAATTCCAAACGACATCAAGCGCCGTCGTTGCGCCTACATAAATAACAGCGGAAAATGCAATTCGATACACCATGTTTAAACGGTGTGTCCCAAGCAGATATTCAAATGCTTTCTCCCCCTGATATTCCCATCCCAAAATAGTCGAAAACGCAAACAACACGATTCCGATACTTACAAGATATCCTCCGATATTGCCAAGCGCCGAACGGAATGCGAGAATTGTAAGTGCAGCGCCTTTGACTAACTTTCTGTTCTCATAGACACCGTCCGTCCCAAATATGTATTGATTTCCCGCCTCGTCCGCATACTCCCCCGTCAGTGTCTGTGCATGGCCTTCATCAGCCGGATACAGCACAAGCTCTGTGGCTTCGCCGCTGTCGAGCACTGCATTCCCCTCCTCATAAGCCACCGTATATTTTTCTTGTATCTCTTCCTTCTTTTCATTTACCGTAAAGACAGTAAGCGTATCCGCTTCAAGGGTATATCGCCCTGCCGTCTCAAGCTCCGTAGCCCCCAGCACGCCGGAACTTGCGATACACAAGCCTGTAATCGTACATACCACAATGGTATCCCAAAAGGTTCCCGTCATATTAATATAACCCTGACGCACCGGACTGTCAGTGATTGCCGAGGCAGCCGTGATTGCAGCCGACCCCATTCCCGCCTCATTCGAAAAAATGCCGCGCGCCACACCGTAATGCATAGCATTCATCATTGCCGCCGTAATACTTCCGCAAAGCCCTCCTCCGACAGCCTGAACGGAAAACGCCATCTTAAAGATCATAGAAACGCCCTCCGGCAGATTCCGGTAATTGCACACGATCACAACCAACCCGGCCGCAACATAAAAAACTGCCATAACAGGAACAACCACAGAGGATACCTGCGATATTTTTTTGATCCCGCCCACAATGATAATTAATGCAAGTATCGTCAAAATAATTCCGCTTATTGAGGCAGAAAAACCAAACGAAGAGAACAGCGCATCCGAAATCGAATTTGCCTGTGTCATGTTTCCGATTCCAAAGGACGCAAGCACAGCGAAAAGAGCAAACATCCACCCTAACGCTGCGCCAAGCTTTTTGTTGCGAAACGCCTTTTTCATGGTATACATTGGGCCGCCCGACATCTCACCCTTTTCGTTCATCTCACGATACTTGATTGCCAGCATACACTCCGAAAACTTGGAGGATAGCCCAAAGCAGGCTGAGAGCCACATCCAAACCAACGCACCGGGACCGCCGGACACCATGGCCGTCGCAACCCCCACAATATTCCCTGTTCCAATCGTCGCCGCAAGCGCTGTGGTCAGGGCTGCAAACGGCGAAACATCCCCCGCCCCCTGCTTTGTCGTTCTCGCCTCTTTACTCAGTGTTATTTTCAGCGCATAACCGAGATTTCTCCACGGTAGAAAACGCAAGCGAACTGTCAAAAAGATTCCCGTACCGACCAGCAGTACAAGCGTATACGGTCCCCATACAAAATCGTCCACCCTGCTGATAAAACTTGCAAATCCTTCCATCTCTGATAACCTCTATCCCTTCTGTTTGTCTACTCCTTCAGGTAAGCAAAAAAGATATTACCTGCCTGCGAAAACATCTCTTTTGCTTCCTCTAACGTCTTTCGGGTTACCACCCCGCTGTCAAAGAGCGTTACCGTACTCGCATCATAGCCCGTCAAAAGCACGGTCTCATCCTGACTCGTCATTGCAAATACCGGCGTCCCACGGTTCACGTAATAGAGAACCTCATCCAACTCACAGCCGACAAGGTCCAAAACCGTCATATCCTGCATCGTATCATTTAACACGGCCTTGGGAGTATCTCCCCTGTCCAAAAGCCCCTGCACACTTACCTTTAGATTTTCCAACCCCAGCATTGCGCTTAAATTTTTTGCCATGGAACTCCCGGACGCATCCGCCTCTCCCACAGTCACCTCGATTGCCCTCTGGTACGCTTTCTTGGCGCGTTTCCAGATATATTGCTGCTTTGCGCCAATCACAACTCCCATATTTTCATTTGCAACGGAAATCGCCTCCGCTACATCCTTCGTCACTGCAAGCACCTCACCTCTGGCATACGAATAATAGTAATCCTCATTATCATTGATATTTAACGCAATGCTTTTCGGTTTCGTCAATACAATCTGTTTTGGCGTCAAAAGCTTCTTCGCTTCAATCTGCTCCTGTGACTTTAAGACAAGCTGATAACGCGTCTGCTTTTCTTTCATCACCGTAGTATCTACCTCTACCGCCCCCTCTGTATCTGCCTCCCTGTTCATGATTGTATCCTGATTCACATCTACATACGCAACCCCGTTATACTGTATTCTATTCAGATAAATCGTGTAATCCGCAACTTCAATATCCGAAACGTAATATCCGTCTTTTTTATATTCCTTCAAAATGCTGTGATTTTCACCGGCCATATCCACAATTCTGACACTGTACATCGGAAATACCGTATTACCGACGGCATCCTCCACAACGTCTGACGCGCGCGCCGTTCCATAAATAAAATCATCCTCCATAAATCCCAGCGGTCTGACGTATTCGCCGCTGTCCGCATCTATCTGAAAGCTCTCTCCCATCTCAAGATCTAAAATACAAATAGAAGAACCGCGGTTTTTATCCTTCCCCTCTAAGTATGCAACATACCGGCGGGACTCTGATACCGCGTACGCTCCCTCCTCAAGTCCTCCCCGCATCTCTTTATACTCCATTGTATTCATGTCAATCTCATAGAGGGAGCTTTCCAGAATAAGATAAAACTTATTTGCCTCACTCTCATACATCATCTGGCCCATCTGCGCTTTCATAATCTGATAGGAACGCGTAAACGGCAGAAACAGCTCCTCCTCAACCGTATTGGCAACACTGTCATAGTGATAGACGCAGATTCCGACTTCTCCCTCATGGTTTCCTCTGTTCATGTACCCGTAAACAACAAAATCCGCACTTCCGGACTCATTCACCTTTATAATCCTAATCTCGTGATTCCCATTATTCTCCCTGTCATCAATCCCCTCATATCCGCGAAAGCTAAACACCTGCGAAAGGCGCCCTTCCTGTGCATTATAGCTCCAAAGCTCGCCCTCCTGCACAAAACATACAATATTTCCCGTCTCATTTGCCACATACTGAATATCGCCGTCCCGAATCCCAAGCTGTATACGGTTCGCATAAAGACTTGCATTCTCCCCTCTGAAAATTTGATTCATTGTGCGCTCATAGTTGAGCAGATACATCCTGTCGCTTGTATGACGTACTCTGAAATATTCCCTCGTATTGTAATACTCCAGCTCTCCGTTCTCCCCCTCCGAGGCCATAACATAGTCCAACATAATTACATTATATGACGTATTAATCTCTTTTATGGATACAACCGGTTCCAAAAGCCTCTGTCCCTTAAAATCTGCCCACGCAATCTGATTTAAAGTGGAGTGAATCGTCACATGGGCCAGAGAGCTATTGTCTCCCGTAGCATTCGGCTCCACATAGGTTGCCAACGCTGCCGCAGCCTCCTTACTGAAAGATTTTTCATGAAAATCCATTACGAAATCAAGGCTTTCCTTAACATAGCAGTCTGCCGGCTCCACGATTCTTGTATAATAACAGATCGTTTTCTCTCCGCTTTGAATCCTTAAAATAAAAAGGTATTCCTCGCACTCCTCCAAAAGATTTTCAATCTCCAGATCTGCCCGGATTACCCCTCGCTCATTGCTGTACTCTGTCACATCCGAGTCGGCGATCAGACGTGACGTATCCATGCTGCGAATCTCATAAGAAATAGCATCAATCGAATATCCGTATGTCTGTATTTTCATCGGCAAAATCCGGTCGGTATTAATAGGCGTGATAGAGTCCCTCATATAAGAGGCTTCCATCTCTTCCGAATAGCCAAATAATTCATTCATCTGTCTATCCTGATAAGAAAAGCTGACTACCGGAAGTGATGCCTCCTTCATTTCCGTCGTCAAATCCTCATTTGTATGATTCATGGCAAAACTAAATAAAATTACCGCCACAAGAAATATCGCGCTAAAAATTACCGCCTTGATTACACCTTTGCTCATCTGCCTGTCCTCATTTTCTCTATTTTTAAGCCCAGACGGGAAACCCGTCTGAGCCGCTTTTCAAACGTAACAGCTATATTGTAATTCTTCCGCAAAAAAAGCTCAACCGTTATTTTTATTCTACAAAATATTTTTGCCGCTATCTCATTCTTTATTCCGCCTGCCACGCTTCCGGCGGAATCTGTGTCTTAATTTCTTCGAACTACCACCATCTGCGGCAGCGTTTATAACGGCAGCGTCTCTTATACATTTCGTTGTACAAAAGTACCTCTATCAGGTTCCATTTCCCGTCGTCTCTGGGCGGCCTTCCCCCATGCGGCGGTGGCGGCGGCGGTCCGCCCGGCCGGCATTCCCTGCAGTACTGCTGCGCGGAGACACTCTCCTTATCCTCCGTGACCTTCCCGTAAATTCTGTCACAAATCCGTCGGAGCATCAGACGATCCGGATACTCGTCAAACATCAGGCTGCCGTCGTATTCCATCCTGTCACACTCCTCCTCCACGTATTCCAAAATCTTTTTTGCCTCCTTGGGATACAGATCTTTCATCCGCTCCATATCCTTTTCATATTCCATCTCTGTCATATATAAGCTCTGTACAGGATATGTCATATAAAAAGGCTGCTTAGCCCCGTAGTCCCCTGCGCCATATGCCTGATTCGCCAGCATCTGCTGCATCTTATAGTATTGGTCTTTACTATATTCCACTGACTCGCTCCTATTGTGCTATCAGTTTACTATATGCCGCAATTTTCTTTTCGTACCATCCCCGGCAGCGTATCTGCCTCGCAAAACCTATACGGAACAGACAAAAAGAGCCGCAGCCAATTCCTCCGGAAACAGAGATAACAAGGGCAGAATCAGACGTCCTGCGCCATCCTTCTTTTCCTCAAGCGCATAACTTATACATCCGAAAATATACTCCTTCGTCTGCCAAAGCCTAAGCTCGGTAAGCTTTGCCGCAAGCTCCATCCCTTCCCGCCGCACAAGCTCTCCGGCGTCCTGATATCTTTCCCTGCCGCCAAGCCCTTCCTTAATAGAAAGGATAAACTCTCCCATATCATAGACCGCGTCTTCCTTTAGACCTAAAAACTGCCCGCACAACTCCGCGCCGCGCACAAAATACTGCTCTCTGTCCATCCGCTTCCCCTCTGCCTTTTCCTGCAGCAGAGCAAACAGGCGGTTAAAATCTCCCTTGCCGAATTTCCTTGCCGATGTCTCATCCGTCAAATACAGGTCGGTTTGTGCAAGAAATGAAATATAAGCCGCCACCTCCTGCTCCAGCCTTAAGACGCTTTCTGATCTGAAGGTGTAACGATAACCGAGATACTTCCCAAACATTTTCATCGTATCACAGTATCCCATTCTTGCATTTTCCATCAATAACGCATGGTCAAAGTTCATCATCGTTCCCAAAGAACGGCTTGGCTTAATATATGTTACATAGGGACGATTGGCATAAGCGGCATGTGCCGGCGTTGTGTGAAGATCTACGGCAATCACCTCCTGCGCTCCCATGCGGAGCGCAAGATCAATCGGAAGATTATCGTGATAGCAGCCGTCCAGATACGTCTGATCCCCGATTTTGTGCATCGGAAACAGCGGAAAAATCGCGGCCGACGCCAGAATATATTCTTTCAACAGCCCTTTCGGGATCTCCTCCTTCGTCAATTCGCACGCCTTCAGGGATGGAAACTGCACTGTCACCAACCCAAAATCCGTTTCGGCGCTGCGGATTTTTTCCTCGTTGATCAATGTTTCAATAAACTCCGTAAACGGAGAAATATCGGCGCCTTTATTTTTCACATATTTTTTCAAAAATGGGCGGATAGCATCCTTCTGGTCATACATTCCTTCAATCGTAGTTGTCAGATTAATCCCATCCTCCATCATATCTTCCATTGTAATCGTATTCCAAAGTTCCTCGGCCCGCTCATAGTCGCCGGTCGTCATCAAGGCTCCATTGATTGACCCAATCGAGGTTCCTGTCACAATCTGATAGTCTATCCCAAGCTCCCGCAACGCTTTCCATACGCCAAGCTCATAGGAACCCTTTGTCCCGCCTCCGCTGAGTGCAATCCCACGTTTCATTCTAATGCCTCCGTCTTCTAAAGCCATATTGTAAGGGGTGTCCCCTTAAATTCAAATTCCTGCGTTTTTCTTCTGTGGCGGATAATAAATTTCCGATAAAGCTTCTCATATCCATGGTGCACAAGTTCAATTTTGAGCGTACCGTCCGCCAGCACTACAAATTCATATTCATTGTATTCGCCTTCCCTGTATGCGAAATCCTCCCCGTTATCCTGACGGTGCACATATCTTCCGTTACCGTCATAAACATCTAAAATAAGCACATCCATCTCGTGCTCACCCACATACTGCATCGGCTCAAAATTCGGCAGGATGCTCCCCGCCTTCACATAAATAGGGCACACATCAAGCGGCGCCTCTTTTATAAAGTAACAGCCGCCCGCTTTCTTTTCCCCGGTCCAATAATCGTACCAGTCCCCCTTAGGCAGATAGACCAGCTTCCGGTTCACGCCCTGCTCCACAACGGGAGCCACAAGCAGATGTTCCCCAAGCAGAAACTCCCCGTTCATATTCTTAACTTCCTCGTCATGCTCATAGTGAAGCACCAGCGGGCGGACCAAAGGCAGCCCCTTTGACTCGCACTCCCAAAACAGGTCGTAAAAATACGGCAGAATACGATACCTTAATTCGATATACTTTTTATTGACGGCAAGAGTCTCCTCCCCGAACAGCCACGGCTCCTGACGTACCGAGCCTCTGGAGGAGTGATTGCGAAACAGCGGTGAAAAACACCCCACCTCTACCCAGCGGCAGAGAAGCTCCGGCGTCACGTCCGCGCCAAATCCCCCTACATCCGTTCCGATAAACGCAAGCCCGCTAAGCCCCATATTGCACATCTGCGGGATTGCCATCTGAAGATGCTCCCAAAGGCTCTGGTTGTCTCCCGTCCACGACGTCGCATATTTCTGTGATCCGCTGTAACAAGCCCTCGTGATGACAAACGGTCTTCTCTTATCATATTCCTTCCAGCCCTCATAAGACGCCTTCGACATCAGGTGTCCATAGACATTGTGGACTGCCTCGTGATTTGAAACTTCATCCTCATCGGTAAAAATAACGTCGCCCGGCAGCTCTCCCCTAAAGCTTGCCGGCTCATTCATATCGTTCCAGACCCCACGCACCCCCAAATCAATAAGAAATCTCTGATTCTTTGCCCACCACGCTCTCGTCTTCGGCTTCCCGAAATCAGGAAATACGGCATCGCCCGGCCATACCGCATTCTCATAGACCTCACCCTGCGGCGTACTCGCAAAATAACCGTTTGCAATTCCCTCTTCATAAATATTGTAGCCCGCTTCGACTTTTACACCCGGGTCAATGATTGTCACCACCTTAAACCCGGACTTTTTCAATTCTGCAATAAGCGCTTTCGGTTCCCCGAAATCATCTTCATTCCAGGTAAATACCTTATATCCGTCCATATAATCAATATCAAGATGTATCGTATCTATCGGAATATCAAGAGCACGATACTTCTGTACCACCTCGCGCACATCCCAGACATTTTCATACCCCCATCTCGACTGATGATAACCCAGCGTAAACAACTGCGGCAGCGGCGTGCGGCCTGTCAAATATGTATAATTTTCTACAATCTCCGGCATCGCCTCTCCTGCAATAAAATAATAATCCAGATTGCCGTTATCAGCGCCAAAATAATAATAATCATTCTTCTCTTTTCCCATGTCAAAGTAAGAATGGTAGGTGTTATCAAAAAAGATTCCGTATACGCAGCTTTTCCTAAGCGTTATAAAAAACGGAATAGATTTGTAGAGCGCTTTAAAGGCATCGGTATGCGCCGTCGGAAGATCGGAATTCCACATCTCATAGTCATAATGACGCTTATTGAGAAATCCGGTCTTATCCCCCAGTCCATAGAAAGCCTCATCGCCCTCCATACGCTTTACGACCTGAACCCGGTAATTAATGTCCCCTCTTGATGATACTTCATGTCCCTCCGCCTTAAGAAGCGCGAGAAACTTCTCACTGATCTGAAGACTGCTCTGTCTGCTTCCGCGGAAATCAGCGCAGAGAAGCTCTCCGCCTGCACTGTAAAAATCCACTTTATATTCATCATATACCCGGACAAGCAGCTTCTTCGTTACAATTTCCAGATATTCGATTTTTTCCTTTACTTCAAAGGATACTCCCTTTGCCTTATTCCCCTCAATTGCTTTTGAACGGTGGTCTTCGCTTATAAGCGGCGAAAATACGTTGATAATTTCATCGGTAAGCACCGTAACAATTCCTTCTCCGCCCGCAAAACTGATTTTAACCGAACCCTCTTCTATCCGATATGACTTCCTCTTTCCGTACATAATACCGTCCTCCTGTCCCCATTCACCTTTACCTAAGAATTATAACACACGGCTTTAAAAACTTCTATGAAATCGTATATTTCACTTTCTTTATTTTTATGGTAAGATTGAGAAAGATTTTATGAATACGGAGAAATAAGGTTGAAAATAAAAAGTAGAGGGTTTCCATTACCTTAATCGCATCGCAAAC
>CANOCV010000080.1 GCA_947564465.1 uncultured Roseburia sp. | reverse complement strand
TCCAGCGGGCATTTTTAATTCAAGGGTTCTCCGAAAGGAGAACTTTCCTTTAATATAAAAAAGAAACCGCACGTTTCACCGCGCGGCTTCCCTTTTATCATTTCTTTATTATTTTATAACTCTGGCTGATGTAGGCGTTTTCCTCCGTAACAGTTTTTTATATTTTTTCACCGTCTTTTTGCTTCCTGTTTTAAAGACAATCCCTTTCGCTGCCTTTGTAAACGCCTTCGAACCGATTTTACTTAATTTAGAACCCTTAAATGTTACTCTCGTAAGCTTCTTACACTTATAAAATGCCTGCTTTCCGATCGTCGTCACGTTCTTCCCGATCGTCACACTCTTTAATTTCAAATTGCTCTTGAATGCATTTTTCCCGATAGAAGTTACCTTTAATGTTTTGCCCTGACAAGAAACCGTTGCAGGAACCGTAAGCTTCTTATTCGTCTTTTTCAGCGGCCTCACCAGCTCTGCCTGCAAATCATTGGCGTCTGCCTTTGTAACTTTATAACGGAACTTTCCGCTGTTAAACGTCATTCCCACTGTCAAATTTGTCTGCGGTGTCTGCGGTTTCGGATTGTCTCCAAGATTGTTTCCCGGATTTTTTCCCGGATCTTTTTCCGGTTCTTTCTCCGGCTCTTTTTCTGCCTCTTTTACAAGAACCGCACAAACCGTCGTGTATCCTCCGTCTACGGTTGTCGCCGTGACCACTGCCATTCCGGCTCCCACTGCGGTTACAAGTCCGTTTTCACTTACCGTTACAACGCTTTCATCCGAAGAGCCAAATACTACTTTTTTGTTGTCGGCATTTTCCGGAAGAACCGTCACCGTCAGCTGCTTTGTCTCATCTTTTTTGAGTTCTGCAATATTCTGGCTTAACCTTATGCCCGTTACCGCAACCGCTCCGGCAGGTCTTTTCGTAACTGTCACGACACAGGAAGCTTCTTTTCTTCCGTCGGCTGCTATCGCCGTAATTACGACTTTTCCGGCATTTCTTGCATATACAATGCCGTCCCCTGTCACAACTGCAATCTCATTGTCCGCCGATGTCCAGATCACATTCTGATTGCTTGCATTATCCGGTGTTATGGTTGCTTCCAGGCTGTCATCAAGAGCGCCTTCCTCTACCGTCAATGTCTCTTTATTTAATGTAATTCCGGTTACTGCTATGCTCTTAGGATCCCTCTGCTTCACCGTCACTTCACAAACAGCTTTCTTTATGCCGCTCTTTTCGTCGCCGGTTTCCGCAGTAATCGTCGTCATTCCTGCCTTTAGAGCCGTTATCAGACCGTCCTCTGTCACTGTCACGGTCTCTGTATCGGAAGACGTCCACCGCACGTTTCGATCGCTGGCGTTAAACGGCATAATTGACGCTACCAGTCTCTCAGAAATTCCTTCCTCCAGGATAAGTTCTGTCTTATTCAGTGCAATCCCTGTCGTCTCCACCGGAAGAACCGTAACGGTACATTCCGCCCTAAACGAGCCGTCTGCCGCTCTCGCGGTAACCGTTGCCACTCCCGCTTTTCTTGCAATCAAATCTCCCGTCGAGGATACGAATACGACCTCCTGATCCGATGTTCTAAAGAACACGCCTTTATTGGTCGGATTTTCCGGAGTAAATATTACATTTAACTTTCCGATATCACCTTCTTTTAATGAAATTTCCTTTTGATCTAAGTCTATGCCTTCTACCGATATCGTTTCTCCCGACCGCTGTGTCACCTCTAACGTACACTCCGCCGTCAGTCCTCCGTCTTCCGTCGTTGCGGTGATCGTTACCGTTCCCTCTTTGTAAGCAGTTACAATCACGCTGCTTTCTCCGTCTTCTTCTATTTCCGCCACCTCGGCATCCGAAGATGTCCATGTCACCTTTTTATTCGTCGCATCATCCGGCGTCACAATCGCTTCAAGCCGCTCTGACATTCCGATCTCAAGTGTGAGATCCGGTTTATCTAATGTCACTCCGGTTACTTTAATTGCTTTTGCCTCAGTTACCGTCACCTTACACTCGGCCGTCTTTTTTCCGTCCTCTGTCGTCACGGTAATTACCGCCTCGCCAGGCGTAACGCCGTGAACCAGTCCGTCTCCTGTTACCGTTGCAACTTTTGTATCGGAAGATGTCCATATCACGCCTTTATTGCTTGCGTTATTCGGCGTAACCGTCGCTCTCAATCTCTCGTACTCGTCTGTTTCCATCTCCAGAGATGTTTTATCCAAGGTCACACCTGTTACCTCTATGTCGCCCGGATTCTCGGATGGAGTCTCACTCGGCTCCTCGGTTGACTGCTCTCCCTTGACTCCCATTACCTCCAGCTCATACACGGAATATGCGTAATCCGTTGTCTTTGACGTACACAACAAACGAATATATTTTGCACTTGCCGGAGCAAACTCATCTTCCCTTACGTCTGCCGATACGCCATTCGTCACCTCATATACATCTGTCCATGTCTGCCCGTCCATAGAAACCTGCAGCTTATACTCTTTTGCCGCCGCCGTCTCCCATGTCACCTTAAAGCCATCTACCGTATATGTATCCCCAAGCGCAATTTCAAGCCACTGCGGATTCGGCTCTGCATCTACTGTCTCCCATCTCGTATCAATATCGCCGTCAATTGCATTGCCGGCCACGTTACCGCCTTTTGCCGAAGAGCTCGTCGCCGTCTTTCCCAACAAAACATTCCTTCTCTCGTTTTCGGACGGTTCTTCGCTTGGCTTCTCACTCGGCGTCTCGGATGGATTTTCACTCGGTTTCTCCGACGGATTCTCTCCCGGATTCTCGCTCTCTCCGCCGTCTATCACAACCATATCGTCTATCGGCTTCTCCGGATCCCAGCCCACCGGATTTCCTACTTCCTTATAGGCTTTACCCACCGATGTAAGCTGGCCCTTTAACGGATCATCCTTGCCGCAGAAGAACAGCCCGCCCGCGCCGTTTCCGTATTTCGTTGTATCTGACCCGTCAAACGGGAACCACGCATACCGCTCTACATAATCAATCTGGTCTAACTGAGGAACGATTTCTCTCACAAAATTCACAATGATTTCTCTCTGCCAGTTTCCTTCGTCCGGACCTCCTGTCCAGTCAAACTCCTGAACCTGGCTCCACTGTCCTACGCCCCACTCTGTAATCCAGATCGGTTTTCCTGTTTTCTCATGAATCTGCTCAATGACATCCAATACATAGTCACCGGGATAATCAAAATAGAAATGTACCGCCGTAAAACCGTCATGATATTCTGCCGCTGCCATCAGCTGCTCATACTTCCCGTACCAGCCTCCCACTGTCCCGTAATCATTATCGGCCGAATCATAAAATACCGTCGGAATTGCCACTACCGGTGAGCTTACGATTGTGCCTTCATTACTGATTCTTTCCATATCCGGCCACAGCTCTACCGCTCTCTCCGGCGTCATATGCGACTGGTCGGTAAAGTCAGGCTCATTAAATGTCAGAAGATAACGGTAATCCTTATAGCCACCGTTTCTCAGCCATGCCCATTCGTCTTTTCTGTCCTGTGAACGGCTATCAGCCTCGTCCCCCCATACCATCGGAACAAATTCCACCTGGCTGCTCACACCGTTTAACGGCTTCGGCGACCACGTATAATACCATGACAGGTTCGTCTCGGCAATCTTATCCGCGTCATCCTGCCAGATTCCCATTCCTTTTTTAGAAATAAAGAAGGTTCGAATGTTTGAGGTTACCGTCGTCTGATCCGCAAGTGTTGCGACAACATATGTCGTGTGTTTTTTCACTTTGACGTTTTTAACTTCAACTGCATAATCGGCTTTCTTCGCATCCTCGCCCGCAAACGTCTTTACCAGCTTATTGTCAATATACACATCATATTTGACTGCTCCCGCCAACTGCCCGAATTTTACATCAATGATTCCCGCCGCCACAAGCTGTCCTTTCGCCGGATATGTAATCGCAGTGTTTTTCCATTCCGCATAAGGACCGGACGCTACGGAACCGCTTCCGATATTTGGCGTGTAATCGTCTTTTTCCGTATTACCGGAATTCTCATACTCATCTATAATATTTTTCTCATTGCTGTCTGTGGAAGGCGGATCTTTTACAATATCCTTCTCGGCATCCGCATCATTGGTCGGCGGAACGCCTTCTTCCTCGTTCGTTTTTCCGGTCTCGTTTCCGCCGGACTCATAATAGTCTTCTAAGGATACGGATTTATTGTTGTTATACAAGAGCAGAGCCTGTCTTGCATATCCCTTGCCGAGTCCTGCTCCGGTAGTAATTGCCGGGCCCGTACCGTTAATAATGTTTTTAAATCCGACCGGCGGCCCGTTTCCGTCCGCGATTTCGACAATGCAGGCGTTCTCAATCATAACGCCCTCCGTATCCGGCACCTCAATCGCATTATCCAAAAAGATACTTGCCCCGTTCGTATTAATGAACACATCATAAGAACCAAGTCCTACGGCATAGTGAGTCTTGACGTTATTGGCAACCTTGTATGCCGCATAACCGAGTTTTTCACCGTCATGGCTCATCCAATCCGCCTGATTCTGCGGATCATAACATTTTTCGTTCTGTAAGAAATATGTCTTTCCGTTTTCACCTCTCCAGATAATATCATATTCCTGGAAATGCTCAACCATCAATCCATACAGGGTAACGTTATCGCCGTTTACCACAACGCCGTTTTTCGCCTTGTTCAAATCCCAGCCTACGCCGTCGCCGTGGTCTGCTCTCCAGATCCAAAAATTATCGCCGATCGCATCATTACTGTTTATCACAACTGCCTGTTCCGTGGAAGCAACCCCCCCGTGAGCGCCGCCGATACGGACAAACACATCCTGAAGCACGGCCGGATTTGCAGAGTGATCCTTGTTGCAGCCCTCCTCGCCTAACACAAGCATATTCTTCGAATACTGATCCGCATCTAATATAACGCCCGCAACGCTGACGCCCCCTACATCCGCAATCTTTATTGCAGTCTCCTCGTTTGTCGGAATAATCGTTGCCAGTCCGAGACCAAGGACAATTGTGTTTGCCCGCTCTATCTGAATCGGCTCTTCCGCATAATAAATTCCCGGAGAAAGAATAATGTTCTTTCCTGCATCCAGCGCCGCATTGATTGATTTAGCGTTATCCCTGTCTGCTCTTGCAATATAGAAATTGCTGATATCAACCGACACACCGTATCCCATACTGTTCTTTGTCCATGACACCCCCGAAGCATTCGTTCTGATTCCCGGAACAAACACTTTATATTCCTTCACATCCTCGTCAAAATACAGGAACGGCTTTTCCCGAATAATATCCGTCGAATCTAAAAAGGTATATTTGCCGCCGCTCTTCCAGTTCGTTGTTCCAAGTCCGCTCTCCAGAGAATACATCGGAAATTTCTCATCTGTCACGGATATCCCTGTCACACCCTGTGTCACAAAATTCCAGTTGACACCGTAAAAATTATTGTTTAATTTTGAATTTCTGATGTAATACTGCTGCTGTGTCCACGAACCGACCGCTCCCTCAAACACGCTGTCGGCAATGTAACCGCCGCTGGCCCATCCGTCCCACATATAGTTCAGTGTCGTCGGACGCTCCACATACAGCCTTCTTGCCGGAGCCGCCTGGGACACGGACCACATAAAGTTGAACCATACATCATCCGTATTCTCTTCCCGTGTAAAAGATAAATTTTCAATATTCATCCAGAAATTACATGTAACATTCCAATCCGGCAGCACCGGCGGCACATGTACATTTCTAAGCTTCACATCTGTCGGCACCTTGCCGAGCCCGATCAGCTGCATATAATACGACATATTAAACTGCGTCTCTTCCATCCCGGAATAATCGCCTGTCTTAAAAGCAAATGTATAACGTCCGTTGCCAAACTGCTGTGCCGAGGTGGCGTCTCCGTTCTCGTCCACCGCTCCCTGTATCTTATAGACGTCATTCACCGCATTGTACACCTGCTCAATATCATCCTCCGGTGAAAACACATACATATCTTCACCGAACATCTCAATTTCCAGAGAAATCGGCTCTGACATCTTATCGCTTCCGGCTGCCGCCACCTTATAATAGTTAGCGTACTTATCGGCATTCGGATTCTCATCCGTATACGTCAACCTGTTTACGGAGGTAAGCTTTGTGTAATCGCCGTACCGACTCTTTGCACGATACACATCATAACCGGCAGCATTGTAGAAGCTGTCCCAGCTAAGAACCATCCCCTTCTCTGTCTCTTTTACCGCGAGATTGTCTGGCGCCTCGCTATTAACCGCCGCGCCGAGCGCCGGCTGTCCCGTTCCCTCGGCTGCGTGAACATCGCCCGCCAGCGGGGATATCACAAGTGACAAGCTCAGCAATAGCGCTATCGCCTTTTTCCTCTTAATCATATCCATTCTCCTTTTTGGCTGTACCTAAATCATTTACTACAACCACTATAACCAAGAATGTCTCTCTTGTGCAATATTACGAAGGGAATACGGTAGAAATTTACCTTCTATGTTATTTTTTTCCTGCTATGTATATATATCACCGCAAACACAATGACGGATATCACCGATATGCACATGCCGGGTATAAGCCCCGGCGTCCGATAAGACAGGCTGATACTGTGCACGCCTTTTTCTAAGTACAATTCTATAAATGCCTTATCGGCGCCTTCAGAAAATGCCCTCCCGCCGTCAACCTCTATTCTCCAGCCCTCCTCATCCGGTATGGAAATCAAAAGATATCCTTCCTCCTTTACATCGACAGAACCCGATATCCGGTTCGAAGAAAACTTCTCCAGCTTCATTGTCTGGCTGCTTAGTTTATCATATACCTGCCGAAACACTTCCATATCCATCCTATACGGCGTAAGGAGCAACTCCTCCCCCGTCGACGTGGTCAACGTAACCGTACTGCCCGCTTCACACCATCCCAAATCAAGAAGATAAATATGATTGGCATTGTAAAAGCTTCTCTTTTTTCCCCCGTAATCCGCATAAATACTCTCGGCGTCCGTATCCGTGTAATATCCCAAAATGCAGCCCGCCTGTTTTACGTTTATCACGGTCGCCCCTTCCTGCATCACGGCATCCACCGGTACAAAAAGCTCCCCTTCTATTCCCAGCGCACGAACAAGTACGTTCTGATTTTCAATCGGATTGTCCAGAACATGTCTAAAGCTTTCCTCCGTCTCCTTAGGTATCATATAGCCGAGCGGCAATGTATAGTTATTCCTGTACAAATACATGCCGTTTTCATAATCCGTCATCGTACGCAGCGGACTTTCCTCCATACTGCTCTCTGTCATCAAATATCTTACGGAGAGCATGGAAGCGCTTAACGGCGTAGCGCCGTTATAACAATAATAATTATTTCCCGCCTCCATCCCAAGATCCCCAAGCAGCGATGCCGTTTCTATGTTCATCAGAGAGGAGAACACCGTAGACGACGGATAGCCGTCCAGACAGGCGTCGTTCTTCGTCAGACGATTGTACTTATCTGTGCGGTAGAAAATTTCATCCTCCGCCTCCCTGCATCTTGTCGTCAGCGCCTCAAAGTTCCCCCTGTTGCGCACGTAAGATTCACGCTCCGTTGTAATCAGACCTGTTAAGTTTAAGTTTACCCCCGTTTCCGCCACCACCAGAACGCATGCAACAATCACAGCCGCCGTCCTAAACGCCCTCTTTTGATGCTTGAACGTAAGATAAACAAGCGCATACAGCACAGCCAAAAACTCTGTCATAAAAAGCGAGTTCACCGTCACAATCTCTTTATTTCCAAACAACTCACACAGACTTAAAATCAGCACTTCAATACAGAGTGCAATTCCCGCCTGCCACACGGTATTTCCCTCCATATTGATTAACGCCTCATATACCATCGTCAGAAGCAGAAAAATAAAAAGAAAGGACTGCCTCGCCGGCATACCGTTTGGAAAATGGAACCCATGCCATACAAAATCAAGATAATTGTTTGCAAAGCTTAACAAAAAGAACGCCGCCAACGCTAACCTTGCCGCCCTTTTCCTCCTGGCAATTTTCTTGTTCATCGCATAGAGCGCCACAAAAAGAAAAACAGCCGCGCCGCAGTATATATTCGGCCAGTGATCCTTTAAGGCAACCACCTCGACGCCTGTACAAAAATGCGCCAGCTCGTCCCACAAATTGAAATACCACTTCATTGTCTGCGGAAATCCCTCCCCGCCGTTTACCGTATAGGAAAGCATTTTTATTTCCGGAATCAGCAGAACGGCCCCTGTCGTCCCCGCCAGCAGTGATACTCCAAAAAACCGAAAAGAAGCCTTTGCTCTCTTTGTTTTTTCCGTCTCAAAGAAAAGAATTACGAAATATAAAACCAGAAAAATACAGACCATAATCGACAAATAATAATTTGAAAGAATAGACAGCGAAAGCGATATGTAATACAAAACGATTTTCTTCTGCATGATCAGCTGCTCCATGCCAAGAATAATCAACGGTGCAAGCCAGAGCACATCCAGCCACATAATATTCCAGTTGTAGGCACAGCTAAATCCTCCCAACGCATAGAACAAAGATGTCATAGAGAGAATGATATTGTTTTTTCCATAGTGTTTTTTCAGATAATATGCAAATGTAAAACCGGAAAGCCCCGACTTTATCACGATAAATACAAACATCGCCTCTATCACAAATTCTTTCGGGCACAATATAAGCAGCCAGTTTATGGGACTGGCCAGATAATATGCATACAACGCCACAAAGTCAGAACCAAGGCCCACATGAAAGCTGTACGCCAGGGAATCTCCGCTTTGCAGCTTGTTTAAAAATTCTGTCATAAACGGCACATACTGATGATACATATCGGAGCGCAGAAAACATCTGTCTCCAAACGGATACCCTCCGTGTATTACAAACACCGCAAACAATATAATAACAGGCACAAAAAATGCCAAGGCCAGCGGAAAATTTTCCCATTTCCAAACTTGTCTTTTTAATTTCATCATAACATCGCCTCCATATCATAGCCTTATTTTATCATACACAAAAAGCGCCTGAAATGTAATGTGACAGACGCTTTTTCTGATATTATTTCTCATTTTTCATCAATGTTTGCTTATTTGCAACAAATTGTACTGTTCACAGTATTTAACAACGGCTGTGCTGTCTTTAATTTTATTTTCCAATCACATCCATCGTATTTATAAACTCATACGGCGTCTGCTGGTACACATAATAGTTCAGCCAATTCGCATAGAGCATGTTTCCGTGTGAACGCCACTGAAGATTCGGTTTGTCAGCCGGATTATTGTTCGGATAATAATTGCGCGGAAGCTCAATCGAAAGCCCCTTTTCCACGTCGCGCTTATACTCCTTGTCCAGCGTAATCCTGTCATATTCAGGATGCCCCATAACAAAAATTTTCCTTCCCTCCCTGTCTATGACAAGAAATACCCCCGCCTCCTTTGATTCCGCGAGAATCGTAAGCTCATCTACCGCCGCTATATCCTCCCTGCGAACCTCAGTATGCCTCGAGTGCGGCGCCATAAAATAATCGTCAAATCCGCGCACAAGCGGAATCTTGCGATTCATCACGCGGTGCTCGTAAATGCCAAACTTTTTCTTGTCCAGAAGATGCTTTTCTATCCCATAGTGGTAATATAGCCCGGCCTGCGCCCCCCAGCACAGATGAAGCGTAGAGGTCACATGATCCTTCGTCCACTCCATGATTGTTGTAATTTCTTTCCAGTAATCCACCTCTTCATATTCCATCTGCTCCACCGGCGCACCCGTAATAATCAGTCCGTCAAGATTCCTATGGCTCACCTCGTAAAAGCTTTGATAAAATTTGTTCAGGTGGCTCTGCGACGTATTCTTCGACTGATGTGAAGATACGGCCAGAAACGTTACGTCCACCTGAATCGGCGTGTTCGAAAGAGAACGAAGCAGCTGAAGCTCCGTCTCTTCTTTTAACGGCATCAGATTTAAAATTCCAATCTGAATCGGACGGATATCCTGATGCGCCGCCCGCCCTTCGTCCATC
>CANOCV010000079.1 GCA_947564465.1 uncultured Roseburia sp. | reverse complement strand
ATTCTCCGCCTGCGGCGGGCCGCATATGCGGCATTTTTCCTCTTCGCCGCATGGCAATCCTGCCCGGAGGGCTTTTTATATCATAGGAAAGTTATAGACTTTAACACCTCACAGCAACAAGGTCTTTCCTATTGATATAAGAAAATCATCTATCCGCACGGTATATATGCGGATAGATGCTTCTGCTCTGTTCATCAATGATAAACGTGCTCTAAGATTTTGTAAAATTAAGCAGGACTGTAAGCCGGGTTATGTCACGAATGATCATCTATCTAGGATAACCGTTGCCGGCTACCTCAAGCGACCTACCTAAAGCTGGCGGGCCACGTCAACGCTTTTGTCTGGTCTTGCTTCGGATGGGGTTTACAGAGCCCTTCCTGTCACCAGGAAGACGGTAGTCTCTTACACTGCCTTTCCACCCTTACCGTATGACGGCGGTTTATTTCTGTTGCACTTTCCTTGGAGTCACCTCCACCGGACGTTATCCGGCATCCTGCCCTGTGAAGCCCGGACTTTCCTCGTCTGCACCTGCAGCCGCGATCATTCATCCTGCTTAATCCACTGCCTATTATACACAAGCAGTCCGTGATTTGCAACCGGTGAATTACATATCTTACACGTGAAAGCAGCTTCCCCCGATAAATTCACGCAGAATAGAATTCGGGCTTATCGTATCGCTCGGTACCGGAAGAAAATAATCCAAAAATTTCAAAAGCCGCTTGGCTTCCACATATTCCGGGCAATCTCTCTCAATTGCAAACAGCAGCGGCTCCGCATATTGCTTTAACACCGCAAGCTCATAGATTAGCGCAGAGTTGAACATTACATCCGCCTCCTCCTGAAACGGAAAAATATTATTCTCCTCTCCCCTCCTGACGGAATCCCACATAGCAATCGTCTCTTTGGCCGAGGTCGCACGTGTCCTTGCGTCTCTTACAATACGCCGAAGCAGTCTGCCGTCCGTAGTAGGCAGACAGTTATGCTCGTCGATATCAAGCTGTGTCAGCGCGCTGATATAGATTTTGAATTTACTGCTGCGCGGAAGAGAATGAGATAATTTATCATTCAGCCCGTGGATTCCCTCTATCACAAGCACGTCATCCGCCTTGAGCTTCATCATCCTGCCCTTCTCTTCACGTCTTCCCGTCTTAAAATTAAAAATCGGGAGCTCCACCTCTTTGCCCGCCAAAAGCTCGCCCATATCATGATTAAAGCGCGCTACATCCAAAGCCTCTAAGCACTCAAAATCGAAATTGCCGTTTTCATCCCGGGGCGACACCGTCCGGTCAAGATAAAAATCATCAAGCGGAACCGGATGCGGACTTAAGCCCTGCGCCTTCAGCTGTATAGAAAGCCTGTGTGAAAATGTCGTCTTTCCCGAGGAGGACGGCCCGGCTATCATAATAAATTTTTTGTCCTTTTCCTTTGCAATCTGTTCCGCGAGCAGACCGATCTTCTGCTCCATCAACGCTTCCTGCACAAGAATAATATCCTGTATTGTCCCGCCCGCAATCGCGTCATTCAGCGCCCCAACCGTTCCGATTCCCATCGTATTCGCCCAGTCGGACGCCTCCGAAAGCGTCTGATATAATTTCTCAGACGGAACAAACTCATCCACCGTTTTTGAATGTTCGCCCGGATATAAAAGCATAAATCCTTCTCTGTACAAACACAGATCAAAATACTTCAAATAGCCTGTTGACGGCACCATATAACCGTAAAAGTAATCCTTATAGTGATCCAGCTCATATATATTTACCCTGGAGCTTCTGCGGTAGCGGAACAATCGCTCCTTGTCCTTCATCCCCAGACGGCTAAACAGCCCCACCGCTTCCTCCGTATCCATACTTTTCTTGGCAATCGGAAGATCCGCATCACAAAGGCGCATCATCTCCTGCTTTAGCTTCAGGATAACCTCCTGCGTTACTTCCAGATCCCCGCATAGCTCACAGTAATTCCCCTGTCTGATAGAATGCAGAATGCGCACGGTGACGCCCGCCTCCCCGTAAAGATTGTGCACCGCCTTCTGCATCAAAAGAGAGACGCTCCTGCGGTATGCCTTTTTTCCCGCTTTATCCCTTGTTGTTACAAACTCCAAAACACCGTCTGTATCCAGCGTCCGCTTCAACTCCCGCAGACGGTTATTCACAAGTACAAGCACAATATCATCTTCGTAAAACTGCTGATATTCTTTTGCTATTGCCATATAAGTTGTCGACACCGGATATGTTTTTTTCTCCCCTCTGATTTCCAACTGATAATTTCGTCCTTCCATTTATACATCCCCCAGTTTTCTATATTATTACAAACCCCAGAACGGCTCCTTCTCCCTCGCGCATTCTACAAAGAGCGCGCCGTCGAATTTATCCGCCAAAAAGCCCGCCATATCCTCCGCAAAAATATGTTCCAGGCCGTAATGCCCCGCGTCAATCACGCAAAGTCCCTGTGCCACGGCATCTATCCCATCATGATGGTCAATGTCCCCGGCAATCAAAAGGTCCGCTCCCGCTAAAATGGCGCGATGAATCTCGCTGCTTCCCGATCCCGGAACAACCGCCGCTTTTTTTACCATATGCCCGCCGTCCCCAAATATTCTAACATCCGATATATGAAACACCGATTTCACGAGACACGCACATTCAAGCAGTGTCATTGCCCCCGGCAAATATCCCACTTTTCCGATTCCGTACGTTTTACCTGCTATCTCCGAAACAGGCTCAAGCGCCTTCGCCTCCGAAAGCCCCAGACGTTTTGACGCCATATCTCCCATGAAACAGCTGTCATAATTGGTATGCATCGCATAATAGGCAATCCCTGCCTGTGCCAGTCGAAGTATGCGTCTGCCGATGAAGTCATCCGCCGTGACGCGCTTTATCCCTTTAAATATCATAGGATGGTGGGTAATCAGCATATCCGCCCCCTTTTCCACCGCCTGATCAATGACATCGTCCGTCGCATCCAGCGCAAGCAGGATACGACTCACCTCTCTGTTTCGATCTCCCACAAGAAGTCCTACGTTGTCCCACTCACAGGCGAGGTGGAGCGGAATCGACCTCTCAATCACTTCCGTCACTTCTTCGCATTGCATAAGCATCCATTTCCTTTCCTGCCAGCAAAATCACCGACATTTTTTCTTCCAGTTCCCTTTGCCTTCTTTTTGCCCTTTCGCTGTCACCCAAAACAGATAGAGCGCTTTTTATTTTCTCAAGCTGCATTTTCTCTTTTCGAAGATACCGCCTTAAAACAGGATGATTTCTTTTAATCAGATGCTCACCGTACCTGTCATACGCAGTCTGCCGGCCATCCGAAATATGCGCTTCATCCAAAGCGCCTTCCCCGTGCACACAGCGAAACATCATATAAAATTTACCGTCCTCCTCCACCATTTCCTGCTCATCTATGGTAAATCCATGACTTCTCACATAACGGCGCACTTGTTCTATATCAGACTGAGGCTGTAAAATCAATTCTTTTACAGCCTCTAATTTCGAAAAACCTTCCTCCAGTATGCGAATCATCAAACCTCCGCCCATCCCGGCTATCACAACGGTATCCGCTTCCCCCGCGCCAAAAGAGGATAAACCGTCAGATTGGCGCATGACTATGTATTCCCCCAGTCCGCTTTCTGCAACATGCTCTCTCGCACGAAGCAGCGGTCCTTCATTGATATCCATCGCCAACGCTCTTTTTTTCACACCTGACTGCAGGAGATAAATAGGAATATATCCATGGTCTGTCCCCACGTCACAGACCGCTTCCCCCTGCCCTATCAAACCTGCAACCGCCTCTAATCTCTTTGAAAGCTTAATCATTTCTTACTCCAGATAATCCTTTAACTTGCGGCTTCTGCTCGGATGGCGCAGCTTTCGCAGCGCTTTTGCCTCAATCTGTCGAATGCGCTCACGCGTCACATTGAACTCCTTTCCAACTTCTTCCAGCGTCCTCGCGCGCCCGTCCTCTAACCCAAAACGCAAAGTCAACACCTTCTGCTCCCTCTCCGTCAGCGTTCCAAGAACCTCCTCAAGCTGTTCCTTCAATAACGTAAACGCCGCGGCATCTGCCGGTACAGGAACATTGTCGTCCTGGATAAAATCGCCGAGATGGGAATCCTCTTCCTCGCCAATCGGCGTCTCCAAGGATACCGGCTCCTGTGAAATCTTTAAAATTTCACGCACGCGGTCCACCGGCATACTCATCTCCTCCGCAATTTCCTCCGGGGTCGGTTCACGTCCGAGCTCCTGCAAAAGCTGTCTGGAAACGCGGATCAGCTTGTTAATTGTCTCCACCATATGAACCGGAATTCGGATTGTTCTGGCCTGATCCGCAATTGCTCTTGTAATAGCCTGGCGAATCCACCACGTCGCATAAGTAGAAAACTTATAGCCCTTGCGGTAATCAAATTTCTCCACCGCCTTAATCAGCCCAAGATTTCCCTCCTGAATCAGGTCAAGAAAGAGCATACCGCGTCCCACATATCGTTTCGCGATACTTACGACAAGACGCAGATTCGCTTCCGCAAGGCGCTTTTTAGCCTCCTGATCCCCAAGCTCCATGCGCTTTGCAAGATCAATCTCCTCCTCCGCGCTAAGTAACGGCACCTTTCCAATCTCCTTCAAATACATACGGACCGGATCTTCAATGGATACTCCGTCAGGAACGGATAAATCGATTTTTTCAACCTCAACCTCGTCCTCTTCATCCAAAATAATATCGTCGTCCACATCATCATCGTCGTCGGTAATGCGTAGCACATCAATATTATTTGTCTCAAGAAAATCAAGAATTTTCTCAAACTGCTCGGCATTCAGCTCCATATCCTTGAAAAAATCACTTATCTCCTGATATTCCAGCATATTCTTTCTTTTCTTTGCCAAGCTTAAAAGCTCCTGCAGCTTCTCATTAAACTTCGCGATTCTTTCTTCATGGCTGTTGTCCGCCTTTGCTCCTTTTTCGTTTCTGGTACCTCTGGTCATTTTTTTCTCTTCCATTATTTCCTCCCGGATTTTATCCATAGCTCGTTACTATTCTGTCCCTATTCAATAGAAATATGCAGTTTCTCCAATTTCTCAAGGCTTCGCTTGTCCGCTACAAGCTGCTGCAGTCCCCGCATATCGGTGGGATCAAGATGCGCGGAGCGGTACTTTATACTTCCCTGTTTCACACGAAGTATCGTCTCCCTGACCGCTTTCTCTTTATCCGCCCTTGTTTCTATTTTCCAAATCCTTGCGTGGAACAATTCCGCAATTTCGCGCTGCTCCTCTTCGTCCGCAAACATACTGATAATCTGTGCCGGATTCATCTCTCCGTTCTGCTGCTGCCCGTAAAGTATCTGAGCCGTCTTTCGGAATATCTCCTCCGTAAAATCCTCCGGAGAAATATACTCCCGGATAACCTTAGAAATCTGCTCATCCTCAATCATCCAGGTCAACAGCAGCTTTTGAGACTGTCTCATACCATCTTCCTTTTTCCTGTTCTCACCGGCGCCCGGCTTCAACGGTGCCTTCTCTTTGACAATACCGCCTCTTGTGCCCATATGATTTACAAGCTTTCGAAGATTCTCAAAGCCTATGTGGTATTTCCCCGCAATGGCCTCAATATAATTATCCCTCTCCAAATCCTCGGTAAACCTAAGCAAACGACTTGCAATCTCATTGTAAAAGGCCGTCTTGCCCTGCGGATCTTTTAAATCATAATTCTGTTCAAGAATCCGAATTTCGAACATAAAGCTATTTTCCGCCTGACGGATACGCTCCTCGTACGCCTCCGCCCCAAGCGCCTTTATAAATTCGTCCGGGTCCTTATACGGCTTCATATTAACCACCTTCGCCGTAAGATTCGCCTCTTTCAAAATCGGTATTGCCCGAAGCGCCGCCTTCACTCCGGCGCCGTCACTGTCGAAGGTTAAGTATACCTCCTTCGTATAACGCTTTAAGAGATTGGCATGTCCGCCGGTAAACGCCGTCCCAAGGGATGCCACCGCATTGTCAAAGCCCGCCTGATGGAGGGCAATCACATCCATGTATCCCTCACAGAGCAGCAGCTGCGGACGCTTCGTAAGTCTGGCCAAATGCAGCCCATAGAGATTACGGCTTTTATCAAAAATCCTCGTCTCCGGTGAATTTAAATACTTCGGCTCGCCGTCTCCCATGACCCGGCCGCCAAATCCGACCACCTTCCCCCGTACATCCATAATCGGAAACATTGCACGGTTCCAAAACTTATCCCGGCCGCCCCGCTCGTCAATCGTCACCAGTCCCGTTTCCTTAAGAATCGTATCTTCATAGCCCTGCTCTCTCAAATACCGATAAAGACTGTCACTGTACGGCCCCGTCGCCCCCAGTCCAAACTTTTTCATAGTCTCGTCGCTTAATTCTCTCTTTGCAAAATATTCGTAAGCGCGTCTCCCCCCCTCGCCGCGCAGCATCAGATAATAATACTTCGCCGCCGCCTTGTTGATTTCAAGCAGACGCTGACGCTTATCGGCCTCCTGCCTTGCCTGCGGTGTAATTTCCTCCTGTGGAAGCTCTATTCCCGCCCGCTCCGCTAACGCCTGCATCGCCTCCGGAAACGTAAAATTCTCATACTGCATCAAAAACGTAAATACATTCCCCCCTGCTCCACATCCAAAGCAGTAATACATCTGCTTGCCGGAGGATACGGAAAATGAACCTGTCTTTTCATTATGAAACGGGCAAAGCCCGAAATATGTACTGCCCTTTTTCTGCAGCCTGACATAACCCGAAATCACATCCACTATGTCACTGCGTGAACGCACCTCTTCGATCAGTTCATCTGAATAATATGCCATCTCTTACTTCACCTGCCATGCTTTTGGAATAAAATACTCACCGAATTTTGCCGTCGCATACTGGTCCGTCATTCCCGCGATATAATCACAGACCACACGGTCAGGCTTCTCGCCCGCTGCAATCATGTTCGTATACCAGGCCGGCATCTCCATCGGATGCATCATGTAAAAATCAAACAGCCTCTCCAATAATTCCTTTGCCTTTACCTCCTCGCCCTTTGCGGCCGGATTTTTATAGACCTGTTCAAACATAAATTTTCTTAGATCGTGCATCGCCTCCAAAACGCCCTTTGACATAACAATATCATTTTTATCCATGCTGTTAGTAATGATATCATGAATCAAGGTGTCTAACCTCTCCGTCGTACTGTTTCCCAAAATTGCCCGCATCTCAAACGGAATCATATCTTCTGTCAAAAGCCGCCCCCGGATTGCATCGTCAATATCATGATTAATGTACGCAATCTTGTCGGAAAAACGCACAATCCTGCCCTCTAAGGTATTGGGCATTGCGCTTGTCTGGTGGTTCAGAATCCCGTCCCGCACCTCCCAGGTCAAATTCAGCCCTTCGCCGTCTTTTTCAAGAACTTCTACAATCCGCACACTCTGTTCGCTGTGACGAAAGCCGCCCTCGCACAAACGGTTCAAAACCGCCTCCCCTGCATGTCCAAACGGCGTATGTCCCAGATCATGCCCCAACGCGATTGCCTCCACAAGATCCTCATTCAGCCGCAATGCCTTGGCTATGGTTCTTGCGTTCTGAGACACCTCAAGCGTATGGGACAGGCGCGTCCTGTAATGGTCCCCCTTCGGCGTCAGAAATACCTGCGTCTTGTTTTTGAGCCGTCTGAAAGCCTTACTGTGTAAAATCCTGTCGCGGTCCCGCTGAAACACCGGACGGATATCACACTGAGGTTCGGGTCTGTCCCTGCCGATGGAATTCTCGCTGAAGGTTGCATAGGGGCTTAGCGTAGAATGCTCCATTCTCTCCATCCTCTCCCGAATCGTCACGGCCTTCATCTCCCTTCTCCTCTTTTGTCGGCTCTCATCATTTTATCCTATGTTATTAATATTCTGCAAAAATTCGCGTTTTCCTTTTATTTTTTTCATTTCTTTTTGCTTATAGACAAGCAGAACTTATACGGCTTAGTATTTTCCTATCTTTCCCGCAATAAATTTCGCCGCATGAAACACCGGATTCTCCATATGCTTCTTCACCTGCACAAGCTGTTTGCGTATCTCAATTCCCTGCGGACAGTGCGTTTCACATTTTCCGCATCTGACACATTTCGAGGCATTGGAGGGATTCGTTTTCAATGATGTACACATAAAATACGCTTTCATGCCGCTATACCAGCTGTCCGTATATCTCGTATTATATGCGGCAAAGCAGGTCGGTATGTCCACCCCTGCCGGACATGGCATACAGTACCCGCAGCCTGTACACGCCACCTTCATATGTTTATTAATTTCCGCCCGTACTTTGTCGATCACTGCATGCTCCGCCTGCGTAAATGCTTCCGCCTGCGCGCAATCCGCAATCCTTACATTCTCCTCCACCTGAGAAATATCGTTCATGCCGGACAAAACAACGTTTACCTGCGGATGATTAAAGATCCATCGAAGCCCCCACTCTGCCGGCGTGCGTTTTTGATCCGCCTGTTCAAATATCTTTTTTGCTCTCCCCGGAAGCGAATTTACAAGCCGCCCTCCGCGAAGCGGCTCCATGATGATCACAGGCAGCCCCTTTTCATGGGCATAGTTTAACCCCGCAATCCCCGCCTGCGTGTACTCATCCATATAATTATACTGTATCTGGCAGAAATCCCAATCATAGGCGTCCACAATCTTTCGAAACTGTTCGCTCCCTCCATGAAATGAGAAACCGATATTTCCGATTTCACCCGTTTTTTTCTTCTCTGCAATCCACTCCCTGATCCCAAGCTCCACCAAACGCTGCCATGCCGCCGTATCATTTAACATATGCATCAAATAGTACTCGACATGATCTGTCATAAGACGCTCTAACTGCTCTTTGAAATAACGCTCCATATCCTCCCGGCAGTTGATATAATAATGCGGAAGCTTCGTTGCAATATTGACCTTGTCGCGATATCCCTTAGACAAAAACTTTCCGAGACAGACCTCGCTCCCTCCATATGTGTATGCCGTATCAAAGTAATTGACGCCGCACTCTATTGCCCTAGCCATTTCGCGCTCCGCCTTCTCCTGGTCTATCGCCACTCCCCTTTTTGAATAGCGCAGACAGCCATAACCCAAAACGGAAAGCTGCTGCCCGTTTTTTTGATTTGTCCGATACTGCATAGATATCCTCCAATCCCCTTTATTTCTGCAAATTACAAAAATTCTTCGACACTTACGGAAGCTGCCGCCGGCAGCTTCCTTCAGATGTATATAAAATAGAATCCTGCTTTGCAGGATTCTCCGCCTGCGGCGGGCCGCATATGCGGCATTTTTCCTCTCCGCCGCATGGCGATCCTGCCCGGAGGGCTTTTTATATCATAGGAAAGTCGTAGGTTTTAACACTTCACAGTAACAAGGTCTTTCCTATGATAGAACAAAAGTGCGCTTCGCACACCCTCGCGGATTAACAACTTTCAATGCGCAGCTTTTGTTCCGCGCCGGATGCATATTGCAAAGCAATAAATTCCTCTTGCATCCGTGCGCATAAGCTTTTATATCATAGGAAAGTCGTAGGTTTTAACACTTCACAGTAACAAGATCTTTCCTATGATACAAGATCGGGTAGGAGGCTACCCATTAGTTGAGTAGCCGACCTCCCACACCACTGTACGTACCGTTCGGTATACAGCGGTTCAATAGTTTTCACGATACTTTTAGATAATAGTCAAGCATGGAGATATAGCCCAGCTTGGCTATTATTTTATTGGTTAGGGCAACTCTTAATATCTGCGCTGTCCTCCAGTAACCCCTCCGGCTGTTGGCTATCTGATGCACCTGCCATTCTTCAAGCTTTAACGCCCTTAAATTCCGGTACCTCGTCTTCACCTTTTTCCATTGTTTCCAATAGACTGCCCGTATCCTGCGTCGGAGCCATTCATCCGTCTCCGCCATCAGTCCTTTCATGTCTGCAAGTTTGTAATAATTTATCCACCCTCTGACATACTCCGCTAGTTTCTGTCTCCGGTAATCGTTACTCCACCCTTTGTTTTTCCGGGTTATCTCCCTTATCCTGTCTTTCATCTTTTGGACAGTTTGTATTTTCCCTCCCGTATCTCCCGGATGATTTCGCTGTGGTTTTCTTTCAGGTAGGGCAGAAGTCCATCCACCTGCATTCCGTCAATTCCGC
>CANOCV010000078.1 GCA_947564465.1 uncultured Roseburia sp. | reverse complement strand
TATTTGTGTGAAATTTTCAAGTTGCTAACTGGGGCTATTTGACCCCAACATCATAATGATTCGGGTATCAAAAGGTTGTGAACAAGAATAACGCTGGCAATTTGCATGTATTTGTGCAAACTGCCAATAAAAGCTTTTTTCGCAACCTTTTAACACCCGAATCCTAGGATACAAAAACAGAGCCGCCGCCTCACGCTTTTCCACCGTGAAGCGACAGCTCCGTCTCCAACTATTTCCTATTCTCCCAACCCGCTCTCAATCAGTTCCGCCAATTTATTTAACTCTTCCTCTTCATCCTCCCCATCACATCGAAGCTCAATTTCCGTGCCGCACTTGATCGCCGCCGACATAACGCTTAAAATACTTTTTACCTGAACCGTCTTATCGCCTGCAATAATCTGGACATTTGATTTGCATTTCATAGCTGCCTGTGCGAGTACTCCCGCCGGTCTTGCGTGAAGCCCCGCCTCATTTTTGATCACTAACTTTTTTGATACCATGTTTCCTCTCCCTTTCTAATTGATCTTCCTTTGCCTTTCGCTCCGGCGGCAGGCATTCCTCTAAACTTCCACCCCAAAATGCTCAAATAATATTTTCTCTGCTTCGGCATTCCACATACCCTTGTTGCGCCTGCATGTCTCATTCAGCTTTGCGAATAACGGATCCGTCTTTCCCAGCTCCTCAAAATCGTCCAGTGCCGTAAGCGGCATATCGAACTGCGTATAGGTCAGCTTCTTTCCGCCCGGAATGTTTGGAAGATTTAAGGTTGCTTCGGCGATACTGTTGATTCCGCCCACATGTGTCACCATTACGGCAGGCTCAATTTTACCCGCTGCCGCAAGGCGGTTAGCTTCGATCAGATCGTCGTTGTTTCCTCCTGTGGTCCCAAGGATATGAGTGCTTGTGTAGTGCGCGTTATAAAGGTTAATCTCCGCCTTAAACTGATTATCCGTCGGTCCTGCAAAGAAATTCATGCAGCCGTCAAACGCCAGCAGCTTATCGCCCATCTCGGCCACCTGTTTTATCGGTACATACACAAACACATCATCATAGCCGTGTCCCTCTGTAATGGCCATCAGCTCTTCGATCGGATCTTCCATTGCTGCCGTATTGACGTATAAAAGCTCCACGCCGTTCGCTTTGGCCTGCTCTTCGGTAATCATCTCTTTCGCTCTTGCAATCCGCTCGTCGCTGACGTCCGTTACGACAATGCGCTTCGGCCTGTTTTCAAACTGGATGCCATAGCTGACCGCCCCTAAGCCCATCGGACCGCAGCCGCCCATAATCAGAATATTGCCTCCCTCTTTTGTTCCCATAGAATGCTCATAATTTCTCTTATTTGTGTGATAATTCGCATGATATCCGCCAATGATGCAGCTCATCGGCTCTCCCAGGGATGCTTCAAAAAAGCTGTCGCCGTCATAATTCATCAGACATCCGAGCTCCATAACCTCATGCGGAATCACGCAGTACGTGCATGCTCCTCCAAAATACTCATAGGAATATCCCGGCGAAGCAAGGCTGCCTTTATAATTTAAAGCCGGCTGCTGGGCAAATTTCTGTCCCGGCTTAAACTGATCCTGCCATTTTGCCCCTACTTCTACGATGACTCCCGCAAATTCGTGCCCAATGATAATTGGATTAGTGTCTATATTCTGCGGCGCCCTTTTGTGTTTTTTCCCCTGCTCAACCAGCTTGTATGTTGACATACAAATACTGTCGCTCATAACCTTTACTAATATTTCATCATCCTTGATCTCCGGTAATTCAAACTCTTCCAATCTCAAGTCTCTTGTTCCATACATTCTGACCGCTTTCGTCTTCATTTCCGCTTACTTCCTTTCCTCACTTTTTGCTGACACGTTCAATCTATTCTCTCTATTTCCACCTGACCAATCAGCGAATCCACCAGCTCCCTTGTCGGAGGCTTTGTTCCGATTGTCGTCACCGCTCCCGCGGAAACCGCCATGCACATTTTTATGGTCTCCTCCAAAGACAGTCCCTGATCAAAGGAGTAGGAAAGCGCCGCTACCATCGCATCGCCTGCCCCGACCGTAGAGTGCGCCTTTACATTCAGTCCCGGACATCTGGCTTTGTAACCATCCGTCACAAAAATCGCTCCGTTTTTCCCCATGGAAACGGCAATCGTTTCGATTCCTTTCTTCATCAGTCCTTCGGCAATCAATTGTATTTCCTGCTCGGATGCAATATAATCCAGCCCCGCATACTGCTCCAATTCCACCCTGTTTGGTTTAATCATATCCGGCTTTGCTTCCAGCGCCTTTATAAAAAGCTCTCCGTCCGCATCGAGTAACACCTTGGCGCCTTTTTTGTGTACCAACTCAATTATCCTGCCGTAAACGTCCTTTTCTACTCCCTGCGGCACGCTCCCGGCCAGAACAAACAGTGTATCCTCTCCGGCATAACCATCCAGCTTCTCAAGAAGCAGCTCTACGTCTTTCTCCTTCACCGTCGGACCAAGCTCATTTAATTCTGTCAGCTCCCCCGTTTTTTCAAACACCTTCGTGTTCGTTCTCGTCTCGCCCTCAACTTCAATAAAATCGTTTTCAATCTTCCACTCATTCATCACATTCAGAATGATCTTTCCCGAATTTCCCGCGATAAATCCGGTCGCTATGCTCTTTCCGCCAAGCTGTGAGATCGTCTTTGAGACATTGATGCCCTTTCCTCCCGCGTCCAGCTCCACATGGCTGATCCTGTTGAGACCGCCCCGCTCTAACGCTTCGACATCTACGGTTTTATCAATCGCCGGATTCATGGTCACTGTCACGATCATGCTTACTCTCCCCCCTTTAAGATTTCATATACTTCGTCGGCGCTGCCGGAAATAATGCGTTCCATGCAGCCCTCCTCCAACGCCTGCTCCGCAATGACAGATAAAATCTGTAAATGTTCCTCTCCTACGCCGGCAATTCCGACCACAACCTTTACCTGCTCGCCGCCCCAGTCTGTGCCCTCCGGGAACACCATAACCGCGATGCCGGACGCCTTAATCTCTTTTTTAGCCTCCTCTACTCCATGCGGCAGCGCAAGCTCATTTCCCATATAAGTAGAGAAACTCTCCTCTCTCTTTACCATCGCATCCACATAGGACTGATTCACGTATCCCGTGTCCGCCAACATCTGTCCCACCGCACGGATTACATTTTCCTTGGTATCTGCCTTACATCCCACACGAACATTTTCGGGATACAAAAGCGCCAGCTTTTTCTCTTCCTTTTTTGCCTTCTTTTGAAATAACATCGCTATATCCTCCTTCACACCGATCTGCTTTAACCTCTTCTTTATGTCTATATTATAACGGCCGTACCATGCCGTTTTCAACGCAAAGAAGATAGGCTTTGACGCTATCGGATAGCGTCATTTTTCATTTTCCGGTTACTTTATTCCGCCCAAATACTGTTGGAAAAACGACCGCAGACACCCTGAGAGGGCCGCCTGTATGTCTTCTCTTCCTCCCCCAAGTATCGTAGTTAAAAAATCATAATCCTCAATAAGCGCGCTGCTGACATGCCCAAAAATTTCACTGTTTATCTTCACGTTATCATCCTCCGGAATCAGCATCACGAGTACTGTGTGAATCCCCTTAAAATACGAATCGCAAAACGCTTCCCCGTCTCTTGTCATACATACGGCAAAGCTTGGCCTGATTACCCCTTTTGTCCTGGCATGCAGCAGGCCAAAGCCAAACTCGGCAAAAATCTGACTACCCAGCTTCTCACGCTCCTTGATTGCTTCCCATATCATAATCTGCCTGTCGCCATACGGCGACATCCTTTCCGATACTGCAGTTACAAGCGCGTCGAACGTAATGTCATTGCTAACCTTAAACACATCCATATATCGCAGGATTGTCTTAATCTGCATCGCAATAATATTTACCTGCTCTAGCTGCATTGTAAACCGTGTCTCCCCATGCGTTTTCTGCGGAAGGCGCTCATAATGAAAAATCTTTTGACGAATCTTTTCCATATCATCCTGATTCAGCAGCGGGTTCACATACAATACATCCGCCTCAGGCTGCTTTAGTGGAAGGCTGCTTATAAAAAAATCTATCCTGCTTGCAACATACGGCGTAATATCCTTCTGCCCGTATGCCTCCATCCGAATCCGATCCTTAAATACCTTCTCCAGCTTCGAAAGCATCAGCCTTGAGATACCGATCCCGCTCGCGCAGACAATTCCCACAAACACCTGCCGGATGCTTTCCTTTTTCCCGTCCAGACGCACCTGCGCCGCACCGAAATGTATTGTTAAAAATCCCACCTCTGTTTCGGGAATCGGCTTGCCAATCCATGTTTCCATAACCTTGGCGGCCCTTTTACTCTTTTCATAGATGTCCGGATAAGACTGTTTTATATCCTCAAGCACCGGATTGCTGATCTTCATATCATGCAGAAGGCGTACAAAAGTCGGCTGCAGATGCGCCAGCAGTCCCTGAATAAATTCCATGTCCTGTTTCAGCACAAATGCATCTTCTTTGCTGTATGCGTTTATCATCTCATTGACAAGACTCAACAGCTCTTTTCGCTCCATCCCCTGCGCTTTCTTCCCGTCCCACTCAATTCCCTGATGCTTTGCTCCCTTTAGGTGGAGACAAATATATACCGTCTCTATTTCCGGTATCTCAATCGAAAATTCCTTCTCCAGTTTTTCTACAATCTGCCGTGCCAGCCCATAATCGTCGTCTCTTTGTATTTCCCTGCACCATTCCTCTTTGGTATCAATAATTTCATGATTCAGAATACGGCTCATCGCAATGGAAATATGAAGCACCAGGCCCTCATGCGAGCTGTCCGTCAGCGTCAGCAGACGCTTGTCATTCATTCCCTCCAGACAGCTCACAACACGTTTTAGTATATCATCTTTCAGAATCTGCCCCATACCGTTTCCATAGACAGACCCCAAATCCTCCCGTTTCTCCTCCGCCTCATAATATTCTCTAAGTACGCGGGTATCCATATTTTCCTCAATAAACGTACGGATTGCCCTTCGATAACTCTCCTCCGTCCCGCTCACGCTGATTCCGCTTCCCGGCTTTCTGCGAACCGAGAGCTGCTGCGCATTCAGCCAGCCCTCAATCGCCTCAAGATCCGTGCTGATGGTTGCCTCGCTGACCTGAAACTGACTGGAATAGTAAAAAAGCTTTTTTAATCCCTTATCTTTTAAAATCTCCAAAATCAGCCTCTTCCTGCGTTCCTCGCGATTGCTCACATCATAATTATCCCTGCCCTTAAGCTGCTCTCTAAGAATGCGCTTATCCTCCGCGGCTCCGTCCAGCCATACGCCTACACCGGTCTTTGTCTCAAATGTAACATGGTACGGCTTCAGGCTGCTTCCAATATATTCAAGTTCCCGCTGCACGGTCCGCTTGCTGACGCCGATACGTGCCGCAAGCTCCTTTACCGAAATAATCTGTTCGTCCTCCAGCATAATAAGCAAAATTTGTTTTAAACGCGGCGTCAAATCCATATCCTTCATCCATCCCTCTTCTGCAATTTTTCTCATTGTAACATAAGTCCGCCGCGCATACCATAGGCGCATTCACAGCACAATGTCCGCCACGTTTTGCCCCGGTCATAAATTCAAACAAGCTTACTGTTCTCTGATTTTTTTAAGATCCTCAATTAATTCTTCATATTCCGGCGCCGCCAAAAAGTTGGTAATTAAGATCAGTCTCGCGTTCGGATTACTGTGAGCCGCGCGCTCTCCAAGCTCCTGATGTGTCACGACAATATTGATATCCGGAGGAATGGAAGAAACCGGCGTATGAATAATATCCACATCCTTGATTCCCGCTTTGTCAACCTTCTTCTTGAGAACGGTCGCGCCCATTGCGCTTGAGCCCATTCCGGCATCGCACGCAAACGCAATTTTTATAATTCCATCCTTTTTAATCCCGCTGCCAATCCCCTTTGACTCTCTCTTCATATTGTCTTTCTTTGCCGTCGCCTCCTCCAGGCTGACGTCCTTTCCCGCAAATTTCAGAATCGGCAGGGCAACCGCAAGCGAAACCACGGTTGAGAGCAGCACGCCCAGCAGCAGTCCCACATAGGAATGCCTCTCACACATCATCAATATAGAAATAATACTTCCCGGCGAAGCCGTTCCCACTAAGCCGACGTCAAACAGCGTAAAAGTGAAAATTCCTGTCGCCCCTCCCGCTATTGTCGCAAGTATAAGCAGAGGATTCATCAGTATGTACGGAAAATAAATCTCATGGATTCCGCCCAGAAAATGAATGATGACAGCGCCCGGTGCAGAAGTCCTTGCACTTCCCTTTCCCGCAATGCAGTATGCCAGCAAAACGCCAAGTCCCGGACCGGGATTTGCCTCTAACAGAAGATAGACTGATTTGCCGATCTCATTTACCTGCTGAATGCCAAGCGGCGATAAAATTCCCTGATTAATCGCATTATTTAAAAACAGCACCTTCGCCGGTTCTATAAAGACACTTGCAATCGGCAGCAGTCCATGCTCCACAAAGAATCCCACGCCCGCTTCCATTACGGAATTCAGACCTGTCACAACCGGCGCAATAACCATTACGGACAGACAGGCTAAAATTGCCCCGATAATTCCAAGGGAAAAGTTATTCACTAGCATCTCAAATCCTGCTTTTATCTTACCTTCCACAAGTTTGTCAAACCTCTTTAACACCCATGCCGATAAGGGTCCCATAATCATGGCTCCGATAAACATCGGCATATCCTTAGCGCCAACAATAACGCCCATCGTCGCAATCACACCGATTACGCCTCCTCTGTGATCCCCCACTGCCTTACCGCCCGTATACGCGATAAGAAGCGGAAGCAAATACAACGACATCGGACTTACCATCTTGGCAAGCGCTTCATTCGGAACCCATCCCGTATCAATAAACAATGCCGCAATTAACCCCCATGCAATAAAAGCTCCAATATTCGGCATTACCATACCGCTTAACGCTCTGCCAAAAACCTGTACCTTTTCTTTCATTGATTCTACACCTCACCTTTCCCGATAAATATTCCTGTAACCCAAGGTTTGACCGGCCAATCAATCTCTTTGTTAAGCCTATTATACCCGCCGCCAAACGGCATTTTCAAGAAATATAAAAGTGGATTTGACACCAATCATTAGTGTCAAATCCACTTATCATATCACTTGTTATATTGTCTAAATTCCCATATCAAAGCGGCTTCCTAACAGCTTTTCTTGCTCAGTCATCATCGAGTCGCTCATGCTCTCGTACAGCGTATCATTAATCTTTTTTATCAGCTCGTCAATGGAACCGGCGGTCACAGTGACAAGATCCTCTTCCCTTGATGTCTCTCCCCGCTTCGTTCGCATCTCCTCGAGCTTCTCGGCTCTGGCTTCTTTGTCCGCCTTCTTTTTATCCTCGGCTCTCTGCGCCTTCTTGTCCGCAATGCGCTCTCTCTGTGCCGCAAGGGATTTGTCTACGACTGCAAAAAATGATGCGTTTCCGCCGTCGTCAATCTTCATACCGTATGTTTTAACGCTTGCGCCCTTGTCTAACAGCTTCTTTTGCATCTCCTTAATCTGAGATCCCGCATTGCTGATGATCCCCTCGTACTTCTTACGATACTCCTCATCCGATGCCATTTTCTCGATTTTCTCTTCGTCAATCAAGACAACGGTTCTTCCCGGAGATGCATAGCGTCCGGCATTCGCCTCCGCATTTTCCTTATTCTCCTTGTCTACGAGAATAAAATCCATATTGCCGTATTTTTTCTGCAGCTTCTCGTAATAATCCTTCGCTTTGTCACTCAGCTCCGGCGACCCTATGGTTCTGCCCTTCACCTTGTTTGTCTTCTTAACTTCTCCTGTCGACGCCGCAGCGTTGGTTTGCGCCGCCTGGTTTACTACATCTGAAATCATAAAATTGTCCTCCTTGAAATTGATTGCGGTAATTCCGTTTACCTTTTATTGTCCCTTTAGTAGTATATCGGCTTATTCTCCCTTTTCTTTAGGCATTTGTCCTATTTAAACATCTTGAACTTTACAAATATCAGAGAAGTGATTACACTTAAAAGCACTGCAATCCCGACAATAATCCAAAAACCGTACACGCTCTCCGCAAACGGCATTCCGCGCGTCGCCACATTCATGCCATAAGCCGAAAAAATCATTGTTGGTATTGACATAACGATCGTCACAATCGCCAGCACCTTCATGACAATATTTAAGTTATTGGAGATGACAGAAGCAAATGCATCCATCATACCGCTTAAGATACCGCTGTATATATTGGCCATCTCGATCGCCTGCTTGTTCTCGACAATAACATCTTCCAGCAAATCCTCGTCCTCGGGATATTTTTTCACGCTGTCATTTTTAAAAAGCTTCTCCAATACCACCTCATTCGAACGGAGCGCCGTCGTAAAATACACAAGACTCTTCTCCAGCTTCAAAAGCTCAATCAGCTCTCTGTTCTGAGTTGATTTGTGCAGCTTGTTCTCCACCTGGTCGCTCTGTCTGTCAATAATTCTCAGATACTGCAGAAACAGCGATGCGCTCCGGTAAAGAATCTGAAGAACGAAACGCGATTTCATCGCCGGATCAAACGAGCGCACTGCGCCTGTCACAAACCCTTTTAAAATCGGCGTCTCCTCCAAGCAGACCGTAATCACCGCCTTCTTCACAAGAAAGATCGAAAGCGGTATGGTATCGTACAGCTCTTTATCGTTATGGGTCTCAATTGTGGGGATGTTAACCAGAATCATCGTATAATTATCATCCGTCTCAATACGGGATCGTTCGTCCGTATCCAGCGCGGACTTCATTGCATCCATATCAATCCCATAACGCTCCCCCGTGGCCGCAACCTCCGCCTCTGTGGGCTTTACAAGAGAAATCCAACAGTCCTCCATCGGTGATTCAACCGTCGTCAGCTTATTATCTACGGCTCTGTAATAGTTAATCATCTTTCCACTTCCCTTCTTCTTCTAAATCAGGAGTAAATCTTTCAAATACATAAAAAGCCCCTGCCACTGCTCAAACAATGACAAGGACACCTTTTCCCATATACTTCTCACGTTCAAGCTTTAGCTTCATAGGGCGATGAAATTACATTATTCTATGCCTTAACGACATAGACTGTTGACCTTCTCATAGTGTCTCCACTACTCCGCGGCAGTAATCCGTATCCCTATGGTAGCCTCACCTACCGGATGCTCTATTCAACTCCTAATTAAGTATATTTCCTATCCGCTATTTTGTCAACCTACTTCGCATACGAAGCAAAAGTTTTTTTTCAAGACGGCTCACCTGCACCTGGCTGATTCCGAGCTCTGCCGCGACGGCCGTCTGTGTTTTTTCCTGAAAATAGCGCATTTCTATCAATTTACGCTCCATATCCGAAAGCTCTGTGAGCAGTTCCTCTATCAGCATATGATTGATGACTCTCTCTTCGGGCGCCGTTTCGCCCTTCGTGGTATCACTTCCATGCACACAGCCCACGCCGCTCCCCGATGCCATAACCTGATCCACCAGATAGATTTCGCTTCCGTCATTTTCATAAACCGATTTATAAATGGATTCCACCTCGACTTTTGCATCCATTGCCATTACGGCCTCCTCCATCGTAAGCCCTGCCTCCGCGCATATCTCCTCCAGTGTCGCCTCTCTTCCAAGCTGACCTAAGAGCCGGCTGGATGCCTGGTGTATCTTATAACCATTTTCTTTTAATGTCCGCGATACCTTTATCAGACCGTCATCCCGAAGAAACCGCTTAATCTCCCCACTGATCACCGGAACTGCATAGGTAGAAAAACGCACGTCAAACCTCGTGTCAAATTTGTCGATTGCCTTTATCAGCCCAACACTCCCGATCTGAAACAGCTCCTCTCTGTCATGCCCTCGATTCTCAAAACGTTTTACGATACTCCAGACCAATCCCAGGTTTTCCGATACAAGCTGATCCCTGGCTTCTTTATCCCCGCCGTGTGCCCGTTCAATCATCGCAATTGTCCGCTCCATCGGTGCTTCAGTCATCCTTCCTGCCTATTTGTTTTCTCATTTTCACTGTTGTTCCTTTCCCCGGCGCAGATTTCACTTCTACCTCATCCATAAAAGCCTCCATAAACGCAAATCCCATACCGGAGCGTTCTAACTCCGGTTTCGTCGTAAAAAACGGCAGCTTTGCCTGCTCTACATCATCTATCCCCCTGCCTGTATCCTTTACAACAATCTCTATGGCGTCTCCCTCAAGCACGCAGCTTAAATTTACTTTTCCAATTTCCTCTTCATATCCATGAATAATGGCATTTGTCACGGCCTCGGAAACAGCCGTTTTAACATCTGCAAGCTCGTCCATCGTCGGATTTAACTCTGCAATAAACGCCGCAACCGCTACTCTCGCAAAGCCCTCGTTCACAGAACGGGAATCAAACTCCACACACATTTCATTCCTCTTTTCCATTACTGACAATCCTCCTCTTTTGTATGAATTTTAATTATTTTATGTAAGCCCGACACGACAAATATTTTTTGCACCCGCTCATTTAAATTTTCCGCAATTACCTCTCCGCCGCTGTAATTCATGCTCTTGCAACGGCCAATCAACACTCCAATTCCCGAGCTGTCCATAAATTCCGTTCCTGAAAAATCAAAAATCAGCTTTCTGACATGATACGCCTCAATCAACAGATCTGTCTCCTGTCTAAGCTGCGTCGCCAAATGATGGTCTAATTCCCTTGGAACACTGATTCTTAAGGTTCCATCCTTTAATTCATAATTACATTCCATTTTTCTTTTCCTTTCCAAATTTAATCGAACAAAGAATCCGGCTCTGCCGGATTCTCCGCCTGCGGCGGGCCGCATATGCGGCATTTTTCCTCTCCGCCGCAGTGCGATCCTGCCCGGAGGGCTTTTTATATCATAGGAAAGTTATAGACTTTAGTACTTCACAGTAACAAGGTCTTTCCTATGATAGAACAAAAGTGCGCTTCGCACACC
>CANOCV010000077.1 GCA_947564465.1 uncultured Roseburia sp. | reverse complement strand
TTTCAATGCGCAGCTTTTGTTCCGCGCCGGATGCATATTGCAAAGCAATAAATTCATCTTGCATCCGTGAGCATAGGCTTTTTATATCATAGGAAATCGCTATACTTTAATACATTAATGCAACAAGGTCTTTCCTATGATATAAAAAATAAGGCCTCCTATCATACAAATTTATGAAAATTCGCAATGATAGAAAGCCCCTTAAAATCAATCGCACATCTTTCATAGCTCATTCCCCTTACTCTTATATTCATATTATCACTATATTACCTGTTTGTCAATCATCGTTTAGTAATTCTAATTATTGATTTTTTCTCCGCTATATTATAATATAATAAAGAAAGGAGTATTCGCATGGATAAAAAAAGTAATTTTCGCAGAGGCTCCGTGGAACTATTAGTACTCCACTTGTTAAATCAGCGAGACTATTATGGTTACGAACTCACACAGATCATGAAGACGCAGTCAGACGGAGTCATGGACATTCCGGTCGGCTCCCTTTACCCTGCACTCTACAAATTAATCGACAACGGGTATATTTCCGATTATAAGAAACAGATCGGAAAACGGCTTACCCGTGTTTATTATCATTTAGAGCCTGCCGGAAAAGAACGCTTGGATCTTATTTTACAAGATTATTACAGTACAAATCGTGCAATCCAAAGCATTCTAAACTACGAGGGCAGCGACGGAGATTCTTAAAACCAAACAAAGCCACTGAAAACGATTTCCAGTGGCCCGACGAGGGGAGTCGTAATTATTACAAAGCTTGTTAGCTATGCAAAAATACTTATCTTACTCACATTATCATTTTAATTTTTTCTTAAGCCGTTGAAGCGCATTATCAATTGCTTTTGGCTCTCTCCCCATCACCTCCGCAATCTGATGATAATCAAATCCCTGAAGATAATAAGTCAATACCTCCTGCTCCATACTGCTCAACACCTCGGAAACCTTTTTTCTAAAGGCGGCAAGGCTTTCCTGCGTAATCATGATCTCTTCCGGATTATTTTCATCCGTTCTGTTTTTTACATCCCCAATCCCCCACTCGCCGGTATTCTCAGAATCCGCATACAAAGGAACATAGGAATTTAGAGGCGAATGCTTTTTCCGCTGCGACGCCTCTACCGCCGTATACATTTGTCTTGCAATGCACATATTTGCAAAATGATAAAAAGAGCTGTCCTTATCCGGGCGATAATCTCTCACCGCCTTAAACAGCCCAATCATTCCCTCCTGTATCAAATCATCGGTATCTCCACCCATCAAATACAGTGCCTTTGCCTTTTTTTTCACAAGATTCTTATACTTCTCCATCAGATAATCGGTTATTTCCTTCTCACCATTCCGAAGCGCCGCTATCAGCTCTTCATCCGTTTTATCCATATAAGATTCCATTTTTCCCTCCCGACTAATTCAGGCGCTGCCGCACGATTTCATAAGCCAGAACACCCGCTGCCACAGAAGCGTTCAGAGAATCAATATCGCCTTTCATTGGAATGGAGGCGGCAAAATCACAATTTTCCCTGACAAGCTTTCCGACTCCCTCTCCCTCATTTCCAATCACAAGTCCAATCGGCCCCTTCAAATCCAGATCATACATTGTCGCGCCGTTCATATCTGCACAGACAAACCACAATCCTTCCTTTTTTAAGTCCCTGATCGTCGCCACAAGATTCGTCACCTTGGCCACGGGCGTATAATTCAAAGCTCCCGCAGACGCTTTTGCAACCGTTCCCGTCAGCCCAACGGCATGACGCTTATGTATAATGACCCCATGGGCTCCGGCAAGATTGGCCGTACGGATAATCGCCCCCAGATTATGCGGATCTTCTATATTGTCCAGAAGAAAAACAAACGGCGGCTCGCCTTTTTCTCTCGCTTTCTCCAGGATATCCTCCACCTGCGCATACTTATAGGCCGCCGCCACGGCAATCACGCCCTGATGCTTTTTTGTCTCGGACAATCCATCCAGTCTTTCCCTGGAAATAAATTGAATGATTGTATCGCTCTTTTTTGCCTCACGCAGGATCGTTTGAACGGGACCGTCCTTGCAGCCGTCTTGTACAAACAGCTTATCAATCGTTTTTCCGGAACGAAATGCCTCCAAAACGGCATTACGGCCCTCAATCTTAAGGCTCTGCTCTACTGTATTTTCTCTATTCTCCATACACTACTCCTTATCACGGTTCTTTCCCGTCTTTTCATTATAATGCGCCAGCGCCGCTTTTACCAGCTCTAAAATCCGCGGCAGCTCGTCCTTCAAATAAAGGTATCCCATCAACGCCTCGAATCCCGTGGCCCGACGGTAATCGGACATCGATGCATTTTTCGCCATTGTCGCCGACTTCGCGTTTCTTCCCCTGCGGTAAATATCAGCTTCCTCCTCGTTAAGCATCGGCTCTATCGTATGCATCATCTGAGACTGCGCATGCGCCTTTACAAGCGCGCTTGCCGCCCGGTGCAGGTTGGCAGGCTTTGTATTTCCCCTGCCGACAATCACCGTACGGATAATCAAATCGTAAATCTCATCTCCAATATATGCCAGCGTCAGCGGCGAATACGTTTTCACATCCACCGTATTCAACTCAAATTGTTCCATAATGTAGGAATTTATGCCTTTTTCCATTTTACCCCTTCTCTGGTATCCTCCAAAATAATCCCCTTCTCTAAAAGTTCACCGCGGATCGCATCTGCCTTCGCAAAATCTTTATCTTTTTTTGCAGCCTTTCTCTCCTCAATTTTATCTAAAATGTACGCCTCAAAATCTGCGTCCACACCGTTGTCGACCGGAATCTCTCCTGCCAAAAGATCCAGGGAGAGCACTGTATCAAAACTCTTCAGCAGTTCTGTCTTCGTCTTATCGCTCATATCCGCTTTCAGCACCTCATAGGCAACCGTCAGCGCCATTGAAGTGTTTAAATCATCCAATATAGCGTCTAAAAATTTGCTTTTGTATTCGTCAAATTTATCCGGCTCAAATTCTGTCGTATCATCCAGCTTTGCAATAGACTTCCGCAGCTTTTGGTAAGAATTTTCCATATTATCCATCACCTCATAGGAAAATTCTAACGGCTTACGGTAATGGGACTGCAGACAGAACATGCGGTACACCAAGGGATGATATCCTTTCTCTTCCAGCAGCGACACTGTCAAAAAATCACCTTTTGATTTGCTCATCTTGCCTGATTTGTCATTTAAGTGGTGCACATGAAACCAGTAATTACACCATTTGTGTCCTAAATACGCCTCGCTCTGGGCAATCTCATTCGTATGATGCGGGAAAATATTATCGACACCGCCGCAGTGTATATCCATATACTCTCCGAGATGCTTGATACCGATACAAGAGCATTCAATATGCCAGCCCGGATATCCGACGCCCCACGGACTCTCCCACTTCAACTCCTGATTGTCGAACTTGGATTTTGTAAACCAAAGTACAAAATCGCTCTTATTCCTCTTATTCTTATCCTCGCTGACATCCTCTCTGACGCCTACCATCAGCTCTTTTTCGCTCTGGCTGGAAAACACATAATAATCCTTTAGCTTCGACGTGTCAAAATAGACATTCTCTCCCGCCACGTAAGCGTAACCCTCGTTCAGAAGCGTCTCTATCATATGAATAAATTCAGAAATACAATTTGTCGCAGGCTCCACCACATCCGGACGCTTTATATTTAACTTTTCGCAGTCCGAAAAGAAAGCTTTCGTATAAAAATCCGCAATTTCCATCACGGTCTTGTGCTCCCGTTTCGCACCCTTTAACATTTTATCCTCTCCGGTATCGGCGTCACTGGCCAAATGTCCCACATCGGTAATATTCATGACGCGCTTCACATCATATCCGGCATAGCGGAGCGATTTCTCCAAGACATCCTCCATAATATAGCTCCTTAAATTTCCGATATGCGCAAAATGATACACGGTCGGTCCGCAGGTGTACATATTCACCTTACCGTCCGTATGCGGTATAAAGGACTCCACCTTTCTTGTCAGTGTGTTAAAAATCTGCATTTTGTTCTCCATAAAATCCTCCGTCTGTTCTCTGAAATTTCAACGCGAAATCTCTTATTCTATTTATAATACTATTTTTCCAGCTGCTTAATCTTATTCTCCAAATCAATAATTCTGTTACAAAGATTGGAATTCTCATGTTGCAGCATGGTAATGTCCTCCATAATCGGATCCGGCAGATGAACCTGATCCATATCGCTGCGCGGTACCTTGATATTGTCACGCTTTACGATTCTGCCCGGCACACCTACTACCGTACAATTCGGCGGAACTTCCTCTAAGACGACACTTCCCGCCCCAATTTTGGAATTTTCACCCACGGTAAACGAACCGATAACCTTCGCTCCCGCGCTGACCATAACATTGTCCTCTAACGTCGGGTGGCGCTTGCCGGTTTCCTTTCCCGTACCTCCAAGCGTTACTCCCTGATACAGGGTAACATTATCTCCTATAATTGTCGTTTCGCCGATAATCACTCCCGTTCCATGGTCAATAAAAAAACCTTTTCCAATGGATGCGCCCGGATGAATCTCAATTCCTGTCCTGCGCGCCGCCTTTTGTGAAATATACCTCGCCCGAAAATAATGCCCTTTTAAATATTGCTTATGTGCCCGCCTGTAACTAAGCATCACACGAAAGCTTGGATAAAGCAAAACTTCCATCGGAGATTTTATCGCTGGGTCTCTCTCTTTGATCAGTGCAAATTCTTCCTTCACATTCTTTATAAAACCCATTATAAATTACTTTCCTTTCCTAGACTAGAACAAAAGTGCGCATCGCACACCTTCGCGGATTAACAACTTTCAATGCGCAGCTTTTGTTTTCGCGCGCGGATTTGTCCTAAGGGGTACCAGGCTTGCCTGGGGGATTCCTTAGGGCTATTACATAGCAATATCTTCCTCTCGCGCGAGTGCGCATAAGCTTTTCTATCATAGGAAAGTCATAGTCTTTAACACTTCACTACAACAAGATCTTTCCTATGATAGAAAAAAACTCCGTCTCTGCTCAAGAGACGAAGTTTCGTGGTTCCACTCTGATTCGAACGGTTCTGTCTGTCGCAGCCCGCTCCTCATAACACGTAACGTGTGCATACGTTCCGGACTACGGTTATCATTCACCCGGACGGCTCACGGAGGCACTTCATAAATCCGACGCTCAAAACTGCTTCCAGCCAATGACAGTTTCTCTCTGTGAGTCCCAAAACTTACTACTCTTTCCGCTCAATGCCTTTTCCCCTGCCGTCTGCTCGACAGCGTTTATTTATAATATAGTTTATGCATCAATCCGCATTTTGTCAATAGATTTTATATCATTACAACGGAGCAATGACACAGCACGTCAACACTGCCGCTTTCCGCGAAGACGGTTAACCCATATTTCTCTTTTCAAAAAAACTATCAATGCTTTTCTTTATCTCCTCATCCGGCTTTACTTTTAAAAGATATCCCTCCGGCTTTAGAGATACGACATTTTTTACGCTCTCTTTGTCACCTCTGCCTGTCAGAAAGATAACCGGAATATCTGCAATATCTTTGTCCGAACGGATCATTTCCAACGCCTGCCTTCCGTCACAGACGGGCATTTCATAATCCAGCAATACTAAATCCGGACGATTCACCGCTATTTTCTTGATCGCAGATATGCTGGAACTGGCTTCTATCAGTTCATAGTCCGCGGAAAGTAATTTAACTATCCTGCCGCGCATAAAATCAGAATCATCCACCACAAGAATTTTACGTTTCTGTTTCTCCTGCTCCATCTTTTCCCTGACCAGATAATCCTGAATTACATCCATGGCATGCTGCGGATCAATTGCAGTTGAAATTTTACCTCGCATCGTATCGGATGCCGTTGCACTGAATACAAAATATCCTTCTCCCGTGTCAAACAGCATACTACAAGACGGATGATCTCGCTCAAAGGAACTTACAATCTGCTCATGGGTTAACAGACACTCCTTTTCCAGGTTCAAAAGATCTATCGTCGGAAAGCTCTCCCGAACCCGTTCCAAAAACTGACGTGAAATATACCGGATAACATTAATCACCATATCGTCAATTTTCGGATATTCTGTATTCAATATCCGGCTTATAACCTTAAGCGCAAGACATTCCTCAAAGATAACCGTAACTTCCCATTTTTCCTTATTCTCACCTTTATAAAACAGGCGGCAGCAAACCATTTTCCCAAAATTTTCTCCGGCATACTGCTCACTGATTAGCTTCGCCTTCAGGTGGAATATCTCCTGAATCAACTGAATAATCGTTGTTTCAAGAGCCTCTATCTCTTCCTCATGCGGAAGATCCACCCACTTACTGGAAGTCTTCCCCTTCATTGCCTGATCTTCCGTCTGCGTATGGGCAACTACCCACCCAATACAAACGCCCAAGAAGTGCCGAATGGAATCCCCCGAATACTGCGAATCCTCCATTTCTTGCTCCAAGGCGGGAAGCGTTTTATCCCGAAAGACATCATGGAGACGCTTATGTATCTCATAGTCGCTATATTGAATCGACCGCATATATTCCTCTTCGTGCTTAAAATGTTCCATGGCATGATTTTTTAAATATTTCACGCCTTCACGGCACGCCCACTCACTTTTCTGCTCATTTTCATTAATCTTGAGCAATCTATTCATCATTGAAAAAAGAAGCTTGTGCTCCTTGTCAATAAAATCAACGCCAATTTTATAACTATCATCCCACTCGATATAGCTCATCGTCATTTCTCCTTTATATAATAGATACTTATTCTAAATATTATATTATGTGACCACCCGTTAGGGTGATGACCTACGCGCACATCAGTGCGCTTCTTTAGTATATCATGTCACCACCCGCTAGGGTGATGACCTACGCGCACATCAGTGCGCTTCTTTAGTATATCACAAATCTCTCTTGAGGACTACGATAATCTTACAAAATATACCCGTCATATTTTCTGCCCTTGTAACTGTTCAGACAAACTGAACTGTTACTCTGACCTTTCAATTATTTTTAAACAGTATCCCCCTGACATCCCGAACAGCCCGCACATCCGCCGCCTGCCCCCACGGCGACGCTATTCTCATACATTGTTGTCAAAAGACAAACTGCCTGTGAAGAGATTCCCTCCCCGCTTCCGGTAAATCCAAGCCCTTCTTCCGTAGTTGCTTTCACATTGATCTGGCTCTTATCTATTTTTAACGCATTTGCAATGTTCTCTTCCATCTGTTCGATATACGGACGCATTTTCGGCTTTTGCGCAATAATCGTAGCATCAATATTTTCAACCAGATATCCGTTTTCCTCCAGCAGCTTTCCTACATGCTCCAACAGCTTTATACTGGAAATCCCCTCATACTCCGGGTCCGTATCCGGGAAATGCTTTCCGATATCCCCAAGAGCCGCAGCGCCAAGCAGCGCATCCATAATTGCATGAAGCAGCACATCTGCATCGGAATGCCCCAAAAGTCCCAGTGTATGCGGTATCTCAACACCGCCAATCACCAATTTTCTATTTTCTACTAAACGGTGAACATCGTATCCCAATCCTATTCGCATTTACCTTCCTCCTTCATTTACGGTAGCGCCCCTAACAATTCGAGCAGCTCTTCTTTTGTAAAGCTTGCCCCACTCAGGTCCCCTCCGCTCAGCACCTTATCTGCCAGCTCACGTTTTTTCTCCTGAAGCTTTATAATGTTATCCTCTATCGTTCCCTTAGCGATCAGCTTGTATACGTTTACTGTGCTCTTCTGTCCGATTCTGTGAGCCCTGTCCGTCGCCTGATTCTGCACTGCCAAATTCCACCACGGGTCATAATGAATAACAATATCCGCCGCCGTCAAGTTCAATCCTGTTCCGCCTGCCTTAAGAGAAATGCAAAATACCTTTGTATCATCCGTCTGAAAGGCCTCCACCATTTTCATCCGCTTCTCTTTATTCGTCGATCCCGTCAACGAAAAATAGGAAATCCCCGCACGGTCGAGTTCTGCCTGCAAACGCTCCAGCATAGAAGTGAACTGTGAAAACAATAATATTTTATGACCGTTTTCAACCGCATTCTCAATCAGATTCAGACACATCTCTAGCTTGGCGGAACCGCCCGCATATCCCTCAAACAACAGCGCCGGATCACAGCAGAGCTGACGAAGCTTCGTAAGCTCCGCAAGAATCTGTATTTTCGACGTGCGGAAATCCTCCTCGCTTGTCTTATCCAGCAAAAGCTGCATTCGTTTTACATGGGCATCGTAAAGCTTCTGCTGCTCTCCCTCTATCTGAACATACCGGTTCTCCTCAAGCTTATCCGGCAGATCCTTTAACACATCCTTCTTAAGCCTCCTCAGCACAAAAGGCGCAATCAGCTTTTGAAGCCTTGCCGTCACCTTTTCATCGCTATTTTGCACTACCGGTATTTCAATATCCGACCGAAAACGCTTATAGTGATACAGGAAATCCGGCATCAAATAATCAAAAATACTCCAAAGCTCACTGAGCCTGTTTTCCACCGGGGTTCCGGTAAGCGCCAGGCGAAACCCTGCCTGAATAAGCTTGACGGCCTTCGCAGCCTGCGTATTATGATTCTTAATATACTGCGCTTCATCAATAATCTCGCAGAAAAACGGTATTTCCTCGTAATATGTTATATCACGTTTTAAAATATCATATGAAGTAATCAAAACATCGCATTCCCTCGATTCCTCAATCAGCTTCTTACGCTCCGCGGCCGCCCCCGTAACCATTTTTACGGAAAGTGTCGGGGCAAACCGTTCTATCTCGCTTTTCCAATTATACACCAAAGAGGCCGGACACGCCACAAGTGTTCTCAAATTTTTCCTCTCCTGCGCCTCTTCATGCTCCGAGAGTAAAAATGCAATAACCTGCAATGTTTTTCCCAACCCCATATCATCCGCCAAAATTCCCCCGAATCCATTGTGACAGAGCGTCTTTATCCAAAGGAATCCCTTCTTCTGGTACTCCCGCAGCACATGTACAAGACTTTTTGGCACCTCAAAATCATTGTCCTCAATCGTCTTCATATTTCGTATCAGCATACGAAATCCCTTATCCTTTGCCGAGGAAAGCGCCGGATGTTCCTTCAATTCCGAATCCAGATACAGCGCACGATATTTCGGAACCCTGATCGTCTCCTGCTTCATCTGCTTATCGGAAAGCATCAGTGTCTGCTTCACGTTAAGCAATGACTGTATCCCTTCGTCCTCCATATGAATAAAGCTGCCATCCTTCAGGCGGTAATATTTTTTCTTCCTGTCATACTTTGAAAGCATATCCACAAGCTCGTCCATCGGCATATCATCCGAGGTCAGCTTTAATTCCAAAAGATCCCCGGACAGCGAAATACCAACCGTAGCTTTTGGCGCATGCATCACCTCTATCCGCTTCAGGGCATCCGACACATAGACCTCCGCAATCTCCTGCAGTCTGGCAATCCCCTCCGTAAGCAGCTCGTAAATCAATGCTTCATCATCTGCAATTGCCATCTGCTTCATGTTCTCGTCATACACATTGCAGTATGCGGAAACCGTCTGTGCAAACAGCATCTCCCCCGCCAGATCACGCTTCTGCGCCTCCGTATCCCTGTCATAAACAGAATACTCATGACCGCCATAAGCCGCCGTCGCCCTGCATGTCACAAGATCCTTCTCGGGAGCGTCCAAATAAACCTTATAAACCGCAGAAATCACTCCGTACCGACTCTCGTCAAATTCCTGAAGTTCACAGGAAAAATACTTCTGCAAAACCGGAAGCAGTTCCCTGCTAAATGACGGAATATCTTCCTTCTCGATAAAAGCCTTCCTCTTGGGTATCTGCGCCATACAGCGAATAAAATCTTTAACTTCTTCCAGCTCTTCCCTGGGAATTAAATAAATCTTATTTTCTTTAAAGTAGACATAATTTTTATTACATTCAAATCCAAAAACCGGCTTCAACTCGACAACCGCTCCGTCCTCCTCTCCCCGCACCGTAAGCTCACGAAGCAATTTTTCATCCGTCAGTCTCCAGCTGTCTTCCCCTGTATTGTTAATATTCCCAATAATGGATTGTGTCCCCGCCGCCAAAAGGAAATCCTCAAGATCTCCTCCATTTAACGGAATCTGCCGAAGCTTCGGTCTGCTGTCGCGATAATAACCATAATATGTAGGCTGTTCATATCTTGCCGCATTATTTTTTGACCAGTTACAGATAAAATTTACAAACGGCTTTGATTCCTCATCAAATGCTTCCATGACATGAACAAACTTCAGCTTCTTGCCGTATGCGTATTCCTTGCTCCCCTGAATATGCTCCGCAAACGAAAAAATATCCTTCAGCACATACATCTGCTGGTTTCCGATTCGAAACTCAAGCATAGCAATAGAAGAATCACAATAAAGAATAGGCTCTAAACGAACCTGGCCGAAGGTATTCTTATCCAGTATCGGAAGCGCGCGCATAATCGACTGATTCTTTAATAGCGATTTCATTTCGGGTGTCGTACTTCGCTTTATACCTTTTTGAATGCCGTTAAGTTTTGCCAGACTTCCCTTCCTCTTGTCCTGGTAATCGTTTATCGTATACTGATATTTCTTATGAAAAAGGTATTCCAGCCCTACCGCTACGCAGTGTTTGCACATTCCCTCATAGGCATCATATGCCGGACAAGTACATGAGTACTCCATAACAAAATCATCTATCGTATTAATCTGCATATCTACCTGATAAATTTTGCGTCCCTGCCCCTGCACTTTCGCTTCAATTATATCCTCTGTTCCCGATTCATGAACCTCGAACTCAATCACCATCTGCATCTGTTGAATCTGCTGCCCCCTGGAATAAGTCACAGAACCTGCCATCTGTCGCAATTGCGTTTTCGAAATCACAGCTCTTCTCCTTCTTTAAACAAAAGTGCGCTTCACGCACTCCCGCGGATTTGTCCTAAGGGGTACTAGGCTTGCCTGGAGAATTCCTTAGGACTATTACATAGCAATATCTTAAGATCTTTCCTATAACAGAACAAAAGTTCGCTTCGCACACCCTCGCGGATTAACAGCTTTCAATGCGCAGCTTTTGTTCCGCGCACGGATTTGTCCTAAGGGGTACCAGGC
>CANOCV010000076.1 GCA_947564465.1 uncultured Roseburia sp. | reverse complement strand
GGTGACAGGATTCGAACCTGCGGCCTCCTGGTCCCAAACCAGGCGCTCTAGCCAAGCTGAGCCACACCCCGTTACTCAACAACCATTTCATAAAACAGTTGCCGTCGTGACGCAAGATATATTATATCTTAGCATGTCCATAATGTCAACACCTAACAGAGAATATTTTTTGCACAAAAATCAATACGAGTTCAGATAATTAATTGTGAAATCTGCCTTACCATTCTCGTCAATCTCCATAATAACGTAAGACGGCTGTTTTCCCTCCTGCCTCGGACAGGAAATACTGCCGGGATTCACCGCAATCACATTCCTGCCGTAATCTATAACCGGACGGTGTGTATGCCCGAACATCACAATATCCATCCCTCTTCCAAACGCTTCCTTCTTGATATCTTCGATGCCCGCCGTCACATAATAATAATGTCCATGCGTAATCAAAATATGATAGTTTCCTACCGCAATTTCCTTCTCCTTCGGAAGCTGCGAAAAGAAATCACTGTTTCCGGCCACAATTTCAAGCGGACAGCCGGCGACCTCCTCTATGTACTCCTCATACCCTTCGGCATCTCCTAAGTGTATCATAAGATCCAGAGGGCCCTCCCTCTTAAGCACCTTTTCAAGGTTGCTGTGTTTTCTGTGTGTATCACTTACCACAAGTATTTTCATTCGCTTCATTCACATTTTCCTTTACAAGCATTTTCCACGCAGAGCGTCCCTCATCGCACGCAAAGCCTTGCCTCGATGGCTCAGCTCATTTTTCTTATCCGGCGGAAGCTGCGCAGTCGAACAATTATATTCGTCCACATAAAATATCGGATCATAGCCGAATCCGTTCTCTCCAGCAGGTTCATATCCAATGTAACCTTCAATCGTCTCTCGCTTTACAATCACCTCCTGATCCGGTAGTACGGCCGCAATCGCACACACGAAACGCGCCGTACGTTTCTCCTTTTCCACTCCCTCCAAACGTTCCAAAAGATTCCGGTTCTTTACCTCATATGAAGTATCCTCCCCCATATACCGGGCAGAATAAATCCCCGGTTCCTTATTCAAATAGTCGATCTCCAGCCCGGAGTCATCCGCAATCACAATCGCGTCCGTAAATGCCGCAACTGCCTTCGCCTTAATTACGGCATTTTCTTCAAACGTTGTTCCGTCTTCCTTAATATCCGCCGCAATCCCGGCCTCTTTCATCGAAATGATCTCCACATCCAAATCGGAGAGTATCATCCGGATCTCTTTCATTTTGTCCTGGTTACCTGTTGCAAAAATAATTTTTTTCTTCATAATCAATACCCTTCATCAAATGCCCGCATAATAGCCTGATAAATACCGACTGCCGCCTGTCTTTGATATTCCGCAGAATTCAAATTAGCAAGCTCCTGCTGGTTTGTCATAAATCCCACCTCAATCAAAGCGGCCGGAACCTTAGCCTCGCTGAGAATGTAAGTCTCATTTTCCTCCGCAAGTCCCTTGTTAATACTACCCAGTGCCTTTGTCAGCTCATCCAGGCAAATCTCGGCAAAATGCTTTGCTCCTAATGACTCATCATGTCCATCATATAACACCGATGTCCCGCTGATGCTGGAAAAACGCCCGCTTTCTGTCGCATTATTGTGAATGCTGATAAACAAATCCGCCTGCAGTATATTGGCCAGCGATACCCTCTGTTCAGCCGACGGATTGCTGTCATCCGTTCTCGTAAAATAAAGACCGACCTTAGATTCCTTATCCTCTTCAAATACTTCCTTTAGCTTGAGGGCAATTGCCAGATCAAGATCCTTTTCACTAATCCCCTGCTTAATAGTGCCGGAAGAATCCCCGCCGTGTCCTGCATCAATTACTATTACTTTATCATAGAGTTCCCGCGGTGTCAAAAAATCCAAATACAAATACTGCCCGTCATATGTGCTCTCCACCTCAAACACTTCGCCGAACTGTATTTCCACAACCCCCTCACCCTCACCGCTCTTGTAAGTCATATCCGCAATATTGTCGCTTCTTCCCACCATCGGATAATCATATAAATAATATTCGTCCGCCTGCGGTATCGTAATGGTAAACATCTGCGTCAAATAATTGTTTTCCAGTGTAACCTCCTCGCTTTTTACCCCCTCCGGGATCTCCAACCGCAGCTGCTGCGAGAATACTTCCCCCTCGCCCTTTTCCACAATATTCTCCATATTGTAATCTAAAATTTCAAGCCGGGTCATCTGCTCATCCTCTTCCAGACTCTTTTGTTCTCTGAATGCAGCCGTCTCCTCCGCCCACAGGCGAAGCTGCGGAAAATGATATAATGCAAATACCGAAACCAACGATATCACGCTGACAAATGCAGCTACAATACGTATCAGCTTTTCTTCCATGTTTCTGTAATTACCTCTCAATCGTATATGCCTTGATGCAGAGGTTCGCATTCTGCGTCTCCTCCACACGTTCCCATTCCTTTCCCTGCGGGCTGATATAGCCTTCTCCGTCATCAAGCTCCACATTCCATGTACTCTCGTCAGCCGCATATTCAATTGCCAGCGGATGCTCCGAATCCGGAGTCGTGATCTTAAGCACAATCGCAAATTTGTCTCCGCCCGCTATGTGAATCGGCCTGTCAAAGTCTATCGTATAATATCCCGCATTCTCCACCTTGCCGGACGCCGCCTTCTGTCCTTTATTCAGTGAATCCTCCCCGTCGAATTCCGGAACAACATAAATCTCATATTCGGTATTTTTTCCGGTCGCATAAAAGCCTGCCGCCTTTACCGTTTCATCGCCCTTCGCCGTATAAACATTGGCTCCGTAAGCGCTTGCTCTGTTGTATCCCAAATGACCGACCCAGCCGCACAGATCCGACTGATAAATATTATCATAATTGTCAACCTCCTGAATATCCGTATAAACAACATTGTGCACGCCGATATTCGTATCATAATAGGAGACATAGAACACACCGTCATCACCGAATTCCTCTCCCCAGCTGTTTTGGCAGATAAAAGCCCCGTCTCCTTCCAATCCGACAGCAAAATTATCCTTAGAATAATTATCATCCCAGCCAATAATCACAACATCGTGGTTTGGTTTCTCCTGCCCTACATAACAATAGGCATTCGTCACACTGTTATAAAAAGAGGATTGGCTTTTTGCATTGCGCAGCGTACTGTAAATCGCACTCTGCACTCCTCCGTACTTAAATACCGCTTCCTTAATCTTGTCCAAATTTTTGCTCTCGATGACCTGTGCCTCCTGCACATGCTTTACAGCCTTTAAGCCGTCCACCGCCTTTCCGTCATACGGATCATCCTCTTCCAGCACCGGCCCCTGCCAGCTTGTCAGATATGCCATACTCATTGTGTACTGGCCACCATTGTCGCCATTGGACGCAAAACTGTTTTTCAGACTCATATGATCCGGCGAAAATTCTAAATTCTCCTGTGGAAGCAATGACGTCTCAAGCGCGGAGAGCGCCGCAAACGCCCAGCAGGTCCCTCTGCTTCCCTGATTCTTTACCGCCGTGTTTCTTCCCCGTTTACGCAGATCATAAGAAGCCGGCAAAATATTCGTCTCACCCGAAGTATTCGCGGCGGTCACCGCATTTTCCACAATATCCCAGCCATAAGAATATCCCAGCTCACCGGAAATCAGCTCCATGGGCACATAATACTGACCGTCTCTTATCGTCATCGGCGATAAAAGATTTAATTCTTTATTGTTATATTTTGCTGTGCGGCTGTCAACCTCCAATTTGAGGCTGTTATCATATTTTTCTATTAAAAGCTCCTTAGATTCATACAAATGTACACTGCAGTTATAGCTGTCCCTTATAATGGAAACAGGTATCATAACATTGAGATTATCGTCCATATAAATTCCGTCTTTTTCATTCGTATAAACCCTGTTACCAATTACCGCGGACAGCCTTCTTTCGTTTACACTGTCTGCAATCAGCGGATTCCAGTCCGCCGTATCAAGAGCCGCCCCACGAAATTCTTCAATCTCCGCGCGCATCCATTTTCCGTTATAAAACTTGCCCGCGAGCGCTCCCGCAAGCACAAGTACAAATATAATATATATTTTCGAATACCGCATGTTCTCCCTCTTTACTTCTGCCTATTCTTCGGCGGCTTAGGTCCTAAAAACTGATAGAAATACGTTTTGAGCATCCCATTATATATTTTACGGTTCTTATCCGGTTTTTCGCCAATATATTTAGGCGCATCCTCAAATCCCGTGATCAGATACATCGACCAGCTGTCAAGCCGCCTGTATGCCTCCCCAATCTGCGCGTACAGCTTAGGCATCGCCGCTTTTTCCTCAAGCCTCTCCCCGTAGGGAGGATTTGTAATAATAAAACCATATTTCTTAGGATGATTCAAGTCCTCAACGGCCCTCTGCTGCAAGTGAATCATCTTGTCTACGCCTGCGCGTCTTGCATTTTCCCTTGCCGCCTTAATCACCTCTTTATCAATATCATATCCCTGAATATAAACCTCTATATCCGTATTAATCTGTTCTTCCGCCTCCGATATGCAATCGTCCCACAATTGTTCCGGAATCAGATTTGTCCATTTTTTTGCCAAAAAATCGCGGTTCATCCCGGGCGCAATATTGGCCGCCATAAGCGCTGCCTCAATCGGGAACGTGCCGCTGCCGCAAAACGGATCTACTAATATTCTATCTCTCTTCCATGGCGTCAAAAGCAACAGAGCCGCAGCCAAAGTCTCTGTAATCGGGGCCTTAGCCGAGAGTGTACGATAGCCGCGCTTATGAAGTGATTCTCCCGATGTATCAAGCGCAGCTGTCACCTCATCCTTCAAGAGAAAGAGACGCAGCGGATAATCAGCTCCGCTCTCCTCAAACCATTCAATATGATACTTCCCCTTCAAACGCTCTACTATCGCTTTTTTTACAATAGATTGAATAGCCGAGGTACTAAACAGCCTGCTCTTTATTGAAGAAGCCTTTTTCACCCCAAACCGCCCGTCCCTTGGTATGTATTCCTCCCACGGAAGCGCCTTAATTCCTTCAAACAGCTCATCAAATGTCACGGCCTTAAATTTCCCGACCTTAAGCAAAATGCGCTCCGCTGTCCGAAGGAAAATATTGGCGCGGCAGATGGCTTCCGCATCCCCTTCAAAGGTTACTCTCCCATCTTCGACCTCTGTTATCTCATATCCAAGATCGTATATCTCCCTTTTTAAAACTGCCTCCAGTCCAAAATGGCATGGTGCAATCAACTCATATTTTTTCATCTGTTTTCTCCATTCCAGTCCGGCAAGGCCTTCGGACAAGTCTTTTCATCTTCAATATTATCTGTTCCGGCCTGCACTGTCAATGTCAATTTCTCCCGCCGGCTGCCGATATCCTCTAATTATTTAACTATTTAACGCATTGATTCCGCCTACCAGCGTATAAATCTCGTACCCCATCCTGACCAGCTGCTTGGCCGCCATCATACTTGTGCTTCCGTGTTCGCAATACAGAACAATTCTTTTATTTTTCGGCAGCGTATTCTTCCATCGTCCGATTTCCTCATAAGGCAGATTATGCGCACCGTCCACATGAAACTCACGATAATCTTCCGGATCTCTTATATCGACAAGATAGACATCACTTCTTTTTGCCATTTTCCAAAGCTCATATACTCCAATCGTCTGAATTTCCATCTCTAATTCCCCCATTTATGATAAAACAAAACAGATTACAGGAGTTTCCCTGTAATCTGTTTCCTTATCTTATCCTATGCTAAAAGAAGTATTTTGGTCCCCGCAGTCCTTATAAATTAGTAAGAATTTCTGCAGTTTTCGGACTTATTCGAAGACTTGTTAGATGATTTGTTTTTTGAGCTGTTAGAGCTTGCGTTGCTGTAACTGTTCTCACCATAATCATTCTGAGAATAGCTGTTCTTAGAGCTGCTGTTCTGTGAACTGCTGTTCTGAGAATTGCTATTCTGTGAGTTACTGTTCTGAGAATTGCTGTTTGTGGATTTGTTGTTTGCACTTTCATTATTCTTAGCCATGATGCTGCCTCCTTTTTCTTCCTACCAGAGAACTTTTTGTTCTCTATCGTGGTACAAAATTATTATGTCAGCATTCAGGCAATATTATTCACACAGTATCTCTTTTTCAAAAATTTTATAAATTACATATCAAAGAAATCCAAGTGATCCTGCAGCTCCGGCGTAATCTCTCCTCCGCTCTTTACATATTTATCCGTAAATGTTTTTGCATGACGGATTTTACGCTCATTAAAAATCGTATATTTCTGGAAAATATCCTGATACATCGGATTATCACGCAAGCTGTCCCGTATTGTCTTATTAAACGGACAGTAGCGGAAAATAATATCCCTTGCAATTCGATTCAGACGGAAGCTCCCGTTTGCCTCATATCTGATCCAGCTGGCATAATCCATGACAAACACTTCACGGAAATTATTTTTCGCCCTCACAAGCGCGGTTTTTATTTTCTCTTTTGCGTCTACCGACAGATCATGGTTCTTACGGTAAAACTGTACATAATCACAATATTCCGATGTAAGCGACGGCTCTGTAATATCATTCCAGCGCATTCCCTGTATTTTTCGGCAGATTTCCCAGCGATAACGCCCGCAATTCGTCAACATCATATCCTCAAGGCTCACTGCCGTAAAAATAGGAAATACGAAACGCGCAGAAGTATCGCGCTTCAATCCCGCCGTCTCCTGCCACATCATAGCCCTGATTCCGATATTAGGCATCAGAATTACATCCGGAAGAATCTCCTTCTGTATCATCTCCTTATTGACGCCATGCTGCGGATCAGAGAAAATCACTTCATGATAGAAAATAGAAAAATCTACTGCGCGGATATCGTTGATTGCCGTCTCAATTCTCTCTGCCGTCACAAACATATTCTCCAAGTTACCCACAACATCATTCTCCGAAAATACCGGAGTATATGTAGAAATCTTGCCATAGGTCACGCGGCTCGCCGACACAAACATATTCTCAAGCTCAAACACAACCTTCTCCCAGTTGTCATTTTTCATCTCTTGTATCTGCGCGTCTGTGAATACTCCCATACGCTTCTGCTCGTTTAAGTATCCCACATAATCCAGATCAAACTCATTTTTGGACGGCTCATTCTTTCCCTCATAAATTCCAAGCAGCCAATCATACATCGTATAGACATGCTCCGAACGACACTCTGACATCCTGCTCGTCAAATCGTAGAGAATGTTTGCATTGTCCGCCCCTGCGGTTCCTGCATCCAAAAAGCCGAAATAAAGAAACATCTGAATAATCGGGGACAGCTCCTTTTCCTCAAGCGAACGCTGAAATACTTTCTTATATATCTCATAAAATACGGATGTTATTTCCCGACGAAGCTTCCTGGAAACGTCATCCTGCGCATAATCATCGCCGATTGCAGAAAACTTATCGAGAATTTCACGCATATGTTCCGCCTCAGAGTCCTCACATCCGGCATAGTTCATAATATATTTCAGGCAGTCCTCGCCGTCACCGCCGGTTCCCTGGTTGGCCAGCATATCTTTTTCTTCCAATGCCTTCTGACGAATTGCCTCAAAATCACAATCATCAAACGCCTTAAACCGCTGCTCTAAAACATCCTTCCTGTAAAGCCCGCTCTCTTTTAAGTAAGTCTTTAATTTATTTACATCCTCCAAAATCGGTTTGAAGTCTCCGTTTTTCTCGGCAACCAGCGTCGCAAGCTCCTGGTACAGTTCAAACAAATCATCGCCCCGCTCACGAAGCAAAATATCCTGATTACTTCTAAGATACATGCGCATCCTGTCAGTCTCATCCAAAGCCGCCGACATCGCCCTCGCCGCATGCATAATCTCACCTATGACAAGTATATGCCTGTTCTTATAAAACTGATCAAGATCTGCCGACGACAACTCCTGCATTCCCTTAAAAAAAGGAATCTCCCAACTGCCGGGCTTCTTATCGCTTCCCGGCATCACCATATTCTCCATACGGCGGAGCGGCTTTTCCGGCAGTTCATTCCCTTTACAGTAAATTGTATATCTTCGGTAAAATTCCATCACTGTGAGATAAAACTTCTGCGCAATTTTTTCCATCTGCCCATAGCGGCCCAGCAGATCTGATGCCTGTCTTAACGTTGCCTGCAAAAATGCCGTCGCATACTTGGGCTGACTCTCAAAAATCTTTTGAAAATCCTGTGGTTTCTCATATGGAAACGGATACAGCATGCATTCCTCCGCCGCCGTATACTCACATTGATACATTACACTGCCACAATCGGCAATTCCCACAAGACTTCCGCTTTCAAGAATACATGCATTGCTTCCCGAAACCTGTTGTACCTTCCCCTGAACCACCAGATACAGTTGGCTCATCTTATCTTCACGCTTAATAAACTTCTGCCCCTTTGGTACTTTTATCATCGCCATCTTTTTTCCCCTATACTACGTTTTCTTTCCCAACTATCATGATATACCATTTTTCATATAGCTGTCAAGGAATCTGCCGTTTTCTTTGTTACATTCACGGCCTAACGGCCGCTCATAGCAGCTTTTCTTTTCCTTTCGCAAAGACCTCCATCATCTCTCTCGTCAGGCTGATACCGTCATCCATATCCGAAATTTCTCCGCGGTCCTTCCATTTGGCCTCCGCAAGCTCCTCCTCCTCAATACGGACACGGTCCTCTCCGTCTAACTGCGCAAAGTACCCCAACAAGAGATTACTGTCAAATCCCCAAGGCTGGCTCTTATAATAACGGATATTTTTCACCCGCAGACCAACCTCCTCCATAACCTCTCTCCTTACCGTATCCTCGGCAGTCTCCCCAATCTCGCAAAATCCTGCAATCAACGCATATTTTTTATATTCTCTGCCTGCATATTTTGTCACCAAAATTCTCTCCCCATCCGTTACCGCCACAATAACTGCCGGAGCTATTTTCGGATAAAAGACATTCCGACATTCGGGGCAAAACAATATTCGCTCTTTTTTGCCCGCCTCCAGGTTTTGGCCGCACCTGCCGCAATACCTATTGTCCTGATACCAGTTATACAACTGATACCCTGTGGATACCGCAAAACAATCCTCTCTCGCCGCAAATTCTCTAAGACTTCTAATCTTCACATACTCGTAATCGCCGCCATCTGTCTCTATCTTCAGTTCTTTTCCTCTCATACAAAAATATTTCGTCTCATCTATGGAAAACAAATACTGAAACACGGATTTTTCTGACTTTGATAAACCGAACCTCCGCTGTAGCTCTTCATAGCACGGCAGCATTGCATTTTTACCTCTATGAATCAGTACTCTGTCACCGAAAAAAAGCAGCAACACGCTTTTATCCTGTATACAGCCTGACTCATACGCGGCATGATAAATTTTTGGCTCTATATCCTGTATCATATCTACCCTTCTTTTATCTTATCCTCAAATATACCCGTTAATATCCAAAATACGCGTCAATCCCGTCCGCAATCCCAAGTGCAAGCTTCGACTGATAGGAATCTGTTGCCATGCGTCTGTCTTCAGCCGGATTTGTCATATACCCCATTTCTACAATTGTTACCGGTACCTGACACCAGTTTATTCCGCTCATTGTATCCGTCTCCCACACATATTCCTTCTTACATCCCGTCTGTGCTACCAAGTGGTTTAAAACTTTTTCCGACAATTGTCTGCTTTTTGTATACAGCGCACCATTATAAGGGTTCGACGGCGTCTGACAGATTGTCATCGCCCCGTTTGCCGACGCATTTACAGAGCCGTTTGCATGAATACGGATAAAAGCGTCCGCACTGCAGTCATTGGCAATCTGTGCTCTCTCACGATTACTGATATTTACGTCATGCGACTCTCTCACCATAACCACCTCATAACCACGATTTACCAGCTGATCACGCAGCTTCAACGCCACGATAAGACTCAGCTCATACTCATGCAGTCCCGTCACGCATCCTGTCGTCCCTCCCGACACCTTCGGCTTAGTTGCGCTTGCATTCGGCCCCACCGGCTCCTGCTCATTGTTCCCTCTCCTCTGATGACCGGCATCAATTACAATCAGATAGTCTTTGCCGTCAACGAGCACTTTCACTGTCTTTGCCGTCTTTTTATACTTTGCCGTAGCCGCTGCCGTAACTCGGATCTTGTAGGTTCCATTCGGAGTATTTTTTTTGACCGTAACCTTCCCCTTTTTGTTTACCGAAATGTACTTTTTTCCCTTTGTAACCTTATAGCTCAGCCTGCCCTTCGCCTTCGCCGCGATCATAAACGTCTGCTTCTTCCGTTTTAATTCACGCTTCGAAACGCTTTGTTGCATGTTTGCTACCTTTATCGTCTGCTTCACCTTGGACACGTTTACCGTAATCGTCCGCACCGCCCCGGCGTATTTTTCTGTCTCCGCAGCAGTTATCGTGATTTGTGCGCTGCCGCCGCCTTTTATTGTCACCTTTCCGGAGGTTTTCCCTACCTTCACGACTTTACGGTTACTGGAGACATAGCTGACAGCGCCGTCGCCATTCGTTCTTGCTTTTAGAAAGAACGCCTTGGATGTGCTTTTTTTCTTGTAGCTATCCGATACCCCGGTAATTTGCTGCTGCATTTTATTGACACCGGGAACCGGTTTTGTTTCCGTACTTCCCTCTGTACTCGCTTCCGTACCTTTCTCCGTTCCCGTCTCCGTATTCACTTCCGTGCTTTTCTCCGTTCCTGTCTCCGTACTCACTTCCGTGCTTTTCTCCGTTCCCGTTTCCGTACTCACTTCCGTGCCTTTCTCTGTCTGCGTCTGTGCGCTCACTTCCGTACGATTACCTGTCACCGCCATTACAGCGTCATCTGTCGAGAACGTAAATCCTGCTGTCACAAGCAGCAAAAACGCCACTGTTTTTTTCCATCTGTTTTTCATATATTACCTCGCTTTTGCATCAATTTTCCCATACAGAATCATTTTATATACTCTACATTATATCTAATAAACAAAAAAATGCAATAAAAGAAACTATCGCCGATAGCTTCTCTCACGTAGTAACATCTTCTTCTCGCGCAAGTACGCATCATATTCTTATATCATAGAAAAGTCATAGACTTTAACACTTCATAGCAACAAGGTCTTTCCTATAATACTTACGGAACCTGCCACCGGCAGCTTCCTCCAGATGCATGGCAACTAAAAATCCCTTGAAAACACTAAGTTTTCAAGGGATCATTATAACGTGCGTGAGAGGATTCGAACCCCCGACACCTTGGTCCGTAGCCAAGTGCTCTATCCAGCTGAGCTACACACACATA
>CANOCV010000075.1 GCA_947564465.1 uncultured Roseburia sp. | reverse complement strand
CTGTTACCTCCACATTCATTTTTATTTTGAATGTCCGCAAAATCCGTCCTACATCTGTGGTTGAAAAGTATATCCGATGATTTTAGCGTGTCAAACGACCGTTCGCCCAATTATTGATACTTCGACCATCAAACCAATGCAACCAAACACATTCTATCTCCAAGAAAAAATGAATCATCACTCATATCCATCTCTACAATAGCTAAATCTGCATAATACTTTAAATCTTTAAAATAAAATTCCGGATAAATATAGATATTGTATTTTGAAGCGCGCTCATCCCGATTCTCCTCTTAAATTAATGGATTCGGGTGTCAAAAAATCAACGACAAAACATTATCGTATCTATTCCGCCTTCGGCTTCACAATTAAGGACTTTGCAGCAAAATGCAAAGTCCTTAACTGAATAATTATAATATTTTTACTCTACCTTCGGCAGTCCCGCAAGCCCTGCTGCAAGATCCTCATCCGTAGGTATATAGTCGCTCATCTCGCCGTTGTTATATTTCTCATACGCCACCATATCGAAATATCCCGTTCCGGTAAGTCCGAATACGATTGTCTTCTCCTCGCCTGTCTCCTTGCATTTTAAAGCTTCGTCGATTGCTACGCGGATTGCATGGGAGCTTTCCGGCGCCGGAAGGATTCCCTCTACTCTCGCAAACTGCTCCGCCGCTTCAAATACCGCGGTCTGCTCTACGCTTCTTGCCTCCATCAATCCGTCGTCATAAAGCTGCGATAAGGTGGAGCTCATTCCGTGATAGCGAAGGCCTCCCGCATGGTTCGCAGACGGTATAAAGCCGCTGCCAAGCGTGTACATTTTCGCCAACGGACACACCTTTCCGGTATCGCAGAAATCATATGCGTATTTTCCTCTTGTGAAGCTTGGACAGGACGCCGGCTCTACCGCAATAATGCGATAATCCTTCTCGCCCCTTAATTTCTCACCCATAAACGGAGAAATCAGACCTCCGAGATTCGAGCCGCCTCCGGCACATCCGATAATGATATCCGGCGTAATTCCATATTTATCCAGAGCCGTCTTTGTCTCCATTCCGATTACGGACTGATGCAAAAGCACCTGATTAAGTACGCTTCCCAGTACATAGCGGTAGCCCTCAGACTGTGTAGCCGCCTCTACTGCCTCCGAAATTGCACAGCCAAGACTTCCCGTTGTGCCCGGATGCTCTGCGAGAATTTTTCTTCCCACCTCTGTCGTCTCCGACGGCGACGGCGTCACACTCGCGCCATAAGTACGCATCACCTCGCGGCGAAACGGCTTTTGCTCATAAGAAACCTTCACCATAAATACCTTACAGTCCAAATCAAAGTAAGAACACGCCATAGAGAGCGCCGTTCCCCATTGTCCTGCGCCGGTCTCCGTCGTCACACCCTTTAATCCCTGCTTTTTCGCATAGTAGGCCTGCGCAATTGCTGAATTTAACTTATGGCTCCCGCTCGTATTGTTTCCTTCAAACTTGTAATAAATTTTTGCCGGCGTCTCAAGCTTTTTCTCAAGACAATATGCGCGCACAAGCGGCGACGGACGGTACATTTTATAAAAATCCTGAATTTCTACCGGAATATCAATAAATCTTGTCGTATCGTCCAGCTCCTGCGCCACAAGCTCATCACAAAATACATGCCCGAGTTCTTCCGCCGTCATCGGCGCAAGCGTTCCCGGATTCAAAAGCGGCGCCGGTTTGTTCTTCATATCGGCACGCACATTGTACCACTGCTTTGGCATCTCGCTTTCTTCCAAATAAATTTTATAAGGGATTGTTCTCTCTTCCATTTCTACCTCCACTGCATTCCTTAAATATTTATCTCCGCAAAAACACGGCGAACTATTCTTAGTTTATCAATTTATAGAGCTTCGGTCAATAATTTCCTGAAGTTCGACGCCCTCTACCGGAGCCTCCCCTATATCCTCATGCTTCCCGTCGGCTCCAACTCTTCCGAGCCGGCGTCCTTCCGCTTTCGGATTCTTTTCAATGACATAATAATCGCTTTCCTTCGTTTCGGGATGGAAGGTTACATATACGCGATAGCAAAACGGCTCGCCGTCCGCCTTTGCGGGCATATCCACACGAATTAAAAGCAGGTTGCTGCTTATCGTCATCGCCATAACCGCGAAGTCCGACTTGGAAAACGGATTTCCCTTTCCCCCTATGCAGGCATCCGAAAAAATCTGATAGATCAGCGCCTCCTTCTCGTCGCATAGCCTGTTTACAAACGCCTCCCCCTCGGTATAGAGCTTTCCCGGCAATATGCCGTATTCCACCTGGCTGCGGATACGCTGTCTGTACTGTGCCGGCGTCAGCTCCGCCCGTTTCTCGTTTACCTGCTTCGCAAGCGTGATGTCCGCCTCATACAGCCGTTTCACCAACTCCGCCTTTAGAATCAGATTGTCCGTATACGGGTTAATCACCATTCCCTTTAAATTAAATTTATCATTCGCCACCAGGCTGTTGCACACCGGAAACGGCATTACCATAACCGCCTGGCGCTTTAGCTCCTCCGACGCATGCTTTTGACTGGTAAAAACCGCCAAAAACTGCTCTTCCTCATTGTTTTTCAAAAAGAGCGGCAGCGGCTTTTTGTCCTCATTTATCAATGCCGGAACGAACAGCTGCGACGGACGCAGCAGATTCAGAACCTTGCTAAAATTCTCCTTCGTCCGCTCTGCCTTATATTCTATAATCGCAGCCTCCGCCTTTTCATTTGATATCTGCTTTGTTCTATTGTTCTCCATGATTGTCTCCTTTAATACAAGCTTCGTCCGCCGGCTTTTATTTGAAATACGCTACGCCTGATTCAAACAGCTTCAGATCCTGCTCACCGTAAATATTGACTGCCACCGATTCGCCGCGGCGTTCCGCATGCGCCATCTTGCCGAGCACGCGTCCGTCCGGGCTGGTGATTCCCTCAATTGCCATATAGGAGCCGTTGACATTCCACTCCTCGTCCATCGTAGGCACGCCCGCCTCATTGACATACTGTGTCGCAACCTGTCCGTTCTCAAACAGCTTATCTAACCATTCCTTAGGAGCAACGAAACGCCCCTCGCCGTGGGAAGCAGGGCTGCAGTATACCGCTCCAAGACGCGCTCCCTGTAACCACGGGGATTTGTTGGTCACTACCTTTGTATAGACCATCTTGGAAATATGGCGTCCGATCGTGTTATAAGTCAGCGTCGGGGAATCCGCCCTCTGCTGCGTAATCTCGCCGTAAGGCACAAGCCCAAGTTTAATGAGCGCCTGAAAACCGTTGCAGATGCCAAGCGCAAGCCCGTCACGCTTCGCGAGCAATTCACTCACGGCTTCCTTTATCTTCTCATTGCGGAACGCCGTTGCAAAGAACTTTGCCGAGCCCTCCGGCTCGTCGCCCGCAGAAAAGCCGCCCGGAAACATGATAATCTGCGCCTGTCTGATTGCCTCCACAAACTCCCCGACGGAATCCCTGATATCCTCCGCCGTCAGGTTCTTAAAGACCTTGACGGTCACATCCGCTCCTGCGCGCTCAAACGCCCTCGCGCTGTCGTATTCACAGTTCGTTCCCGGAAATACCGGAATAAATACGTTTGGCTTTGCAACCTTGTTTTTGCAGACGTAAATCTCTTTCGTATCGTAAAGCCCGCTCTCTACCTCGTCTGTCCCGTCAGCCGCCTTTGTAGGGAACACTTTTTCCAGCGTAGCCGTCCAGGCCTCCAGCGCCTCTTCCATACCGACTACCATGTCGCCATAAACAAACTGCTTTCTGTCATTCACCTCACCGACGGCTTTACAATTGTGTGCAAGCCCGGCTTCTCTCATTTCTTTTTCTATTTCCGAAACAAACTCCGGCGAGACTTCTGCGACAATATTTCCGAATCCCGGCGCAAACATTTCCATATCTGTCACCGTCTCATCTACCGTAACGCCCAGCTTGTTGCCGAACGCCATTTTACTTAACGCCGCCGCAAGCCCGTATGCGTCCAGCGCGTAAGCGGATATAACAGCCCCTTTCCCGATCAGCGCATGAACCCTGTCATACAATTTCATAATCTGCGCGTAATCCGGCAGATCGTACGCATCCTTCTCTATAGTAAACAGATACAGCTTATTCCCCGCCGCCTTTAACTCCGGCGTAATAATGTCTTTTTCTTTTGCCACATCCACCGCAAAGGAAACAAGTGTCGGCGGCACGTCTATCTCATTAAAGCTTCCCGACATGGAATCCTTACCGCCGACAGACGGCAGGCCGAACGCAATCTGCGCGCTGTATGCTCCAAGCAGCGCCGCAAGTGGCTGGCTCCAACGGGACGGCTCTTGTGACATTCTGCGGAAATACTCCTGGAAAGTAAAACGGATTTTCTTATAATCACCGCCCGCCGTCACAATTCTCGACACGGACTCAAGCACTGCATAGGCCGCGCCGTGGTACGGGCTCCAGGAAGATAAATACGGATTAAAGCCGTAGCTCATCATCGTCACGGTATCGCATTTGCCCTTAGCAACCGGAAGCTTTGCGACCATGCTCTGCGTCTCGGTCAGCTGATACTTTCCGCCGTACGGCATGAATACGCTTCCCGCTCCGATGGAACCGTCAAACCGCTCCACAAGTCCCTTCTGTGAACACACATTCAGATCCGAGAGCATCGCCAGATACGCCGCCTTTTTATCTTTGTTTCCAAGTGCATCCGCAACCTTCTTCGACTCAATCTTATCAAAATATTTCTCTTTTTCATCCGGCATCAAAACGGCAGCCGTCGTCTCCTGATGCGCGCCGTTGGTGTCAAGAAACGCCCTGGAAATGTTGACAATCTCTTTTCCTCTCCACACTAGAATCAAGCGCGGATCTTCTGTTACAACGGCAACCTTTACGGCCTCTAAGTTCTCCTCTGCGGCATAGCCCAAAAATTTATCAACGTCCTCCGGCGCAATCACAACCGCCATACGCTCCTGCGACTCGGAAATTGCAAGCTCCGTGCCGTCTAACCCCGCATACTTTTTCGGCACCTTATCAAGATCAACGCGAAGTCCGTCCGCAAGCTCTCCGATTGCGACGGATACGCCGCCCGCACCGAAATCATTACATTTCTTAATGATCTTACTTACTTCCTCGCGGCGGAATAATCTCTGAATTTTACGCTCTGTCGGAGGATTTCCTTTCTGCACCTCGGCGCCGCAGGTATCGATCGACTTTGTCGTGTGCGCTTTTGAAGAGCCTGTCGCGCCGCCGCAGCCGTCGCGCCCCGTGCGCCCGCCCAAGAGGATAATGATATCTCCCGGATCGGAAGTCAGCCTCTGTACGGCGCGTCTTGGAGCCGCCCCCATCACTGCTCCGATCTCCATTCTCTTCGCCACATAATCCGGATGGTAAATTTCCTTGACATAGCCGGTCGCAAGTCCGATCTGGTTGCCGTAAGAGCTGTATCCGTGCGCCGCGCCGCGAACCAGCTTCTTCTGCGGCAGCTTTCCTTTCATGGTATCCTTTACCGATACCGTCGGGTCTGCCGCACCCGTCACGCGCATGGCCTGATATACATAAGTACGCCCCGAGAGTGGGTCACGGATCGCACCGCCCAGGCACGTTGCGGCCCCGCCGAAAGGCTCAATCTCCGTCGGATGATTGTGCGTCTCATTCTTAAAGTTGACAAGCCACTCCTCCGTCTCCCCGTCCACTTCTACCGGAACGACAATCGAACATGCATTGATTTCATCGGATTCCTCCTGATCCGCAAGTTTTCCCTCTTTTTTCAGACGCTTCATCGCCATCAACGCGATATCCATCAGGCAGACAAATTTATCATCTCTTCCCTCATACATGCTTTTGTGGGTAGCAAGATAATCCCGATATGTCTCCTCAATCGGCCCGCGGTAATAGCCGTCTGCAAAGGTCACATCCTTCAGCTCCGTGGAAAATGTCGTGTGACGGCAATGATCGGACCAGTAGGTATCAAGCACGCGGATCTCCGTCATGGACGGATCCCTCTTCTCCTCATTCTTAAAATAATTCTGGATATGCAAAAAATCCTTAAACGTCATTGCAAGATTGAGGGAGTCATAAAGAGACTGCAATTCCTTTTCCGGCATCCCACAAAATCCGTCAAAAATCTGAATATCCTTCGGCTCCTCAAATTCCTGTATCAGAGTCTGCGGCTTGTCCATCCCCGCCTCTCTAGAATCCACCGGATTGATACAGTGCTCCTTGATCGCCGCAAGCTGCGCCTCGTCAATCTCACCGTAAATCACATAAGCCGTCGCCGTGCGGATAATCGGCTCCTCATCCTCCTTCAGCAGTTTCACGCACTGCTCCGCAGAATCCGCCCTCTGGTCGAACTGTCCCGGAAGATACTCAACGACAAATGCCTTTCCGCCCGCAAGGTCAATCGTCTCCTCATAAACGTCATCCACCGGCGGCTCCGAAAATACCGTAGCAAGCGCTCTTTTATAGACATCCTCGGAAATATTTTCAATGTCATAGCGAATCAACACCCTGACATCGGTCACTGTTTTAATTCCGAGATAGCTTTTAATCTCCGACCAAAGCTCCTTTGCCGCCACTGCATATGCCTTTTTCTTCTCTACATACACCCTTTTTACATTGCTCATAGAACATCCTCCTGAATTGTATTTATTCCCGCGAGCAATGAGCCAAGCAGCCGCGCTAAGTGCCCTGCGGGTAAAGTGCCCTGCGGGTATGCGCGGATATTTGGCGAATGCCGCGAGGGGCAAATACCTCGCTGCCTGCAGCTTGGTATTTGATTTACCGCTCTCCATCCTCTTACACATATAGATAAACCATATCTTCCCCGATACAAGGCATCAGGGCTCCTCCCAGCTTCGCCAGACCTAGGGGCATCAGGACTCCTCCCGGCAAGCCGGGTCCCTCCTCATGCCAAATCCCCTCATGCCAAGTTCCCTCATGCCATAGGGCATCAGGGCTCCTCCCGGCAAGCCGGGCCCCTCCTCATGCCAAATCCCCTCATGCCATAGTATACCACATTCAGAAAGAATTAGCATAATTAATATATTTAATTTCACTTATAAGATTCGCTAATGCAATATCTTATGTTATAATTAAGAAAACACATTTTATTGCTTCGGCGGTTAAATCTCCCGGCAGATTACGCAGAACAAATCTTCATATACAAGGAGCCACTATGGACATCAATTACGAACTCTACAAAGTATTTTATCACGTCGCTGCCTCCCTGAGCTTCTCTGAGGCCAGCAAACAGCTGTACATCTCACAATCTGCGGTCAGCCAGTCCGTCAAAACGCTGGAGAAAAAATTGGGACAGCCCCTGTTTGTCCGCAGCACCAAAAAGGTTTCGCTTACCCCGGCAGGCAGCGTGCTCCTAAAACATATCGAGCCTGCCATGAACTTAATTCACCGCGGGGAAAACCAGCTGCTTGAGGGCGGCGCGCTCGGCCTTGGACAGCTGCACATCGGAGCAAGCGACACGATCTGCCGCTATTTTCTGGTTCCCTATTTAAGCCGGTTTCACAAAAGCTTCCCCAACATTCCCATTAAGGTGACGAACGCCACTTCCGGAAAATGTGTGGAATTGTTGGAGCAGGGCAAGGTTGATTTGATTGTCACAAACTTCCCCAATGTACGGCTTAATCACTCCTATATCCAAAAAACCGTGTTGGAATTCCATGATGTATTTATCGCCAATCCATTGTATTTTAATTTAAAACAGCAGGAAATCACGTTTGCCGAACTGACCGGATACCCGATCCTGATGCTGGATAAGAAAAGCACGACAAGTGAATTCCTGCGAGGTATTTTTTTACGGCATCAGCTGGAGCTGATTCCTGAAATTGAACTTAGCAGCAATGATCTGCTGATTGACCTTGCCCGCATCGGACTCGGCATTGCCTGTATTCCCGACTACTGTCTCTCCGGTGATACGAAGGATTTGTTTCTCTTAAACACAACGGAAAAAATGCCGGAACGCAGACTTGCCGCCTCGATCAATCCCAATCTTGTGCATTCCGCTTCCACGGCAGAATTTTTGAAGCTGCTGCCTGAGGTATGAATTATTTTGTGTTCATTCCACGGATTAAATTAACCATCTCGATCGCTCCCTCGGCGCACTCAAACCCTTTGTTTCCGGCCTTTGTCCCGGCGCGCTCAATTGCCTGCTCAATATTTTCCGTCGTCAGCACACCGAACATCACCGGTATTCCGCTGTTTAGGGATACCTGGGCAATTCCCTTGGAAACCTCGCTGCAAACGTAGTCGTAGTGGCTTGTGTTTCCGCGAATGACGGCTCCAAGGCAGATCACGGCATCATATTTTTTGCTCTCCGCCATTTTGGAAGCGATAAGAGGGATCTCAAATGCCCCCGGCACCCATGCTACGTCAATCTGCTCTTCTTTTACATTGTGGCGCACCAGTCCGTCCACAGCCCCCGAGAGCAGCTTGGATACGATAAATTCGTTAAATCTCGCCGCAACAATTCCTATTCTGATTTCCTCTGATACTAATTTTCCTTCAAATACATTCATGTTTATTCTCCTTTTTCATTATAGTTTAAAATATGTCCCATGCGTTTTTGTTTTGTCTTCAAATAAAACAAATCATACGCAGTCGCATCCATCTGAATCGGCTCCCTCTTTTTAATCTCCATCCCAAAGCCGGAAAGCTGATACACTTTATCGGGATTGTTTGTCAGAAGCCGAAGTTCCCTGACGCCCAGATCGCGCAGGATCTGTGCGCCGATGTAATATTCGCGCATATCCCCCGGAAATCCGAGTGCAAGATTCGCGTCTAAGGTATCCATCCCCTTGTCCTGAAGCTCATAGGCGCGCAGCTTGTTCATAAGGCCGATCCCGCGCCCCTCCTGACGCATGTAGAGAAGGACTCCGCGCCCCTCTTTTTCAATCCGCGTCATTGCCGCGGCAAACTGCTGCCCGCAGTCACAGCGCATAGAGCCAAACGCATCTCCGGTCAGACATTCGGAGTGAACGCGGCACAAAAGGTCCTTCCCGTCCCCGATCTCTCCCTTCACCAGAGCAACATGGTGTTCCCCGTTTAATTTATTGATATAACAATGTGCCGTAAATTCTCCGTATTTTGTCGGCATCTTTGTAATCGCAACGCACTCCGTCAGCTCATCGTGCCGCTTTCTATACTCCTGAAGCGCGCTTATCGTAATCATCTTCAGATTCCATTTTTCCGCCAGCTGTGAAAGCTCACCCGCCCGCATCATCGTACCGTCCTCGCGCATAATCTCACAGCACAGCCCGCATTCCTTTAAGCCTGCAAGACGCATCAAATCCACGGTAGCCTCGGTATGTCCGTTTCGCTCAAGCACACCGTTTTTTTTGGCCATAAGCGGAAACATATGCCCCGGTCTTCGAAAATCCTCCGGCTTCGCATCATCGGCCACACATGCCCTTGCCGTCATCCCCCGCTCCGCCGCCGAAATTCCGGTCGTGGTATCTATGTGGTCTACCGATACCGTAAACGCCGTCTCATGATTGTCCGTATTATCGCTTACCATCTGCGGAAACTGCAGCTTCCTGCAAAGCTCCTCGCTCATCGGCATACAGATCAAGCCCTTGCCATGCATGGCCATAAAGTTGACGTTCTCCGTTGTGGCAAATTCTGCCGCACAGATGAAATCTCCCTCATTCTCCCGCTCCTCATCGTCAGTCACAAGTATAATCCTCCCTTGACGCAGCTCGTCAAGCGCCTCCTCAATTGTATGGTATTCCATGTTTATATCCCTTCCTTTCTCTTCGCATACCTTAAAATGCTTCTCAATAAAAACCCAGGCTTAGTAACTTTTCTTTTGTGAGTGTGCTCGCATCCGCCTTTTTTGATGTTCCTGCATCATATGGCGTTTCGCCAGGAAAGCCCAAGAGCTTCTCTACATATTTTCCGATACAATCATTTTCTATATTGACTACTTCTCCAATTCTCTTTTTTCCAAGTGCAGTCACGGTCCTTGTGTGCGGTATCACGGAAACGCCAAATTCCCGGTCTGTCACAAACGCGACGGTCAGGCTGATGCCGTCTACCGCAACGGATCCCTTTTCCACGATATAACGCAAAATCTCAGGTTCTGCACGCAGGGTATACCAAACTGCATTTTCATCCTTTTTTATATCCGCTATCTCCGCCGTGCCATCAATATGTCCTGACACAATGTGTCCGCCAAAGCGTCCGCCAAGACGCATCGCACGCTCCAGATTCACATCATCCCCTATCTTTAAATTTCCCAGCGAGGAACGATTCATTGTCTCATGCATCACGTCTGCCGTAAATTCCTGATCCCCAAATCCCGTTACCGTCAGACATACCCCGTTTACTGCTATGCTGTCACCGACCTGCACATCCTCCAGCGCTTTTTTTGCTGCTACTGAAAGAACGGCAGAATGACGCTCCTTTCTCACTGACTTAATCTTTCCTACTTCCTCTATGATTCCGGTGAACACGGTATCACCTCGCTTTCCAGCAAAATATCTTCCCCTATCCGCTGCATTCCGACGGGGCGCAGACGGTACGCCTCGTCCGGCTCATCCACGCCCGCACCGCTCACGGGAGTCGGCGCAGTCGCGCCGCCAAAAATCTTTGGCGCAATATATGTCTGCACCAGATTTACAATTCCCGCTTTTAAAGCCGCCTCATTCAAGATCCCGCCGCCCTCCAATAAAATGCTGTCGATTCCACGCCCGCCAAGCACCTCCATAAGCGCCGCGAGATCTACATGACCCTCCTTTTCGGGGAGCGAAAGCACCTGACATGCCATATCACGGTACAACCCTATCTTTTCTTCCTCCATGCAGCAAGTGGCAAGAATGGTCGGTATCTCCTTTGCCGTGGTTACAATGTTGGAGTCAAGCGGTGCGCGCAGCGTTGTATCACAGATAATCCGTACCGGATTCCTGCCGTTTTCTATGCGGCAGTTTAGCATAGGATCATCCGCAAGCACGGTTTGCACCCCCGCCATGATTGCCATATAGCGGTTCCTGTCAAGGTGCACACGCTCCCTCGCCGCCTCGCCTGTAATCCAACGGGACTTTCCGGCGACTGTGGCGATCTTGCCATCCATGGTCATCGCGTATTTCATCACAACATAGGGCCGCTTTTTTTCTATATAGTGAAAAAACACGCGGTTTAAGTTATCACATTCTTCTTTCAGAACACCCTCTGTCACTGCAATGCCATGATCCCGTAGAATCATAACTCCGCGCCCTGCCACAAGCGGATTCGGATCTCTTGACCCAATCACAACACGGCCAACTTTATGCTCTAAGATTGCCTCGGTACAAGGCGGCGTCTTTCCGTAATGACAGCAGGGCTCCAAGGTCACATACAACACTGCTCCCTCTGTCGATTCCGTACAGTCCGCAAAGGCATTGCGCTCCGCGTGAAGACCACCGAACTCCTTATGCCATCCTGTTCCAATGATTCTGCCATCCCTGACAATAACCGCTCCCACAAGCGGATTGGGATTCACATGCCCTGCTCCCCTTTTCGCCAGCTCAATCGCGAGCTTCATATATTTTTCATCCTCGGAATATATCTCCAAATTATCACGCTCCTTCCGTCAAATAATTAAAATAGAATCCTGCTTTGCAGGATTCCCCGCCTGCGGCGGGCCGC
>CANOCV010000074.1 GCA_947564465.1 uncultured Roseburia sp. | reverse complement strand
GGCTTAGAAATGCTTATGTACAGAAAATATTCGAGGAGAATAATCGGACGTTTTGCCGAATTGAGGAAAATCAGCCAAGGAAATGCATTCATGCAAGAATTTATGTCGCAACATCTATGTTTGATAAAGCTCTGAAAGAATCTTATGAGTTGATGCCTGAAGAAAAGATCATACAGGTTGGAACGGCACTCACAAAAGAACGTCTGGAAAATGCTGTGGCATTTGATCACACAGGCCAAAATATTTCTGTAAAAAATAAGCAATATTGCGAACTTACGGCTCTCTATTGGATTTGGAAGAATGCGCAGCAGGATGTGGTTGGACTGGTGCATTACAGACGGCATTTTCTTTTGCCTGAAAATTGGCTCGAATGGATGAATTACAATGAAGTAGATGTGATTTTGCCCGTTCCTCTTTATGTTGCCGGGGGTCTCGCGGAGAACTATAAGGAGAGACATGATCCGTCTGACTGGGATTATATGATGGAATATTTAAAAGAAAATCTTCCGTCGGATTATAAGGCGGCACAAATATTTTTTCAGGAAAATTTGTATTCGCCCTGTAATATGTTCATTATGCGAAAAGCAGTGCTGGACCGACTGTGCGAGTGGCTGTTTCCAATCCTTGAAGCAGTAGAGAGACGCAGCGGCGTAAAAGAGAATGCGTATAACAACCGATATCCCGGATTTCTTTCGGAAAGGTTGATGACATATTATTTTGAATGTCATGGAGATAGATATAAGGTAGCTTATGCCAATAAAAATTTTTTGAATTAATAGCCGCTCATGCGGCAGAATGAGGGAAAAATGGAATTTGAACTTACAGCATCTATGATGTGCGCCAATTATGGCAATCTGGAAAATGAAGTAAAATCATTGGAGGAGGCAGGTATTGACTCTTTCCATATTGATATTATGGACGGACGCTATGTGCCGAATTTTGCGATGTCCTTAAATGACATGGCATATATTGCGAAAGCGACAAAAAAGCCGCTGGATGTACATTTGATGATTGAACATCCGAACAATAACATACATATTTTTTTGGACAGGCTGCGGAAGGGAGATACCGTATATATTCATCCGGAAGCGGAATATCATCCGTCCACGACGCTTCAGAAAATCATCAATGCGGGCATGATTCCGGGGATTGCGATTAATCCGGGGACAAGCATTGAAACCGTGATGGAAATGCTTAGGATTGTAAAAAGAGTGCTTGTGATGTCTGTCAATCCGGGAAATGCAGGGCAGATGTACCTTCCGTATGTGGGAAAAAAGTATACAAAGCTGCTTGCCCTAAAAGACGAGATGAAATTTGAAATCTACTGGGACGGCGCCTGTGATGCGAATAAAATTATAGAGTATGCGCCGAAGGGAGTAAAAGGCTTTGTACTTGGGACAACGTTATTGTTCGGAAAGAAAATGTCCTACAAAGAAACATTGGCAAATATCAGGGATTTGAAATTTTGAGAAAGTGAAGGTTTTATAGGGACATATGGAAGGGATAGGGCGTAATATTGCATTGCTTTTATCGGGCGGTACAGGTATGCGGCTTGGTGCAGACATTCCAAAGCAATACATAAAAGTCTGCGGCAGACCTGTTATTTCTTATTGTATAGAGAAATTACTGATCCATGAGAAAATCCATGAATTGTGGATTGTGGCGGACACAGCCTGGCAGCCGTTTATTTTAGAATGTATTGAGAAAATTCACGATTGCAATACAAAAAAATTTAAAGGATTTTCCATACCGGGAAAAAACAGGCAGCTTTCTGTTTTTCATGGGCTTTGCGATATCAAAAATCATGCGGATGATAAGGATTACGTTTTTATCCATGATGCTGCGCGTCCGTTACTGTCACAAAAGCAGATTTCAGAATGTCTTAACATGGTCAGAGGATATGACGGACTTGTACCGGTATTGCCGATGAAGGATACGGTCTATGCCAGTGATGACGGAAAGAAAATTACTTCCTTATTAAAGCGTAATGAGATTTTTGCGGGACAGGCGCCTGAGGTTTTCCGGCTTGGAAAATATTTAGAGGCAAACAGGCGGCTGTTGCCGGATAAAATTCTAAAAATAAACGGTTCCACAGAGCCTGCAATTCTTGCAGGTATGAATATTGCCATGATTTCAGGGGATGAGGCGAATTTTAAAATTACTACAAAAGGCGACTTGGAGCGTTTTGAGAGAATTGTCGTTGAAAGGATGCAGTGCTGCGACAGACAAAGGGAAGAAAGGGGACAATACGAATGAAAGCATGGGTATTGCACGATATCGGAAATTTGAGATTTGAGAATACAAAAATGCCAAAGCCACAGGAACATGAGGTTCTGGTGAAGGTGGAAGCGGCCGGGATTTGCGGCTCGGATATTCCAAGAGTCTACCGGACAGGGACATATTCTTTTCCGTTGGTTCCGGGACATGAGTTTTCGGGCATTGTAGCGGAAGCAGGAAAATGCGTAACATCTGTAAAAACGGGAGAGCGTGTGGGTATTTTTCCGCTGATTCCCTGCAAAAAGTGCGTACCATGTCAAAAGCAGCAGTATGAGATGTGCAGACATTACAGCTACCTTGGTTCTCGCAGAAACGGTGGGTTTGCAGAATATGTTGCAGTTCCTGATGAAAATCTGATAAAAATTCCGGGGAACGTGTCATTTGAGGCGTCAGCGATGTTAGAGCCAATGGCGGTAGCAGTACATGTAATGCGGCGTGCCGCTATTTTGCAGAAGGATATTGTGGCAGTCTGTGGTCTTGGTACGATCGGACTGCTTTTATTTTTGTTCCTTCAGGAAATGCTGACTTCAGGCGATTTGAAAAGCGAAAAAATCTTACTGATTGGAAATAAGGATTTTCAAAAGGAAACGGCATTGAAAATGGGCCTTCCGGAAAATTGTTACTGTGACAGCAGACAGGAAAATGTAGAACAATGGATTATGGAACAGACAAACGGTGTCGGTGTGGATGTGTTTTTCGAATGTGTCGGGAAAAACGAGACATTGATTCATGCCATTAACAGCGCTGCTCCGGCGGGGAAAGTAATGCTGGTTGGAAATCCGGGTTCGGATATAAACATGAAAAAAGATGTATATTGGAAGATTTTGAGGAATCAGCTGACAGTGATGGGGACATGGAATTCGTCTTTTACATATGATGTAACGGATGACTGGCATTATGTAATGGACCGGCTTGCGGGTGGAAAAATAGATCCATCGCCACTGATTACCCATAGGTATCCGTTGCAGGAATTGGAGCAGGGATTTCATATTATGCGGGATAAGACGGAGGAGTATATAAAAATAATGGCGGTGCCGGATTAAGATAGGATGCTATGAATACCTCCTACCCGATCACGAAAAAGGAGCTGTACACTAATTAGTGCGTCAGCCCCTTTTTATATGTATCGTAACTAAATGGCAATCCTCTTTGCATACACCTTTTTCCATTCCGTAGCGCCGCATTTGCCGATACTGTAATAATAAGCCATCAGCAGGAAAATTGCAGAAACGGCAATCACTTTTTTTAGTTTTCCGCCGCCATCAGCCCAGCGGATAATAGCTGAGATTTTCCGCCGCATTTCTTCCTGTGTCATGCTGCCTTCTCTGGAAGTAAAGAGCAAAAGAAGATAAGCGAACCCTGCAATCATAGCTAGTGTCGCATAGATTTCCACATGCATGCTATCTGCAGTCTTTGGCTCAGAAGGATGATCCTTCACCGGTATACCGCGGATTCCGATTGTCACACTCTGCGTATTTTTGTTTCCTGCATTGTCAACAGCCGTTACACGGAGGCTATGTTCGCCGGGGTCTGAAATATTTGCAGTAAAATCATATTCTGTCACAACATCTTTGTGAAAACTTTGTTCCGAAACAACAATTTCTTTTTCGTTATCAATGGTATAAGTTACTTTGGCAATACCGCCGGAAATGATACCTTCTGTCAATTCGTCTTTAATATCGACACGTATAGAGGCAGGATTATCAAAAAGTTCCGAAATTTCTTGATTTTCGGAAGAAAAAGAAATTTCAGGTGCATTATCCTCTACAATAATTCCCTCTTTGTGTGCTGTAACAGACTTTTGCGCAGATTTATTTCCGGCTTTATCGGTACAGGTAAGCGTAACCGTTCCCTTAAAATCTTCTGTGATGGAAAATTTTGTCACATCCGTTCCGTTCTCTTTTACAATTCGCGCACTGCTTACTGTGACTGTTCCCTTTTGCGGTTTTCTTGTGACAGTCACACGCCGGATACCGCTGCCCTCTTCCGTGACAGGGACCGTCACAATCAGGTTCTTTTTGCGTACGATCCAGCCGCCAAGATTTGTATATCCTTTATTAAAAGAAACATTTCCGAATATTGGCGCAATATCGTCTATCCATTTTGCGTAGAGTGTAATTTGGCGGGAGGTGCTGTTATTTTCTACCGTCTTTTTAAAATCCCAGCGGTCTTCGTGTGCGCCGTCTTTTGTCGTATACCATCCGTAAAAATGATAGCCTTTTCGCGTCGGCGCATTGACTGTCTGAACGAAATTGCCATAACGCACGGTTTGTGCTTTTGGTGCGGCTGCCTCTGCGCCGTTTAAATCAAATTGGACATTGTAAGTATCTCTGTCATAATAAAGGCTTAGAACAAGAGTCGGTTCTTCCGTTATGGTACCAAAAGCACGTCTTTTCGCATGAGTTGTATTCTCTGTAAAACCTGCGTATGTTTTGGAATACGCTTCCGCAGTGTCTCCGATTGTTCCCGCCAGATATTCTGTATCTGCTAAAGTATACTGATCGCCCGTTACATCCTGACAGTAATATTGTACCTGATAAGAAGCCTGGTGATTCCGTATATCTAAAACAATCAATTTCGTATTTTCATTTCCGGCATGATCAACAGCCGTAACTGTCAGCGTATGCTCCCCTGCGCCGTCAATATGTAGTGAAAAATCATAGTTTGTTATAATAGCGTTGTCAAATTTCTGTTCTTCGATTTCTGTCTCTTCGTTATCATCAAGTCGATAAGATATGTGGGCAAGCCCTCCGGAAACAGCCTCGTCCTGATCGTCTGAAACTGATACATTGACGGAAACAGAGTCATAATACCATTCTATGAGTGGGCCGTCTTCTCCCTGAAATTCTATTTCCGGTGCATTGTCCTCTACAACGACATTCCCATTTTCCGCGGTGACAGATTTGTCCGCTGATTTATTATCCACATTGTCAACGGCAGAGAGAACAATTTTTCCGCAAAAATCTTCTTCCACAGCGATTGTTGCAACCGTCTGACCGTCTTCGGAATGAATTTCTGCGTTTTCGAACATAATTCCTCCCTCCCGGGATAAATTTTTTGCCGAAACAGGAGACGGCGCGTTGATTTCTTCATCCGGCTGCAGGACATAGCGCACCTCCTTCAGACCGCTTCCTTCTTCTGTAACCGGAACAGTGATAATCAAACTCTTTTTTCGAATAATCCAATTAAGAATATTTTTATATCCTTCATTAAACGATATTTCTCCGCATACAGGAGCGATGTCGTCTACCCATTTTGCGTATAGTGTAGTAGTTCTTGTTGTCGTATTCTGTTCCACAGTGTTTTCAAAGATCCAGCGGTTTGTGTATTCCGTGTCTGTGTACCAGCCGCCGAAATGGTATCCTCTTCTTACAGGCTCTTCGACTGTCTGTAACAAACCGCCGTAACGTACGGTCTGCGGCGCCGGGGTCGTTCCGTTTGCACCGTTTAAATCAAAATCAATCTCATAGAGGTTTCTGTCGTAATACAGCTTTAACACCAGTGTTTCGGAGGTACTCACTGTGCCGGAGGAAACTCTCAATGTATGGGACGTGTTCTCTGAAAAACCGATATAGTCTTTCGGGATTGCCGTCACAGTCTGCCCTTCAAGAGCTGTCAGGGTTTCCGTGGCATCATCATCTTTTATGTAATTGTCCCCGTTAACGCCTTGCAAATAATGTTCCACAAGATATGTTGTGTTTAAAGGCGTCCATTCGGCATAGAGCGTCATATCCTGTTCCAGTTCCAGCGTGCTCTCTGCCGCATAGCGTATGCCTTTTCCGTCCGCCTGTGTATTCCAGCCGGCAAATTCATAGCCTGGGCGGGAAGGCATTGAAGCAGTGGTTACCGATGGGGAGAGATAGGTGGTTTCCTGATGTACATTGGCATAACGCATTTCGGTCTGTGGCGCGGGCGCATCTCCGCCATCCTGTAAGTCGTAGGAAAGCGTGACCTCTTTTTTATAAATTCCATAAAAGGATGTGCTTTCTGAAAGTGTAATCTGGGATTCCGCCATAATTTTCCCGCCGTAACCGGATATTTCCCTGTCCCATCCCACTGCGTTCCAGCCGTTGATTTCTTCCAGGTCAGGCGTAGCCAAGGTATCTCCCGGCGAAATATTTTCTATTTTTTTTGTTTTATTTTCCCCGGAATAAAATACAGCGTCAATAAAAACAGGCTGTGAATCATTCTTAGAAATGTAGATGTGATTCTGCTCCTTATCCAGCACGGCATACCATTTCTCGTCGGGTTTGAGCGTGTTATGAAGCGTAATTTTATCTGCGTCTTCATCTGTTAAAATATAGTCTTCACTGCCTTTGGCAATGACATAACCTTCCGGTTCGCTCACACGGCATATAGAAATATCCAGAGGATAGTTTAGCTGCGAACTGATAAGCAGTTTCTTCCGTATTCCACTATTATTATCATCATACGTACTAAAATTGAGATATATTCCGTCTGCCAGCGGATGTTCGTAATCCTTACCGTCGAACTGAACATTGCCTGACATCGTCAAACTGCCGTTTGCGTTATCATGGTTAGGATAATAAACGATCGCACCGGATCCCAAATATTCTGTAGAATTTTCGTGGACGTCGGCTGTATTTCCACGAAAATATCCGCCGTATAAATTCGTTGAAGTAAGATATTCTCCATTATGAAAAATACATCCGGCTCGTTCTGCCGTATTTTCCAGAAAATTTCCGCCATAAATGCACAAGTTACCAGCGCTATTGTACAAAAACCCCCCCACTCCGGGGGATACGTTATCTTTTTTATCTTCCGCCCGGTTTTTTTGATAGGTTCCGCCATGAATTTCTATATGACTCTGGTACAAATATATTGCGCCGCCATTCTTAGCTGTACAGTTTTCAATTACTGCTTCGTCATATAAGGTGGCGTCTGAAAGATCCAGGTAAACAGCTCCTCCGCCTCCGCCATGATTCCTGTTAAAAGTCAGTCCCTCAAAATTATGGCAGTTTGTAATCCGACTTTTCGATTTCATCGTAAATTTTCCATAATAAGACTGAATGAAGGGATATGTGGCCTCAATATTTTTGCCGTCTATCGTAATATTTCCCAGTTCTAACGAATAATCTTTATTATAAGGGGATCCATTTATGAATATCGTCGCATCTTTCGTTCCCCGTGCAATTGTCCCGCCGCCGTTGATTATCACGTTCCCTTCGATCCTTATCTGAGCGTTTATTGTAAGCGTAACTCCCGGATTGATGGTAAGTGTCCCGTTTTCTAAACTGCCGCCGGACCATGTTGTGTCCGTATCTATGATACCAACGGACGGATCTGTCTCCGATGCCGCTTCCGCGCCCAACAATGTGCTGCTTTCTTCAAGAATTGTGAGATCCCTTTGGGATTCCGATGATGTGGCGGATCTGCGTTTGGCTTTTGGGATGTCGGAGATCTTTTCGGGCTTTGTTTCTGCGATTTCTTCCGCCTGTTCCGTTTCGGTCTGTTCGTTTACCGTTTCTAAAATCATGCCGGTATCTTCGGATGTCACTTTTTCGGACGACATTTCCTCGGACGGAATCAATGATTCCTCCGTTACTGCTTCTTCAAATTCATATTCCGTTACTGCCTCAGATGACAGCTCATTTTGTGAATCGGGAAATTCGTCGGTATGCATTATATCTTGCGTTTCAGCTGCAAATAGCAAAAAATAATCATTATTTAAAAACAATGATGTACTTATCAGGCAAATACAAAGCGTCCCTGCAATGAGTCTTTTGAAAATCCGTTTCCTCATTTCCATACCTCCAATACCAAAATTTGTTTAATATTACCATAATTATACATCAAAAAGGTTTTTTCGTTAATGTTAAAGTTCAAAAATCTGAACATTCTTTTCCATTTCATCGGCAATATTTTTTAACCCGACGGCATTTTGTGACATGTCGCTTATGATTCCGTTTGCTTCGGACATGGAAGCTGCGGTCTGTTGTGTGCTTGCAGCATTTTCCTGCGCAATTGCGGCAAGATTTTCAACAGTATCTATTACAACTTCTCTTGAAGTGTCTAATTCCATAGTGTGCTTTGCAATGATATCCATAGCCTCTATGGAGCCTTCCACTCCTTTGATCACCTGAACCATTTTCGTATTGGTTTCGAGGACGTTTTTATTTTGACTTTCCATAATAGCTTTTACTTCGTTCATAGTTTGTACTGATTTATCGGAATCACTGAGAAGCCGGTTTACAATCTCATCAATTCTTCTGGCCGATTCATCAGATTGTTCCGCAAGCTTTTGGATCTGGGATGCCACAACGGCGAATCCCCGTCCCATTTCGCCGGCGCGCGCAGCTTCGATAGAAGCATTTAACGAAAGCAGATTGGTTTCCTCCGCAATATTCGTAATTAATGTAGTTGCTTCCCGGATTTTTTGAGCGGAAATATTGGTTGTGGTAGTCTGTTTAGAAATAATGTCAATAGAATCTTTCGCGTGTTCGTTGATTTCTTGCAGTTCATTTAAGGCAAGAGAGGCAGATTCACTCATTTCTTTAATTAATTTTGCATTTTCATTCATTTGCTCGATTTCTTCTATGGTACTTAGAATCATATTTCCCATATGAGCAACATTTTCGGTCGCCTTCTGGGTATGTTCAGCCTGTCCGGTGGCGCCCTGCGCAATTTCATCTACGGCGAGATCTACCTGATGTATATTTAAAGCCGTTTTTTCGGCTTTTTCCATCAAATTGTTGGAGGATAATGCAAGAGAGGAACTTTGTTTTTTTATATTGCCGATCATATCCTTCATCTCATCTCTGAGAGTGACAATTGCTCTGCAAAGACTGCCGATTTCATCGGAACGCTTTAAAATCTTGTTGTTCAATTGGACATTAAGATTCCCGTTTGATATTTTTTCTAAAGCGTTTTCTCCAATATATAAATACTTTACCATATTACGGACAATAAAGAAGACGGCTACAAAGCATATAATAGACACAAATCCCATAATAAGTATAATTTGTACTACAATTTTTAGAATTTGAGCTTTTGCATCTTTTTGCGGCATACCGGCAAAAATCATACCGACTGCTTCATTGGAACCGCTTTGATATAACGGAATATAATACCCGAAATATTTTTGGTCCACTACACTTACGTCTGTTGAAAAATATTCTTCTTTATTTTCAATTACGTGTGTAACAATATCGCTTCCTGCCTGCGTACCAAGCTGACGATTTCCGTCTTTGTCGCAGACGGAAGTCATTTGTCTGGTATCGCCAAAAAAAACAGTGATATCTATGTCTGCTGACGTCTGTAAATGGTCTGCAATATCTGTGTTTTCCGTGATGTTGAAGTTACCCTTGTACATATTCCCGGCTTCATCAACAAAAAATTCACCCTCATCGGAGTATTGCAGGGTATCCCGGACAGATATTGCAGAGGCCCGCAGGGCATTTTCAATGTTCTCCGTCAATACTTCGTTGATTTTTTGGTTTCCCAAAACGGCAGTTGCAGTACCCAAAATTGCCAGCGGTATTAAAGCTATACATAATATTTTTGCTTTTAATTTCATAATGTTCAACCCCCATGCACTGTTTTTTTTTAATATTAAGTATAGCATAAAAGCGTTAATAAGTAAATTTAAGGAAATATTCCGGCAAAGATATTTTTAAGTTTACTCCCAGCTCCCGGAGTACCTTATCAAGCGCGGTAAAAGTTTCTATCATATTGGATATCGTGGCGTTTGCTCCCATATGGCCAATGCGGATTACTTTGCCGGAAAATTCATCAAAGGAACCGGCAAGCATAATATTATGTTTTTCTTTCATCTCCTTTAAGATGGCGTCCGCTGTGATTTCCTCAGGGACGTCAAAGACGGTTACCGTGTTTGAAAAACCGCTTTCCAGATGAAGCTTCAACCCGGCGGCTTTTAGTGTCTCTCTGGCTGCGCTGCCAATTATGGCATGACGCTTTAATATATCAGGGTCGGCAGCGATATTATCAAAGGCGGCACGCAGCCCATAAATATCACTGATCGGCATTGTATAAGGAAACCATTTTTCTTCATAATAATTAAAAAAGGTGGTGAGGTTGGCGTAAAACGAGGCAATCGGTGTTTTTCTGTTTTTCATAGCATTTTTTGCGTCCTCACTGACAACTACAAAGCTAAGTCCCGGAGGTGCGGAGACAGCCTTTTGTGAACCGCCGCACAGGAGATCAATCTGAAAGTCATCTGCACGGACAGGCTCGCCGAACATTGCGGAAACGGAATCGACGACCGTCAAAATCCCGTATTTTTTCAGGAGAGGGCAGATGCGGCCGATATCATTTAGCATGCCGCTTGGCGTATCGCAGTGAACAAGCGTCGCGTATTTATAGTCATGATGTATTTCGAGATAAGAAGCAAGAGCATCTACATCAAGAGTACGGAGATAATCAGCATGGTATATTTCCGGTTTTCCTCCGTACATACTGACAAAGTCTGCGAATCCTTTTCCGTAAATTCCGTTATCTATAACGAGAACCTTGTCTCCCGGCTCTGTAAGCGAAGCGCACGCGGCTTCCAGTCCAAGAATGCCCTCTCCGTCTAAAATATATGTTTCATTTTTCGTAAAAAGCAAAGAGCTGATAAGCTCGCACGTTTCTTTGTAAAATTCCACAAATTCGGTATCAATGTCCGGATTTGTACATACCCTGCTTCTTGCAGTGCGGACGTTTTCAGCAACTTGTGTAGGACCTGGAGTCATGATTTTGTACATATTTTATTTCCTTTCTTCTCTAATTTTTATGACAGAATTGTTTTCAATGCAATATTTCTCAGCTTTTCTACGACAGCCAAAACGATAACGGCTGCGACCCCTATTTGTACCATATTTCCAGGAATAGAGGCTGCGGGCGTAATCCAGTTGCCGTAAATAATACCTTCCGCGATATAATATCCGACTATTTTTATCAGGAAAGCGGCGGCGATAGCAAGAACGTCAAAGCCCAAGCCTCTGTGTTTTTCCGTAATGGCGCCGACGGCATATCCCATAAGGGCGACGATAATAAGGGTAAACGGCGCCCATGCGGTCCAACCGGAAAGCAAATCAAATAATCCCATACCTATGCCGCCTGCAATAGCGCCGATTTTTTTGCCAAAGATAATAGCGCACAGGAACAGGGGAACATTTCCGAGGTGTACCAGACCTCCGTTTGCCGCGATCGGTAAGCGGATATTGATAAACGCGGTAAAGACATAGGTCAGTGCAATGAAGACAGCCGTAAATGTGATAAATTTTACATTGCTAAGTTCTAATGGTTTCATATTTTTTGTGAGAGTTGCAGGTGTTTTTGTGTTCATCATGGAAATTCCTCTTTTCTAAAATTATTTTTACTTATAGTAGAATAAATTTGGATAGTTGAAAAAGTCCAATTTATAAAAAAATGACCATGCCACTTAAAGAATTTAGAAAATAAGAAATAGAAGATAGAAAAATATAAGG
>CANOCV010000073.1 GCA_947564465.1 uncultured Roseburia sp. | reverse complement strand
ATTTAAACGGAATGACGCAGGAAGAGTTCCTTTCAAAAATGCGTGAAATGTTTGTCGTAGGACAGTGCCAGAAGGAACCGGTAAAGCCGCAGAAAAAGGGTGAATTTGCCATGTACATCGGCGACGGCTGGTATCTGTGCGAGGTTTTGGAGAAAGATAAAAGTGAGGATCCCGTGGAAGGGCTTGACGTGTCGATTCTTCAAAATGTGCTTCTTTCTCCGGCGCTTGGAATCGGAGATCCGAAAACAGATAAAAGAATTGACTTTGTCGGCGGAATCCGGGGACAGAAGGAATTGGAACGCCGGGTGCATACAGACTGCGCGGTGGCATTTGCGATGTATCCGACGTCCATTGAGGAGCTGTTTGATGTGGCGGATGCGAAACGTTTGATGCCGCCGAAATCGACATGGTTTGAACCGAAGCTTCGAAGCGGCCTGTTTATCCATGCGCTTTCCGAATAGAATGGGGCAGTCTGCTCAAAAGAAATGTGAAAGGAAGGTTTGTGATGATTTTACTTGCGGATTCTGTGGAAATGGATGCCACAGAGGTGTTCCAGAATATTGAAAATCTAAAAAATGTGAATCCGGGAGTCATCCAGAATTACTTAAAAGGGCTGGTGCCGGATATTGTCGCGTTTCTTATTCAGCTTGCGGTTGCCGCCCTGGTATACCTGATCGGAGTGCAGGTGATACGGCTTTTGCGCAGATTTCTCCGCTCATGGCTTACAAGGCGGGAAGCGGACCTGGGTGTGAAGCAGTTTCTTGACACCCTGACAAAGTATATCTGTTATTTTATTTTGATCATGATGATCCTTTCTGTGTTCGGTGTGGCGACTACATCAGCGATCGCATTGCTCGGCTCGGCAGGGCTTACCATCGGACTTGCGCTGCAGGGAAGCCTTTCAAATTTTGCCGGCGGCGTGCTGATATTACTTTTAAAGCCCTTTAAGGTAGGGGATTATATTATTGAAGATTCCGGCAAAAATGAGGGGATTGTACATGAAATATCCGTGTTTTACACAAAGCTTCGGACGGCGGATAACAAAATTATCGTGATTCCAAACGGTACGCTTGCCAACACGTCGCTGACCAATGCGACAGAGAGCGAGAAGCGGCGCGTTGATATTTATGTCGGCGTCTCGTATCAGGCGGACTTGAAAAAGACGAAGAAGATACTTTACGATTTGGCGTTGGAGGAGCCGGAGCGTCTGGTGAACGAAGCGGTAGATGTATTTGTATCGGACCTTGAGGATTCCAGCGTGAAAATCGGCATCCGTATTTGGACGCCTACCGATAAATACTGGGAAGTAAAATGGCGTTTGACAGAAGAGGTAAAGCTTGCATTGGATAAAAACGGGATTGAGATTCCGTTTCCGCAGCTTGATGTAAAAATCAAGTAAAATTGGAAATAAATGCTTCCGATACATTGACAAACTTTGGGAAATATGCTAAATTATAATGCGTAGATTAGCACAAAATTGTGCATTTTTTGGTAGATTTTAGGAGGAAAGTTTTATGCAAGGAACTGTAAAATGGTTTAATGCGAAGAAGGGTTATGGATTTATTTCAGATGCAGAGGGCAATGATGTATTTGTACATTTTTCTGCGCTGAATATGGAAGGCTTCAAGGAGTTAAAAGACGGCGAAGCTGTTGAGTTCGAAGTTGTTGAAGGTGAAAAGGGACCTCAGGCAGCAAACGTAAGTCGTTTAGCTTAATCATATAGATTAGCAATTTCAGAAAATCAACGATAACCGGAAAAGGATGTAGCGCTACATCCTTTTTTTATATCATAGGAAAAACCTTGTTGCTGTGAAGTGTTAAAACCTACGACTTTCCTGTGATATAAAAGCTTATGCGCACTTTCTTTTTGGTAAAAAGTGGCGTATAATCTAGGAGTGGTTTTGGGAAATAATACTAGAAATGATACCAGAAATAGACTAGAAAATTTGGAGGAAAGAAATTTGAGATTGAATAAGCTGGACTCATACGAATTAATCGAAGAAAAAGATTTAAGGGATATCAATTCTGTCGGATATTTACTGCGCCATAAAAAGAGCGGCGCGCGGATTAGCATAGTATCGAATGAGGATGATAATAAAGTATTTTACATCGCATTTCGTACGCCTCCTGCGGACAGTACGGGGGTGACGCATATTATTGAACACACGGTGCTTTGCGGGTCTGAAAAATTTCCGGTTAAGGATCCCTTTGTGGAACTGGCGAAGGGCTCTTTGAATACGTTTTTAAACGCCATCACGTATCCCGATAAGACAGTTTATCCGGTCGCAAGCTGCAATGATAAGGATTTCAAAAATCTGATGAATGTTTATCTGGACGCGGTATTTCATCCGAATATTTATAAAAAAGAAGAAATATTTAAACAGGAGGGATGGCATTACGAGCTTGAGGATAAGGACTCGCCAATCACGATTAACGGTGTCGTTTACAATGAGATGAAGGGCGCTTTTTCCTCGCCGGAGGGTGTTTTGGAGCGGATGATTTTAAACTCCCTGTTTCCCGATTCTGCATACTGCCATGAGTCAGGCGGCGATCCGGAGGTGATTCCTAAGCTTACCTACGAGGACTATCTGAATTATCATAAAAAATATTATCACCCGTCCAATTCCTATATCTATCTTTACGGAAATATAGACATTGAGGAAAAGCTGAGGTTTCTTGATGAGGAGTATTTAAGCGAGTATGAGAAGACGGAGCCGGACTCCGAAATTCATATGCAAAAACCGTTTGAAAAACCGGTAGAGGTTACGAAATATTACTCAATTTCAAGCGCAGAAAAGGAAGAGGATAATGCCTATATCTCATATAACACGGTAATCGGAACCGTATTGGATAAGAAGCTTTGCATGGCGTTTGACGTGCTTGATTATGTTCTGCTGAATTCATCGGGAGCGCCGTTGAAAAAGGCGCTTCTCGACGCCGGAATCGGAAAGGATATTATGGGTTCCTTTGACGACAGCACTTTACAGCCGTTGTTTTCCATTGTTGCCAAGAATGCTAATTATGAGGATAAGGATCGCTTTGTGCAGGTGATTCGTGAGACATTAGAGGCGCAGGTGAAAGACGGACTGGACAAGAAAGCGCTTATGGCAGGAATCAATAGCGCAGAATTCCGTTTCCGTGAGGCTGATTTCGGCACATATCCGAAGGGACTGATTTATGGGCTTGATTGTATGGAAACCTGGCTGTATGACGATGAAAAGCCGTTTGCACAGCTTGAGGCGTTAGACGAATTTGATTTTTTGAAAGAGCAGACGAAGGGACGTTATTTTGAAGATTTAATTGAACAATATCTTTTGGGCAACACGCACACTTCGATTGTCTGCATTCTCCCTAAAAAAGGGCTGAATGCAACGCGCGAGGAGGAGTTAAAGGAGGAGCTGAGTGCGTACAAGGAGGGCTTAAGCGCGGCAGAAATTGAAAAGCTTATAGAGGATACAAAGCGCTTAAAGGAATTTCAGGATGAGCCGTCGCCAAAGGAAGATCTGGAGAAGATCCCGATGCTTACCAGAGAGGATCTGAAAAAAGAAGCCGCAGATTTTATCAACGAAGAGGAGTATCTGGGAAATACCCTCCTTTTAAAACACGAAATGTATACCGGAGGAATCACATATTTAAGTCTCCTGTTTGATCTTAAGAATATCTTGCAGGAGGATGTGCCGTATCTTGGGATTTTAAAGGCGGTTCTTGGATATGTTGATACGAAACACTATTCCTACGGAGATCTGGCAAATGAAATCAATCTAAATACGGGAGGAATTTCTTCGAATATTTCAGTTTATCAAAGCCTGAAAACGTATGGCGAATTTACGGCAAAATTTGAAGTTCGCGGAAAATTTCTGCCGGAGAAAACAAAGGAAGCTTTTTCGTTGATTGAAGATATCCTGACGGGGTCTTCGCTTTCCGACGAAAAACGTCTCTATGAGATTATTGCCCAGGTGAAATCCAGATTGCAGATAGCTTTAAGCTCGGCAGGACATTCCGTGTCAGCGCTTCGCGCCATGTCATATTTTTCAAAGGCTGCAAAATACAGCGATATGACGGGGGGAATTGCGTTATACCGGCTGGTGGCGGATATTGAGGAGCATTTTGAGGAGAAAAAAGAAGGACTTCGCGCAAAGCTGAAGGAGCTTTTTGTAAAGATATTCCGCAGTGAGAATCTGATGGTGAGCGTTACGGCGGAGACAAAAGGGATTGACAGTGTGAGAGAGGAAATGGGACATTTCATGCAGTGTCTTTACACACAGGAGACAGGAAAAGAAAAATGTGTAATCACCTGTGAAAAGAAAAATGAGGGCTTTCTTGATGCCTCCCAGGTACAGTATGTATCAAGAGCCGGTAATTTTACACAAAAGGGGTATGCGTATACGGGGGCGCTTCGTGTCTTAAAGGTGATATTAAGTTATGATTATCTGTGGTTGAATATCCGTGTGAAAGGCGGCGCGTACGGCTGTATGAGCGGATTTTCCCGTGTGGGGGATTGCTATTTTTCCTCTTACCGTGACCCGAATCTTGTAAAGACAAATGAGATTTTTGAAAAAACGCCGGAATACCTTGAGAATTTTGATATAGATGAGCGTGACATGACAAAATATATCATCGGAACAATCAGTGAGCTTGATACGCCGTTAAATCCTTCGGCAAAGGGGCTTCGTTCTCTGTCGGCGTATTTATCCGGTCTGACAAAGGAGATGGCACAGAAAGAGCGGGAGGAGATTATTGAAGCTACGGCGGAGGATATCCGCGGACTTTCAGGGATTGTAAAGGCAGTGCTCTCGGATAACGATCTCTGCGTCATCGGTTCGGAGGAGGCTCTTAGGGCAGAGAAGGAGATGTTTGAAAGTCTGCAGGATTTATACTAAAAGAGGAGATTATATGACAGAAAATTTTAAATCGGGATTTGTAACTATTGTCGGAAGGCCAAATGTCGGAAAATCTACGCTGATGAACCATCTGATCGGCCAAAAAATTGCAATTACCTCAAATAAGCCGCAGACTACAAGAAACAGGATTCAGACGGTGCTCACGGACGAGAAAAGGGGACAGATTATTTTTTTGGATACGCCCGGCATCCATAAGGCGAAAAATAAGCTGGGCGAGTATATGGTAAATGTGGCGGAGCGCACATTAAACGACGTTGATGTAATCCTTTTTCTGGTAGAGCCGACGGATTATATAGGGGCGGGAGAACAGCACATTATTGAAAAATTAAAGGCCGTAAAGACGCCTGTAATTCTCGTGATTAACAAGGAGGACACACTTGCCGATAAGACGGAGATGCTAAGATATATCGACACATACCGCAAGGCCTGTGATTTTGCAGAGATTGTCCCGGCATCGGCGCTTAGGGGGCAGAATACGGATGTGATTGTAGATCTCATTTTCAAATACCTGCCTTACGGTCCGTGCTTTTACGATGCGGAAACAATCACTGACCAGCCGGAGCGTCAGATTGTATCGGAAATGATCAGAGAAAAGGCGCTTCATGCATTAAATGAGGAGATTCCGCATGGAATTGCCGTGACAATAGAACGAATGAGGCCGCGGAGGGATAAGCCTATTACGGATATAGACGCCACGATTGTCTGCGAGAGGGACTCCCACAAGGGGATTATCATCGGAAAAAACGGAGGGATGTTAAAGAAAATCGGAAGCAATGCAAGGTATGAGATTGAACGTCTTTTAGGTCAAAAGGTCAACCTTAAGTTATGGGTAAAAGTAAAAAAAGATTGGCGTGACAGCGATTATCTGATCAAAAATTTCGGGTATCGCGACGAGGACTGATAAGATACCACTTTGTTCCAGTATATCAGAGGGCGGAAGGGAAATCCTAAAAGTAGTTGTTACACATATGGAGGGATTTGCAGATGAAGACGGATTGCTGGGGAACATTTATGATAACGGGGCAGGTTTTGGACTACTTGGAGTACAGGCGGCAAGAGGAAGAAAAAGAATGTGTGGAAAAGAGAGGTGCAGAGGATGGCACAGAGTGTTGTACTTACCGGGATGGTGCTTCAGACGATGCCTGTTGGTGAATACGACAAGAGAATCACATTGCTGACAAGGGAGCGCGGAAAGGTTACGGCATTTGCCAGAGGAGCGAGGCGTCCGAACAGCGCGCTTCTCGCGGCAAGCGCGCCCTTTGCCTTTGGGGAGTTTGAATTGTATGAGGGAAGAAGCTCTTACAGTGTGATAAAGGCGGAAATCGGAAATTATTTCAGGGAGCTTACTGCGGATTTGGAAAATACATATTATGGTTTTTACTTTCTTGAGATGGCAGATTACGTGACGCAAGAAAATAATGATGAACAGGAGGTCTTAAAACTGTTGTATCAGTCCTTAAGGGCGATTGAGAGCGCATCAATTCCGAACCGTCTTGTTCGTCGGATATATGAATTGAGGATGCTTGTGATAAACGGAATTTATCCAAATGTTTTTACCTGTCAGGGCTGTGGCAAAGAAACAGAGCTGACAGTTTTTTCGGTTGTGCGGGCAGGCATGATATGCCGGGATTGTCAGAGCAAAGGACATGTGATAGAAGTAAACGATTCAACGTTATATACGCTTCAATATATTGTCACGGCAAAGCTTGAGCAGTTATATACATTTACGGTATCGGAGGAGGTTTTGTGCCGGCTTGAAAAAATCATGGACAGTTATTTGAAAAAGTATATGGTTCACACTTTTAAGTCGGAACAGTTTCTTGCGATGTGAGAAAAATAGTTGAAATGAAACGGAAGAAATAGTATAATATCAAGCATTGAATCGAATAACGTCTGGTTATGTACAGAGAAAAGAAAAAACAGGAGGCATTTTATGAAGAGGACATACGGTATTTTTCTTGTGATGCTTATACTTTTAATGCTAAGCGGCTGTTCCACAAGCTATCCGGACACAGATACGGTGTACATACAGAAAAACGGGACTGTGCGGGAAGCGACGGTGGAAAGCTTTGAAAAAGAGTATTACAGTGAGGAAGAGCTGAAAGAATTTATCACTGCCGAGATTGAAGCATATGAAAAAGAGCACGAGGATGGCGGCGTTAAAATGAAATCCTTTGAGATAGAGGAAGGCATGGCCAAGCTGATGATGGAGTATGACAGCTGCGAGAATTATGAGGATTTTAACGGACGCGAGCTGTTTGCAGGGACTATGGTACAGACAATTGCAGCGGGATACAGCTTTGATACGGATTTTTTGGAAGTGGACGACGGAGAGATTGTCGGCGAATCCCTTGATACGGAACAGGCGGGGGAGACGACCGGCACAGTAAGTGTCAGTGAAGTGACATCGAATGAGGATTATAAAGTCGTTGTGATTAACGAGAATACGGATGTAGTCGTAAAGGGTGAGATTTGCTACGTGTCGGCAGGAACCGTAACTGTGAAAGACAAAAAAACCGCTTCGGTGACATCACAAAATGAAGGCGTAAGTTATATTGTATATAAATAGAATGAGAGGATAAGAAACGATGGAAAAGACAATGGAGAAAATTGTTGCGTTGGCAAAGGCGAGAGGTTTTGTATATCCGGGCTCTGATATTTATGGAGGACTCGCGAATACATGGGATTACGGAAACCTCGGCGTTGAGCTTAAGAACAATGTGAAGAAGGCCTGGTGGCAGAAATTTATTCAGGAGAATCCTTACAACGTAGGCGTGGACTGTGCGATTTTAATGAACCCGCAGACGTGGGTTGCTTCCGGTCATCTTGGCGGTTTTTCTGATCCTCTGATGGACTGCAAGGAGTGTCATGAGCGTTTCCGTGCAGACAAATTAATAGAAGACTTTGCGGAAGATAAGAATATAGAGCTTAAGGCATCCGTAGACGGATGGTCACAGGAGGAGATGCGGGCGTTTATTGAGGAGCATCAGATTCCGTGTCCGACCTGCGGCAAACATAATTTTACGGATATCCGTCAGTTTAATCTGATGTTTAAGACATTTCAGGGTGTTACGGAGGATGCCAAAAATACGGTTTATCTGAGACCGGAAACGGCACAGGGAATTTTTGTCAACTTTAAGAATGTACAGAGAACTTCAAGAAAGAAGATTCCGTTTGGAATCGGTCAGATCGGGAAATCATTCCGCAATGAAATTACACCGGGGAATTTTACGTTCCGTACAAGAGAATTTGAACAGATGGAGCTGGAGTTTTTCTGTGAGCCGGGAACGGATATGGAATGGTTTCAGTACTGGAGAGGCTTTTGCCGTGACTGGCTTTTAAATCTTGGAATGAGGGAAGAGGAAATGAGGCTAAGGGATCATTCGCCTGAGGAGCTTTGCTTCTATTCCAAGGGAACAACCGATATCGAATTTTTATTCCCGTTTGGCTGGGGAGAGCTATGGGGAATTGCGGACAGAACCGATTATGACCTGACGCAGCACCAGAACACGTCGGGACAGGATTTGACGTATTTTGACGATTCCAAAAACGAGAAGTATATACCGTATGTTATTGAGCCGTCTCTCGGTGCGGACCGCGTTGTCCTTGCATTTTTATGTTCCGCATACGACGAGGAGAATATCGGAACAGAGGAGAAGCCGGACATGAGAACGGTACTTCATTTCCATCCGGCGCTTGCGCCTGTGAAGATCGGCGTGCTGCCGCTGTCTAAAAAATTAAACGAGGGTGCGGAGAAAGTATTTGCGCAATTGTCAAAGAAATATAATTGTGAGTTTGATGACAGAGGAAATATCGGTAAACGCTACCGCCGCCAGGATGAAATCGGAACACCGTTCTGTGTAACTTATGACTTTGATTCCGAGGAGGATCAGGCAGTAACTGTCCGTGACCGGGATACTATGGAGCAGGAGCGAATCAAAATCAGCGAGCTTGACGCTTATTTTGCAAAAAAATTTGAATATTAAAGGCTTGCATGGCAGCGGGAAATAACTATGCTGCATATGCGGTTTGCGACAGGAAAAGAATCCCGCGGATCGGGATTCTTTTTGTCTGTATCAAAATCAGAAACCCAGGGAATCGTAATATGGGGTGTTTTAAGGTTAGGTATATGACAGACCGACTTGTCAAAACTCATAGTTCTAAGGTTTTTACAAATAAATGCAGGCATTTTTGTGATCACTTACGAACTATGACAATTGTTATTACGGTTGTGGATTTTTTTGCTAATATTGTGAAAAAATGGTTGCTTATATCCTAATTTGTGATAAAATAAATGTGTGCGCTTAAACGGTGCAACAAGTTGGTGACATTGTGGAGTCTGTCTTTGTTTGGCAGGAAATTTCCACATATCAATAAAAACAAAGTATATTTTAGGAGGAATTGTCAAATGGCAAACAAATGGGTCTACCTTTTTAGCGAAGGTAATGCTGACATGAGAGAGCTTCTTGGTGGTAAGGGTGCAAATCTGGCTGAGATGACGAACATCGGTCTTCCTGTTCCGCAGGGATTCACAATTACAACAGAGGCTTGTACTCAGTACTACGAGGATGGTCGTGAAATCAATGATGAGATTCAGGGACAGATCAATGAGTACATCTTAAAGATGGAAGAGATTACCGGAAAGAAATTCGGTGATACAGAGAACCCGCTTCTCGTATCTGTTCGTTCCGGCGCTAGAGCATCCATGCCTGGTATGATGGATACAATTCTGAATCTTGGCTTGAATGAGACGGTTGTAGAAGTAATTGCTGAAAAGTCTAACAATCCGCGTTGGGCTTGGGACTGCTACCGCAGATTCATTCAGATGTATTCCGACGTAGTAATGGAAGTTGGTAAAAAATACTTTGAAGAGCTGATTGACAAAATGAAAGCTGACAGAGGCGTAACGCAGGACGTTGAGCTTACTGCTGACGATCTGAAAGAGCTTGCAAGACAGTTCAAGGCTGAATACAAAGAGAAAATCGGACAGGATTTCCCGGATGATCCGAAGGAGCAGTTGATGGGCGCCGTGAAGGCCGTGTTCCGTTCTTGGGACAACCCTCGTGCAAACGTATATCGTCGTGACAACGATATCCCTTATTCTTGGGGAACTGCCGTTAACGTACAGAGTATGGCATTTGGTAATATGGGTGATGACTGCGGTACCGGTGTTGCATTTACAAGAGATCCGGCTACCGGCGAGAAGAAGCTGATGGGCGAGTTCCTTACTAATGCACAGGGTGAGGACGTTGTTGCCGGTGTTCGTACACCGATGCCGATCGCACAGATGGAAGAGAAGTTCCCGGAGGCATTTGCGCAGTTCAAAGAAGTGTGCCAGACTTTGGAAGATCATTACAGAGATATGCAGGATATGGAGTTTACCGTAGAGAAAGAGAAACTTTACATGCTGCAGACAAGAAACGGTAAGAGAACGGCACAGGCTGCATTGAAGATTGCTTGTGATTTGGTAGACGAGGGAATGAGAACAGAGGAAGAAGCAGTTGCTATGATTGATCCTCGTAACTTAGATACCCTGCTTCATCCGCAGTTTGACGCGGCTGCGTTAAAAGCCGCTACACCGGCAGGAAAAGGACTTGGAGCTTCTCCGGGTGCAGCTTGCGGTAAGGTTGTATTTACAGCGGATGACGCCGTTGCATGGGCTGAGAAAGGTGAGAAGGTCGTATTGGTACGTCTTGAGACTTCACCGGAAGATATTACAGGTATGAAAGCGGCACAGGGTATCCTGACTGTTCGCGGTGGTATGACAAGCCATGCAGCCGTTGTTGCACGTGGTATGGGAACATGCTGTGTATCCGGCTGTGGTGATATTGCAATGGACGAGGAGAACAAGAAGTTCACATTGGCAGGCAAAGAGTACCATGAGGGAGATTTCATTTCCATCGACGGTACGACAGGTAATATTTATGACGGACAGATTGCGACGGTTGACGCTACAATCGCAGGTGAGTTCGGAAGAATTATGGCTTGGGCTGACAAGTACAGAACATTGAAGGTTCGTACGAACGCAGATACACCGGCGGATGCGAAGAAAGCACGTGAGCTTGGCGCAGAGGGTATCGGTCTTTGCCGTACAGAGCATATGTTCTTTGAGGAGGATCGAATCGCGGCATTCCGTGAGATGATCTGTGCTGATACAGTAGAAGAGAGAGAGGCAGCGCTTGAGAAGATTTTGCCTTATCAGCAGGGAGACTTCGAAGCATTGTACGAAGCATTGGAGGGCAATCCGGTTACGATTCGTTTCTTAGATCCGCCTCTTCATGAGTTCGTTCCGACAGAGGAAGACGATATTAAGAAGCTTGCAGACGCACAGGGCAAGTCCGTAGAGGACATCAAGACATTGATTGATTCTCTGCATGAGTTTAACCCGATGATGGGTCACAGAGGATGCCGTCTTGCAGTTACCTATCCGGAAATTGCAAAGATGCAGACAAAGGCTGTTATCCGTGCGGCAATCAATGTACAGAAAGCACATGCTGACTGGACAGTAAAACCGGAGATCATGATTCCGCTTATCTGTGAAATCAAAGAGTTGAAATATGTGAAGAAAGTGGTTGTTGAGACCGCAGATGCAGAGATTGCAGCGGCAGGCGTAAAACTTGAGTACGAAGTAGGTACGATGATCGAGATCCCTAGAGCTGCATTGACAGCTGATGAGATCGCAACAGAGGCTGATTTCTTCTGCTTTGGTACAAACGATCTGACACAGATGACATTCGGATTCTCACGTGACGATGCAGGCAAGTTCTTAGACGCTTACTATGATGCAAAGATCTTTGAGAACGATCCGTTTGCAAAGCTTGACCAGACAGGTGTCGGCAAGCTGATGGAGACAGCAATCAAACTTGGCAAACCGGTTAATCCAAAACTTCATGTCGGTATCTGTGGAGAGCACGGCGGAGATCCTTCTTCCGTAGAGTTCTGCCATAAGATTGGTTTGGATTATGTATCCTGCTCACCGTTCCGTGTGCCGATCGCAAGACTTGCAGCAGCACAGGCAGCTATCGCAAATAGGTAGGAGTTCTCTTTCCTTTGAATTACCGCTATCTTTCGAGCAGGCGGCAGC
>CANOCV010000072.1 GCA_947564465.1 uncultured Roseburia sp. | reverse complement strand
GGGAATCCGGCAGAGCCGGATTCTTTGTTCTATCATAGGAAAGACCTTGTTGCTGCGGAATATTAAAATCTACGACTTTCCTATGATATAAAAGCTTATGCGCACTCGCGCGAGATTAATTTTAAGAGCAGGAACAAAATAGATTGTACCCCACCAGCATGAGCAAAATACTTATAATAATATCTGCACATTTTCCCGGGATGAGAAACGAAAGCAAAATTCCAAGCCCCAGGAAGAAAAATGCAAAGCCAATTACCCTTTTCATATAATGTCACCAAAAAAAGCATATATTATTATAATATATGCCTTTTTTCTTTCAAAATACTATATTCTATTCATATTAATCTGTGGCGCCGGATACGGCATCCGCTAAGATATCCTCCATCTGTTCGGCAGCGTTCCCGGTATTTTCCTCCCCGCCGTCTTTTCCGTCTCTGCTTGTAAACTTGTTGACAATATCAGGCACCATATCGAGAAGCTTCGTGATCCCGTCCTGATTCTTAATATTTACCAGCTTTGTCGTTCCGTTTTGAATTACAAGCACTGCGCTCGGTGTGATTTTACCGCCCATTCCGCCTGCGCCGTTATTCTTTTTATCCTGGGCAAAGGCTCCTGCGCCCACACCGAAAGACACATCTACAAGCGGAAGGATAATCGTATCCCCGATATGAATTGCATCTCCCACAACGGTTTTGGTGGTTATAAAGCTGTCCATCCCCTTAAACAGGGATTCTACGGTTGAATGAAAGGTATTCTCTGTCATATTTTCCCTCCTACTGCTTCATTTTTCGTATCAATTTTTTTATATTTTTATCCCGCCATATATGCAGACCGGAATGAATCAAATGAAAAGAACGTATATGCCCTTTGGCTTTTAACACACCTTTAAAATAAGGCTGTTCCGATTCAAAATCCGGTACGATCTGAACCTTTTCCTGAAAAAGAAAAGGGATCATACTAAGAATTGCAAGCGTCTTTCCGGTATACGCCGGATTCCCCATACAGTAACGAATGTCGGCAAAAAGCTTACGCGGTCTGTAATGACTCCAAAGATAGCGCAGCTCCTTTAGAACAAGCTTTGCAGTCCGCTTATTAGCTTCATCCGCAAGAATCTGCCAGCCGGCGGCAAGCTTTGTTCGCGCATTTTTTATTTTCTCCGGAATTGCCTTAAAAAATTTCCCTAAACGTTTGATTTTTGAAAATGCAGTCTTTTTTTTGTTGTCCTGCGTTTTCTCTTGTATAATCTCGGCTTCTGTAAAGTCTGTACTCTTCTCCTGGTAATCAGGCTTTATTTCCTGTGCAGTAAACATCGGCTCTTCCAATGCCTGTTTGTTTACCGCTTCGTCATCCGGATTCTTTTTTTGCTTTTTCTTTTTTTCTTTTACCGGGTAAATTTGTTTTTTTATCCCCAAAAATCTTATTGCGGCTCTATTTTCGCCGTTTACAGATTCTAATCGAAAATATATAAGACAGCATAGCCAGTGCAGTCTGAAATCCATCTCCACGTTCTCATCCGATTTTGCGGCGATATGGTATCGAACCGGCACAAACACTACCGCAAATGCTAAAAGCAAAAGAAGCGTCAGTAATATCAGGAGTATGCATCCGACTATTTTTAATATCAGCAGAACTATGCTCATTCCCTACCTCTGCTTTCCGCCTCTTGTGCCATGATATAATCCCTTACCAAAAATGCGCCCGTCTTCCCGTAAATCTCCGTTACAATTGAACACGCCACCTCATACGCCTCTTCCCTGCCCTTTGCAAGTCCGACAATATAGAGTTCCCTCCCGGAATAATATTTTTGCAGCAATTCTCTTGCCGGAATGATGTCCAGCAAATTAGACGGATTGGATGCCAGGGAAATTACATAAATCTGTATCTGGCCTGCATGATGAAGAATCTTCCATTTGATTTTTTCTGATTGGTCTTTTATGCTGTCTCCCACGTACAAATCGTGATACCATTTCATCAGATACCCCACCTGTTTGAAAAAAGCAGTCGGATAACTGCTTTCAATAATATTTGTGTGTGCCCCAAAGATTACTCTTTTTCAAATCCAGATATTCATTATAAGCTTTCTCCAAAATCTGTTTTTCATTCGAAAATTTTAGCAGATGATAAGCTTCATGATACTTATAATATCCGGAATCAACAAAATACTCCTCTTTTTGTGGTTTGCTGTAATAACTGTCTGCCATCATCAGATACCAGTGCACCTGCTTTTCAACAGTATCCTCCGGCACTGTAAACGTATATTGGCTTCTGCCAATATACTTGATGATAGAGGCACTTGCTCCGGTTTCCTCCAGCACCTCGCGTGCTGCGGTATCCTTATATTCTTCTCCGGGCTCTACGGTGCCTTTCGGAAGCACCCAGCCTTCATATTTGTTCCTGTAATTCTTGTAAAGAACCAATATTTTACCGCGAAATATTACGACACCACCACAACTCGTTGCTTCGATCATTGCATACCTCCTGTTGTGGTCAAATCCCGCCAAGCACCTTTTGGTGCAGGGGATTATTCAAAACTAAGTAACAGTATAAACCTTTTTTACTTATCTTGCAAGGCAAGGTGTAAAATATTCGCTATTCATTTACTGATAATACGCGTCAAAGATCATTTTTGCCGCCGGAACTGCCACCGCACTTCCGGTTCCGGCTTTCTCCGCGATGACTGCCACCGCAATGTCCGCCTTATCTTCCCGGTGTGCAAAACCGACAAACCAGGAATGACTTTCGCTCTTATTATCCGAAAACTCGGCGGAGCCCGTCTTTCCTGCCGCCGTGTAAGACTGGCCGTTTAATTTTGCCCCGGTGCCGTTTGTAACAACATATTTCATATAGTCGACAAGAAGCGCTGCTTCCTCCTTCGAAAAAAGTTCCCGATATACCGCCGGCTCGTAGGATTTCACGGTCGTTCCTTCCGCATTTTCAGTGTGATCCACAAGATACGGCCGCATCAGCACGCCGTTGTTTGCAATTGCACTCGTAAGCAACGCCATGTGATACGGCGTCACAAGCGTTTCCCCCTGGCCAATCGCGGTCTGCATCGCAAGTCCGTCCCCCGAATTTACGCCAAGTGTAAAGCTGCTTTTATTTGCGGTAAGATTTCCCGGCAGTGACTGATTAAAGAGCAGCGAATCACACAATTCCGAAAATTTTGTCTTATTCAGCCCCAAACCAATATCCGCATAGGCTGAATTACAGGAATTGGCAAAAGCAGCCTTTAAATCCTGCGCACCGTGCACCGAATTGCCGTAGCAGTGAATGGTAGTGTTTCCTATTGCCGTACTTCCGTTACAGGTGTAATTGTAAGAATCATAATTTTTATTTTCATGGACATATTCCAAAGTCGTCAATATCTTAAACGTCGAGCCCGGAGGATAAAGCCCCTGTGTGGCGCGATTAACAAGCACCGATCCTTCTGCATCCTTTGCGGTAATTCTCTCCCAGTCGGCCGCAATCGTATTGGGATTAAAATCCGGCTTTGATACCATTGCAAGAATCCTGCCGGTAGACGGCTCCATAACAATCACCGCCCCGTCATGCCCTCCAAGTGCGCTATACGCCGCTTCCTGAAGCGTGGAATCCAGCGTGGTAACTACATTGTCGCCGACGTTTTTCTCTCCCTTAAGTTCATTTACCGTCCGTTCCAAAACAAAATTGTGAGAACGAAGCAGGTTAAAGTTCATTGTGGATTCCAGACCTGATTTGCCGTTTGTAGCGTATCCGACCACATGGGCATAGAGGTTTCCATATGGGTAATACCTGCTCTCCTTCCCTTCACTGTCCACATTTGTCTGCGCCAGTACTTTTCCGTCAGCAGAGCGTATTTCTCCGCGTATCACCCGCTCCGCAAAGCTGTCCTGCCTTTTATTATATGGGCTGTTAATAAAATCTTCGCTTTTTAGCAGCTGGAAATAGACCATATACCCCATCAGAGCAAGAAATATGCCAAGAAACAGATATGTGACAACCGCAAACTCCCGATTATTCGTCGAACTTCGTGAACTGCGTGTCGAACCCTGTCCCTTTTTCGTTTTTTTTGTTTTTCCGTTTCCCTGTCGGTTTTGTTTTTCTGTCATTTCCTGTCCCCTCGTCCTCTCTCAAAATGTAAAGGCCCTGAATAATCCCAAAAAGAATGAGCGTACTAAGCACTGAGCTTCCGCCGTAACTGACAAGCGGGAGCGTCACTCCCGTAGACGGAATAAACTTGGTAACGCCGCCGATTGTCAAAAAAACCTGAAATCCATAAACCGTTCCAAGCCCAAGCGCCACCAGCTTGTAAAACATATTTTTCATTTGCATAGCAATATTTAAAAACATCAGAAAGCAGCTTGCGCATACGAGAATCAGACAGAGCGCAAACAATATTCCCATCTCCTCGGCTATGGCGGCAAACACAAAATCCTGCTCTACAACCGGTATTTTGTTTGGCATGCCCTGGTATAAGCCAAGTCCGAAAAACCCTCCGGTTCCAATCGCAAACAACGACTGACAGATCTGGTAGCCCTCATCATTTGCCACGCTAAGCGGGGCCTTCCATGCCAGTACGCGCACACGAACATGGGCAAACAGGCGATACGCCAAAACAGAGGCAACCCCACCGGCGGATAAACCGCCGACCAGATAGAGAGCTTTTTTGGTCGCCACATACAGCATCATAAGATATACGATAAAAAATATCAGCGCGCCGCCCAAATCTCTGGACAACACAAGAATCAGCACATGTGCCGCCGCAATCACTGTTGTCAAAAAGACATTCCACAGCGCGGTAGATTCACTCAGACGGGCAGCGGCAAAAAATACAAAGAGTATTTTTATAAATTCCGACGGCTGAATCTTTATTCCTGCGATCGTAAACGCAATCTTTGCACCATAGCTTGTCTCTCCAAACAACGCTACTACGCCAAGCATTGCGATACCGATTGCAGCATATAGCCACGTCAGCTTGTGGAAAAATTTCCATTTGCGTATCAATCTCGGCAAAATTAATGTAATAATCATAGAAGCGGCCGCAATCGCAAACTGCTTCATTGCGCGTTCCTCATTGATTCTTGTCAAAATAATAAATCCAACCAGCATCAGCATACACATATTATTAATGACAAGGCGTGACGCATTCGGATAGAAAATGTGATAGCAATTCAAAATAACAATGATAAGCAGTACCTGCAAAAGGTAAAATATCAGCATAAAAATATCATTTGTCACAGTAAAAAGCACAAGATATGCATCTAAATGAAATAGAAACATAAATGCCGTCTGCCTGGCAAAAATATGCCCTTGTTTTGTTTTTGATTTTCTTTTGCCAAGCACGGAAAAACACTCGTATGTATATCCGGCAAACAATATAATCATCAGATATTTTGACAGTTCCACAATTAAATTAACCATATAATCCCTACTCTACTCCACGCTTATAATGTCCGTTTGTATAATCAGGGAGATAATCCTTTGGATCAATCTCCTTATTTTCCAAGAAGGCCCGTTTATACGCCTCTAAAACAGCTTCCGCTTCGCTCCTTTGTTCCATGGTAAAATGAATTCGGTACGAATGAATATTTAAACGGCTCAATTCCCGCTCGTGATGAAACAAAAAGAGCGGCTTAGAATTGTAAAGAATATTGTAGCATTCCGAACAATAGTTTCTGACCTTAAATTCTATCCCGTAGCGATCCCTTAAACGCAAAACCCTGCTTTGCTTATCACATCCTTTTGTATTCTTATTCACACAGCCCGCCGATATCATAAGCGGAAGGTAACCGTAAATAAGGAACTCGCTTCCCGTATTGTTTCTGCAGCTCAGTTCTCTTTTGTTTAATTCGAACGGAACCGTATCGCGTTTTACTCCTGCCGCCTCAAAAAAAGCCGTTTTTGCCGTATCCGAATATGTATACAGACTGTAATCAATGCGAAGCTCCATTTCCTCTCTTAAATGCGACATGGCATACGACAAGGTATCATAACCCCTGGCAATCACACCGTTTAACGGCAGTGAAAAAAATTCGTTCGCTATTTTCTCATAAAATTCCGCCGTATCCATCCGAAAAACGGCCGGCAGGATAAAAAACACCCTTTTCCCCGCATCCGTACACTTTTTTATGTCTGTTTTCAAATCACTCAGCAGTTGATCCCGTCTATACATAACCGAATCCAAATAAATCTCGTCTACTGCGTTCTCTGCCAGCGCTGCTAAAAGACCGTCCCGACATTCGGTGGAGACGATAAGCTCCGGCTCTTTACGGCCCCCCGCCTCATCCGGCGCCCACCTTTGTGGGACGGCCTTTGCCGGAGCCGTTCTCCGATAAGGCTTTAGACGCTCTTTTGCCAGCAAGTCAAGAGCTTCCTTTCGCAGATGGTTCAGCGATGCCACCGGAAGAAAAATATCATCGTCCATACAAAGCTCTACCTGTTCAAAAACAAACGGCGTATTTCCGGTTTTATTGATTTTTGCCAGAACGTCATCCCTGTTCATAGGATGCTTTTTTGCTTTCTGAGGAGGAGCTCCGGTTACCGTGACGTGATATGTCTGATCGCATACCTCTATTATAGCATCAGAATCGTTTCGTAATATTAACTTTCCATAAATTTTTTCTTTTATTTCTCCCGAACCTTTTTGCTCCTGCGTTTCTTTGCAATCCGTTTTACTGTGGTTGGATGCGCGGCCCGTTATCATATCGGCAGAATTTCTGTCATAATAATAGCCTTTTGTAAACCCGCTGCGATTGCCAAAATCATAAAGTTTCCGCTCGTCCTCGGATGATACATGATATTTTTCCTTCCCCTCCCGAAGATACATGTCCATATAATAGCGGTAAACGGATACGACGCCTGCGGCATAGGCTGTACTTTTCATTCTGCCCTCAATCTTAAAGGAATAGACCCCGCTTTCCGCAATTTCAGGCAAAAATTCTATGGTATTCAAATCCTTCAGGCTTAAAATATACGGGTTCTTCGTATTTAGACTGCGGCCTTGTTTATCCAATACCGTATACGGCAGACGGCAGGGCTGGGCGCACCGGCCTCTGTTTCCGCTCCTTCCCCCGATCACACTGCTTAAAAGGCACTGACCGGAATAACAGTAGCAGAGTGCACCGTGGATAAAGCTTTCAATCTCAATATCCACCTCATCTGCAATTTTACGGATTTCGGCTAATGACAATTCTCGTGCCGTCACAATCCGGCTTACGCCCTGTTCCTTTAAAAATCCTGCGCCCGCCGCCCCTGTGATCGTCATCTGCGTACTTGCATGAATCGGCAAACCGGGAAAATTCTTCCGCACAAACGAAAGAACGCCAAAATCCTGTACAATCACGCCGTCAATGCCTGCCTTGTAATAGGGCAAAAGATACGAATATAACTGCTCCTCTATCTCCTCGTTCTTAAACAGCGTATTAACGGTGAGTATAATTTTTCTGTTACGGATATGTCCGTAATCAATCGCAGCTAACAGCTCTTCCTCCTGAAAATTCTTAGCATAAGCCCGTGCGCCAAAACTGATTCCGCCAAGATAAACTGCGTCTGCGCCGGCGGCAATTACTGCCTTTAGCGTATCAAACGAACCGGCGGGAGCCAGTAATTCCAATTCGTTTTTCCTTTTTATACTATTCATATATTCCCCCAAACAACGAAGGGACAGAAAAGCCTCTGTCCCCTTCTAAACTGATGCCTCTATTTTGTTACTGTTCACCCCGTGTCCGGTAACTCTATTTTTTCTGTTTACTCCCCTGCTTTTTTGCTTCCCCTTTATCAGTCTCTGTCACCTCAGCATTTTCCTCTTTTTTCTCTGTAACTTTGCCAAAAAGTGTATCCTCCAATGTCGTTTCAAGACGCGCCTTATTTAACAAAAGCTCTTTATTGGCACTCTCCAGCTCCTTAATTGTCTTGGCGTCGCTCTCCTGCTTGATCTGGTTTGAAATAAGATCATGGCGCAGCTCATAAATTTCCCTGTCCTTTTCCTCCAAATCGCGCTCCAGCTTCTCCGCCTGTGCCTTTGCCTTAAAATAATCGTCCGCAATGTTTAATTCCAGCAAAGTCGACTTCATATCCACCGGAAATCTGCGAAATTCTTCCATTGCATCAAATTCTCCACGCTTACTGTTAATATAAGCGGCAACCTTCTGCAAGTATTCCTCACTCTCATAACCGCTTAACGTATATACTTTTCCACTGATAATTACCTCTGCGCTTGATTTCGCCGACATCTTTACAAGATCCTCCCTATGTATCTACCCAAAACTGATTCTATTATATTCATTTCTGACCGGAAAAACAAGCCTATTTCACAATTCCGAAATGCCTGAATGCAAAATCCGTTGCAACACGTCCTTTTGGCGTTCGGTTAATAAACCCGTTTTTTACAAGGTAAGGCTCATATACATCTTCAATGGTCCCGCCGTCCTCGCCGATTGCCGCCGCCAGAGTATCAAGTCCCACTGGTCCGCCCTGGAATTTTTCAATAATTGTAAGCAAAATATTTCTGTCGTTTTGATCAAGTCCCATTTTATCCACTTCCAAAAGGTCAAGGGCAAAGGCGGCCACTTCCTTTGTGATTTTGCCGTCATAACGTACCTGCGCAAAATCCCGAACCCTTTTTAACAGGCGGTTGGCAAGCCTTGGCGTTCCTCTGGAGCGTCTGGCCAGTTCAACGGCTCCCTCCTCATCCATTTCCACGCCAAGCTTGGAGGCGGAACGGCAAATAATGATTTTTAACTCCTCCACGTTATAAAATTCCAGATGATGCACCACCCCAAAACGATCGCGGAGCGGCGCCGACAAAAGGCCTGCACGCGTCGTTGCGCCAACCAAGGTGAATTTCGGAAGATCCAGACGAATTGACCGCGCCGTCGCACCCTTTCCTACCATGATATCAATCACATAGTCCTCCATCGCCGGATAGAGCACCTCCTCCACCTGACGGTTCAGACGATGGATTTCGTCAACAAAAAGCAAATCCCCCTCCTGCAGATTGCTTAAAATTGCGGCCATCTCTCCCGGCTTTGAGATTGCCGGGCCGGAGGTTACTTTCATGTGCACACCCATTTCATTTGCAATGATCCCGGCAAGGGTTGTCTTTCCAAGTCCCGGCGGACCGTAGAATAAGACATGATCCAACGCCTCTTTCCGCTGCTTTGCAGCTTCAATATAAACGCGCAGATTTTCTTTTGCCTTTTCCTGTCCGATATACTCTTCCAGCGTCATGGGACGTAAATTGCTCTCGATTTTTATATCTTCTTCCTGTATCTGAGTCGAAATAACCCGCTTTTCCATTTTACTTACTCCATATGACTGACTTTTATAGGAACGCCATTGCTTTTAAAGCTTCTTTTAAGATATCCTCTACCTGGCTTTCTTCCGTAATTTCAATTCCGCTTAGGACTTTTAGCGCCTCCTGTGAGGTATAACCGAGAGAAACCAAAGCTTCCACGGCCTCCCCTTTCTTTGTATTTGCAATATTCTTCGCCGGTGTTGCCATGGCGGAAGAAAGCTTCTGCTCAAATGCGTCTTCAAGGCTTAGCTTATCCTTCAATTCCATAATTACACGCTGAGCCGTCTTTGCTCCCACACCGGGAGCTTTGGCAATTGCCTTCGCGTCGTCCCCAAGCACTGCAAATCTGAAATCGTCCGCCGACATTACAGACAAAATAGCAAGCGCCCCCTTAGGGCCGATACCGCTGACTGTAATCAACAGCTTAAAGATTTCCAGATCATCCCTTGTCAAAAAACCATAGAGCATATGCGCATCTTCTTTGACATGCAGATATGTATAGATTTTCACTTCGGCACCCGTCGTCGGCAGATAATCGAGTACCTGCGACGGAACCCGTATATTATATCCGATCTGATTTGCCTCTACCACAATTTGATCCGCTCCAAGTATCTCTGTAAGTTCACCTTTGATATATGAATACATTTCGTTTTCCTCTTTTTAATGCATAGATTCACGAAAAAATCTTTCCATCCGTCTTATGATCTCCGCCGCCAAAATACCAATAATAAGTCCTGTAATGATTCCCGAAAAAAGCAGCACCGGAGCATAAAAGAATACGCCGTAATTTTCCACAATAAAAGAAGCAAGGACAAGCTGCGCGATATTGTGGGTGATTCCGCCGCAAACACTGACTGTCACTACATGAAACAGACGGCATTTCTTTAGCAGATACATGACCAGAAAACTGCATAGCCCGCCCGCAAGGCTGTAAAGAATGCTGAACATATTTCCGAACAGAAAGCCTGTCAGTAAAATCCGCAGCATAGATATACACAAAGCTTCCTTTACCCCCCACTCATACAAAAGAACTACAATAATCAGGTTGGTAAGTCCAAGCTTGATGCCCGGCACACCGAAATAAAATGGAATTAATGTTTCTACATAACTAAGTATCAGGGCGAACGCAAGAAATACGCCCATATACGCTGTCCGTCTCTTCATATCCCTCCTCCATTTATCACAATGGATTTTGCCTTTTGTCTGTATTCTCATCAACGCGCAATAGAATCAAACGATTCCTCCTTCGCTTCTTCTATGGTCACCACAACCTTATGCGGCAGACAGACAATGCTCTCATTTGTTTTTGATATTGCTTTCTGACGGACGCAGAGCCCATCAGGGCAATCCGCCCAAGTCATATCAGCTTGACCGTCACAGATTTTCAGCAAATTAACCGTCTCGCCATCGAGCTGAATCGGGATATCCTGCTCTTTATCTAAAGGATATTGTCCCAAAACCTTTCCGTCGACAGTGATCTGCACATATCCACCGCCTTCGCTCCCCGTCAACATCCATATCCCAAAAACAGCAATACACAAAAGCAAAAGCGCTGCAATCAAAATCATATCCCGCTTTCCGAATTTTTTCATTCTGCCAAAACCTCTCCAAGATAGTAAAATCCCTTACACTCCTTTAGAAGAACCTTTACAATCTTTCCGATCATACGCTCATCCCCCGGCAGATGCACCACGGAATTATTGCTTAAGCGTCCGGTCACCAGTCTGCTATCCTGACGGTTGATTTCCTCCACCAGAACTTCCGCTGTATTTCCGTTATACTCCAATGCTTTTTCTGCTCCAATCCTCTGCACTTCTTTTAACAGGCGGTCAAAACGGTCTTTGACAACTTCCTGTGGGATCTGCTCCTCCCTCGTTGCCGCCGGTGTTCCCGTTCGTTTGGAATAGATGAAAGTAAAGGCGCTGTCAAATTGTACCTGTCTTACTACATCCATGGTCTCTAAAAAATCCTCTTCCGTTTCACCGGGAAATCCGACTATAATATCCGTTGTCAGGGCGATATCCGGCACAGCTCTACGGATTTTATCTACCAGCTTCAAATACTGCTCCTTTGTGTAATGCCGATTCATCTCCTTTAACACTTTCGTACTTCCGGACTGCAGTGGCAGATGTAAATGACGGCATATCTTTTTTGAATTCTTCATAACATCTATCAGTTCGTCCGATAAGTCTTTCGGGTGCGAGGTCATAAAGCGTATCCGTTCCAAGCCTTCAATCTGTTCGACTTCCCGCAGCAAATCGGCAAATGTTACCTGTATCTTTAGATTTTTGCCATAAGAATTGACATTTTGTCCCAGGAGCATTATTTCCACAACACCGTCCGCTACAAGCTTTTTAATTTCGCGGATAATGTCCTCCGGTTTTCTGCTCCGCTCCCTGCCCCGCACATACGGAACAATGCAGTAACTGCAAAAATTATTGCATCCGAACATAATATTGACGCCGGATTTAAAAAAATACTTACGCTCTATCGGAAGCTCCTCTACGATTTTATCCGTATCCTCCCATACATCTATGATCATCCGATCAGATTCAAAAGTGTAAAAGAGTAATTCTGCAAATTTATAAATATTGTGCGTTCCGAAAATCAGATCGACAAACCGATAGCTTGTTTGAAGCTTTTCAACCACTTTGGGTTCCTGCATCATACAGCCGCAGAGCGCTATTTTCATTTCAGGATTTTTCTTTTTGAAGGTACTCAAAGCGCCAAGCTTACCGTATACCTTGTTATTTGCGTTTTCCCTGACTGTACACGTATTATAAATGACAAAATCCGCATCTTCGCTCTCCGAGGGCATATAACCGATGGTCTCTAATATCCCTTTTAGCTTTTCCGAATCCCTCGCATTCATCTGACACCCGAACGTTTGAGTAAACGCGAACGGGCGACGTCCGTTTTTCTGTTCAAACT
>CANOCV010000071.1 GCA_947564465.1 uncultured Roseburia sp. | reverse complement strand
TTATGTTTGATTTTTTCGAAAAATGAGGTTAGAATGTGATTAAAGAAAAGGGAGCCGGAAGGAGGATCGTTTGGGGCAGCTATAAGCCAGCATAACTGTTTTAGTTAAGGAAAGATAATGAATTGGAAAGTTACGGAAGGATTGAGGGAGAAGGACAGATGAAAAATAACATGTCAAAATTACAGACCGAAATTGAAATTGCCAGGGCAGATTTGGATTACGCGCTTGAGCAGGGCATAAATATTGGAGATTGCTATGAAAAAAGTGTAAAGTTAGATCTCCTGATAGAAAAATATATTGATCTGTGCGAAGGGAATACGAGCGAATTAGGAGTAAGTAATGATGAAGCTTAACAGGCATATTCGAAAGCATTGGGAATAGGCGTAAACATAAGGTTTTGAGAAATCTGATGTTTGCGTCTATTTTTTTGTTGGCAAAATTAAGGATGTTTTTATTGCTTTTTTTTCAAAAGTGGGGTAATATTGAACTACGAGTGGAGGAAAGTGGTGAATAATGGTTCAAAGTGGTGGATAAGTGGATAACTTTGTGGATAAAGTATAGTTTCACCGGAACCGACGAAACCGGATTGAAGGTGATAAGCGATGTTCATGGGAGAATACAATCACACAGTTGATGCCAAAGGCAGACTGATAGTCCCGTCCAAGTTCAGAGAACAGTTGGGCGATGAATTTGTTGTGACAAAGGGATTAGACGGATGTCTGTTTGTGTATCCGAACGATGAATGGAGCAATATCGAAGAAAAATTCCGGAACATACCACTCACCACAAAAGACGCAAGAAAATTTTCCAGATTCTTCTTTGCGGGCGCCGCAAGCTGCGAGGTGGACAAGCAGGGGCGCATTTTGATACCGCCTACACTGCGTGAGTTTGCAGACATACAAAAGGATGTTGTATCGGTAGGTGTGTTAAACCGCATTGAGATATGGAGTAAGGAACGCTGGTTAGATACCAATACTTATGAAGATATGGATGAGATAGCAGAGCATATGGCAGATCTGGGACTTAGTATATAGTTCCTTGCGTAACGGTTTGTCCGACGTTTTATTATGGCAGGAGAGCAAATGGAATTTAAACACAGATCGGTATTATTGGAAGAGACAATCGAAAATCTGAATATCCGGCCCGAGGGAGTTTATGTAGACGGAACCTTGGGCGGGGGCGGCCATTCGCTTGAAATTGCAAAAAGACTTACAACGGGCAGACTGATAGGAATTGATCAGGATGCGGACGCGATTGCTGCGGCGACGAAGCGCCTTAGTCCCTATAAGGATAAGGTCACTGTGATTCGCAGTAATTACTGCAATATGAAGGACGAGCTGATGCGGCTTGGAATTAGTAAGGCGGACGGGATTCTGTTGGATCTCGGTGTTTCCTCGTTTCAGCTTGACGCGCCGGAACGGGGATTTACTTACCGTGAGAAGGACGCTCCCCTTGATATGAGGATGGATCAAAGGCAGCCGTTGACAGCGGAGGATATTGTCAATGAGTACAGCGAAATGGAACTGTATCGACTGATTCGTGATTTTGGGGAGGACAGATTTGCGAAAAACATTGCTAAGCATATTGTAGAGGCAAGATGCGAAAAGAGGATAAAAACGGCAGGAGAACTGACGGATATTATCCGCGCTGCGATACCTATGAAGGTGTTGAAGGCCAAAGGACATCCGGCCAAACGTACCTTTCAAGCAATACGGATTGAATTGAACCGGGAACTTGAGGTTTTGCGGGATACATTGGATGAAATGATAGAGCTTTTGAATCCGGGAGGAAGGATTTGTATCATTACATTTCATTCTCTGGAGGATCGGATTGTAAAAAACATTTTTCGGAAAAACGAGAATCCGTGTACCTGCCCCAGCGATTTCCCGGTGTGTGTTTGTGGGAACGTGTCAAAGGGCAGGGTCGTGACAAGAAAGCCGATATTGCCGCAGGAGACGGAATTAGGGGAAAACAGCAGATCAAAAAGTGCCAAGCTTCGGGTTTTTGAGCGAGAATAGGGGATTTGAAAAATACTAAGGGAAGAATGTTGTGAGACGAGAAAAAAGGGTTTGATGGAGAATCCCTAGACAGTAAGGAGAGAGGCAGATGGCAGAAAAAAAGAAGTATTCCAACGTAATTTATATTGAAGGCAACACCGTAAGAAAAATGGAGGCGGCGCCGGATTACCGGGGAGAAGAAGAGGAAAAGAGACGGCGCGCCATTAAGAGAAAAAACCAGCATACGGCCAGAAGGAACCAGGAGCGCGCTCTTAGAATGAACCGCGGGTATGTGGCATTTTTGTCACTTGCGGCAATGGTAACAGCGCTGGTATCTGTTGTATACATACAGCTTCAGTCAGATGTGACGAGCCGGCTTCGCAATATTTCTGCACTGGAGAGTCAGGTATCGGATATGAAGGCAGATAATGACGCGCTTCTCAAGAGAATTGATACCTCGGTTAATCTTGAGGCGATAAAAGAAGCGGCGATTCATCAGTTGGGAATGGTATATGCAGGGGCGGATCAGATCATATATTACAGTGTGGACGATGACGACTATATGAACCAGTACGATGAAATTCCGCAGAACTGATTTTGATGAATGCAGACAGGTGGAAATGTGAAGAAGAGAAAGAAAAAGACAAGGCCGCCGAAACGGTTTTCAAAGAAAATGCAGAAAAAGCTGCTGGTTGTTTTTGCGATAATTGTGATTTTGCTTGTTGCGTTGATTATAAGGCTGATGTACATCAAGCATACCAGCGGCAAAAAATATGAAAAGATCGTATTGTCGCAGCAGGGATATGACAGTACGCTTATTCCTTATCAGAGAGGAAGTATAACGGACAGCAGGGGTACCATACTTGCAACGAGTGTCGATGTTTATAATGTGATACTCGACTGTAAAGTGCTCAACAGTGATAAAGAAAATGTGGAGCCTACGGTCGCGGCGCTGATGCAGTGCTTCCCCGATACCTTAGAGGAGGGAACTATTCGGGAATTGATTGCGAAAAGTCCGGACAGTCAGTACAATGTGCTGACAAGGAGACTGCCCTATGAGCAGATCCATCAGTTTGTAGAGTTGCAAAATGACCGTGAAAATAATCCGCACATTAAGGGGGTCTGGTTCGAAAAGGAGTATATACGCAAATATCCGTACAATTCCCTTGCCAGCGCGGTGGTAGGATTTACCACCAGCGGGAACTTGGGAATGAACGGAGTTGAGTATTTCTATAACAGTGAACTCAATGGAATCAACGGAAGAGAATACGGGTATTTAAATTCGGACAATAACTTTGAAAAGAATATCAAATCGGCGGTTAACGGGAATAACATTGTACTGACAATTGATGCCAATATTCAGGCTATTGTGGAGAAGAAGATTGCCGATTTTTTGGAGGAGAATAAAAATAAGTTTACGGAGAGGGCGGGGGCAGAGCATATAGGGGTTGTCGTGATGGATCCGAACAATGCGGAAGTGCTTGCTATGGCGAATTATCCGAATTATGATTTGACGAATCCATGGGATTTGAGCGCATATTATACAGAAGAAGAGATTTCCGCTATGGATGAAAAGACAAAACTAAATGCGCTGTATAAGATGTGGATGAATTTCTGTACGACTTATACGTACGAACCGGGTTCTACCGTAAAGCCGTTTACGGTGGCGGCGGGACTTGAGACGGGAACGTTAAACGATGGCATGACATTTGAGTGCGACGGAGTAGAAGTGATTGCGACGCATGATATTCACTGTGTGAGCAGGGCCGGACATGGTCTTGAGACGATGAAGAAGGCAATCATGGATTCCTGCAATGATGCTCTAATGCAGATGTCCTATAAAATCGGCCCGGAAAATTTTGCAAAATATCAAAAAATATTCGGATTTGGATATAAAACTAATATTGATCTTCCGGGGGAGGCGAGGACGGACGGCTTGATTTATAAGGAAAGCGAGCTTACCACTTTAAATCTTGCGACAAATTCGTTCGGACAGAACTATAATACAACGATGATACAGGTGGCCAGTGCATTTTGTTCTATTGTAAACGGCGGTTCTTATTATCAGCCTCATGTTGTAAAGAAGATTACGGATGAGAATGGAAATGTGATTACCGAGAATAAGGGGACGCTTTTAAAGGAGACGGTTTCAAAGCAGACCAGTGAGCTTTTAAAAGAGTATCTCTATGGGACGGTAAGCGAGGAAGGAACCGGACAGTATGCCAAGGTGCCGGGCTATTCCATGGGAGGAAAGACCGGGACGGCGCAAAAGCTTCCGAGAGGTCAGAAAAATTATCTCGTATCTTTTATCGGCTATGCGCCGCAGGAGAATCCACAGCTTGTCATTTATTGCGTGGTAGATGAGCCAAACGCCGAGGAGCAGGCAAACAGTGCGTTCGCGCAGGGGATTGTGAAAGAAATTCTGACAGAGGTTTTTCCATATATGAATATATATCCGGATGAAGAAATAAAAGAAGAGGAAAAAGGGGACGAGGAAGAACCGGCGCCGGATGGGACAACTGACGTGCCGGAACAGATGCCGGAGAGTGCGGAGGAAACTAAAAAGCAAAATGACGAGGAGGGCCGTATTGATGCACCGGCGGATAATCCTGATGCGAATTAGATAATGGCAACATAACCTCATAAAAGTTGTAATAGATTATAACAACTGCTTTTATGAGGTTTTGCTTATGTATCGCAATAAAACGCCGAATAGAAAAAAAATCATGATTATATTTGTTGTGATCTGCCTTGTATCGCTTCTTCTGATGGGGCGGCTTGTGTATTTGATGATATTTCGTTCAGAATACTACGGGCAGAAGGCGGAGAATCTTCACGAAAGAGAGCGCGATATTAAGGCGGCGAGAGGGAAAATCTATGATGCAAACGGTGTACTGTTGGCCTCTAACCGTACGGTCTGTATGGTGTCGGTAATTCACAGCCAGATAGAGGAGCCGGAGCGGGTGATAGAGGTTCTCACAAAGGAGCTTGAAATATCCGAAGAGACGGCGAGGAAGAGAGTGGAGAAGGTAAGTTCTATTGAGCGGGTGAAGACGAATGTTCCAAAGGAGACAGGAGACAGAATCAGAGAGTATGGACTGGCCGGCGTCAAGGTGGATGAGGATTACAAACGGTATTACCCTTATGATTCCCTGGCCTCTAAAGTGCTCGGTTTTACAGGCGGGGATAATCAGGGAATCGTAGGGCTTGAGGTCATCTATGATCAGTATCTTCAGGGAACAAACGGAAAGATACTGACGCTTACCGACGCAAAGGGTGTGGAGATTGAAAACGCCGGAGAGACAAGGTTGGAACCGGTGGACGGCAATAACCTGACGATTAGTCTGGATTACAATATCCAGATGTATGCACAGCAGGCGGCGCTTAAGGTGATGCAGGAAAAGCAGGCAGACAGTGTCAGCTTAATTGTTATGAATCCCCAAAATGGAGAGATTATGGCGATGGTCAATGTGCCGGAATTTAATCTAAACAGTCCGTATGAGCTGAATTTTGAGACAACGGAGGAGTATGACAGCGAAGAAAAACAGAATCTGCTTAATCAGATGTGGCGCAATCCCTGTCTGAATGATACTTATGAGCCCGGCTCCACCTTTAAAATTATTACGGCGAGCGCGGCATTAGAAGAGGGAGTCGTAAAACTTACCGATAATTTCAGCTGTCCGGGATATAAAATTGTGGAGGACCGGAAAATCAGGTGCCATAAGACAGCGGGGCACGGCGCGGAAACCTTTGTGGACGGAATTAAAAATTCCTGTAATCCCGTATTTATAGAGGTAGGGCTGCGCCTGGGGGCGGATAAGTTTTATGATTATTTCAAGCAATTCGGGCTTTTGTCAAAGACAAATATTGACCTTCCGGGGGAAGCGGCGACGATTATGCATGCAAAGGAGAATATAGGCCAGGTAGAGCTTGCGACCATTTCCTTCGGGCAGTCGTTTCAGATTACTCCGATACAGCTTGCAACCACAGTTTCGTCACTGATCAATGGGGGAACACGAGTGACGCCGCATTTTGGCGTAGAGGTTAAGAATCCGGAGGGAAAGGTTGTGGAGACATTTGCTTATGAGCAAAAGGAGGGGACTGTGAGCAAGGAGACCTCCGCCACTCTTCGGGGACTTTTGGAAAAGGTTGTCTCGGAAGGGAGCGGCAATAAGGCGTCCATAGCTGGCTTTAGCATCGGAGGAAAGACCGCAACCTCTCAGACGCTTCCGCGAAGTGACCACAAGTATATTTCGTCGTTTTTAGGCTTTTCACCGGCCGATGACCCGCAGGTGCTGGCGCTTGTGGTAATTCGCAATCCTCAGGGAGTTTATTATGGCGGAACAATCGCCGCTCCTGTCGTCAAAAGTGTTTTTGAAAATATCCTTCCGTATCTTGGAATAGAGCGCGGGGAATTTGAGGAGGATAATGGTGAGGAACAGTAACAGTTCAGACAGGTCTGTGCATTTACTGCACAGACCGTAAGAAAAGGATTCAGGAGTGCAAAATTAAATTCACAAGGAATCTTGCGTGTTGACAGAAAATAACGTATACTGGATAAGTTAGAAAATGTACAGGATATTGTACGATTGGAGGAAATTATGGCATATCAAATTGCAATACCGGTAATTATATCATTTGTAATCAGTGCGTTGCTCGGACCGGTAGTTATACCGTTTTTGAGAAAATTAAAGGTAGGTCAGACGGAAAGAAAAGAATTGGAATCACATCAGAAAAAGACCGGAACGCCTACAATGGGCGGACTTATGATACTTGCAAGTATTATTGTGACGAGTGTTTTTTATATTGAAGATTATCCTAGAATTGTGCCGATTTTATTTTTGACCGTGGCGTTTGGGCTGATAGGATTTTTAGATGATTATCTGAAGGTCGTTTTAAAAAGAACAGACGGGCTGCTTCCGAAGCAGAAGATGCTGCTGCAGATTGTCGTGACGGCGGTTTTTGCCGTATACATGTGGAATTATTCCGGTGTTTCGCTCGCAATGCTTGTTCCGTTTTCCGGCGGAAAATACTGGGATATCGGATGGATGGCAATACCGGTCATGTTTCTTGCGGTAATCGGTACGGTAAACGGAACAAACTTTACAGACGGACTTGACGGTCTGGCGTCAAGCGTGACAATTATGGTTGCGACATTTTTTACGGTAGTGGCAGTGGGAATGGACAGCGGTATTGAGCCGATTACGTGCGCAGTTGTCGGTGCATTGCTCGGATTTCTTCTATTTAATGTATATCCGGCCAGCGTTTTTATGGGAGATACAGGCTCTTTGGCTCTTGGAGGATTTGTTGCGGGTACGGCGTATATGCTGCAGATGCCGATTTTCATTTTGATTGTGGGCCTTATCTATCTGACAGAAGTATTATCGGTTATGATACAGGTGACATATTTTAAGAAAACAGGCGGCAAGCGTATTTTCCGTATGGCTCCGATCCATCATCATTTTGAGCTGGGCGGCTGGTCCGAGACAAGGGTTGTGGCGGTATTTTCCATTGTGACGGCGATTCTTTGTCTGATAGCACTGCTTGCGATTTAGAGAATAGGCGAAAGGCAGGAAGAAAAATGGTTTTAAGAGGGAAAAATGTACTTGTAGTCGGTACGGGTATCAGTGGGATAGCGGCATGCGAGCTGTTAAAGGAAGAGGAGGCTCACGTCATATTATTTGACGGGAACAGGGAGGCGGATGTGGAAGCAATCCGCAGAAAGTCAAAAGCCTTTGAAAACATTGAAATATTTTTGGGAGACTTGCCGGAGGTGATCAGCGGTGTGCTCGACATGGCGGTTTTAAGTCCCGGTGTGCCAACGGACCTTCCGATGGTGAGGGCGCTTAGGGAACGCGGTGTGATTATTTTGGGGGAGATAGAGCTTGCGTATCAGACGGCGAAAGGTAGAATTGTAGCAATTACAGGCACAAACGGGAAGACGACGACGACGGCGCTTGTAGGCGAAATTATGAAGAGCTGTTACGAGGATGTAAAGGTTGTCGGAAATATCGGGATTCCTTATACCGGCGTGGCGAGAGAGACGACGGAGGAGACCGTGACTGTGGCGGAGGTCAGCAGCTTTCAGTTAGAGACAATTCTGGAATTTAAGCCAAAGGTGTCGGCGATATTGAATATTACACCGGACCATTTAGACCGTCATCATACAATGGAGGCATATATTTCGGCCAAGGAGAATATCACCAAAAACCAGACAAGAGACCAGATCTGCGTGCTCAATTACGAAGATGAGGTGCTGCGGGAGTTCGGAGAAAAGGTCTTTGCGCAGGCGGTCTATTTCAGCAGCAAAAGGAAATTAGAACAGGGATTGTATCTGCAAGGGGATATAATATATTGTTCGGACGGAGAGAAAGTATCGGAAGTTGTCAATGTAAACGACCTGAATCTCCTTGGCGTCCACAATTATGAAAATGTTATGGCGGCGTCTGCTATTTGTTTAAGTTTTGGAGTTCCTCTTAAGAAAATACAAGAAGTACTGGTTCGTTTTCAGGCGGTGGAGCATAGAATAGAATATGTGACCGAAAAGCGCGGCGTTAAATTCTACAACGATTCCAAAGGGACGAATCCGGATGCAGCGATCCAGGGAATCCGTGCAATGAGGGGGCAAACATTTTTGATCGGCGGCGGATACGATAAGGATTCGGAGTATGACGACTGGATTGAGGCATTTGACGGCAAAGTAAAAAAGCTGGTTTTGATTGGGGCCACAAGGGAAAAGATTGCGGAGTGTGCCAGACGCCACGGCTTTACGGAGACAGTTTTTGCAGATAGTCTAGAGGAAGCGGTAAAGCTTTGCTATGAGGAGGCGCAAAAAGGCGAGTTTGTGCTGCTTTCACCGGCATGTGCAAGCTGGGGAATGTTCAAAAATTATGAAGAGCGGGGGCGGATTTTTAAGGATATCGTCCATGCCTTAAAGGAGTGAGTGAATGCGAAACAAGCCGGCGAAGAGACAGGAGCGGACAAATAGATATTTTGATTATACACTGCTGTTTATTATCATATTTCTTGTTTGCTTCGGTCTTGTTATGCTGTATTCTACCAGTGCCTATAAAGCCCAGGCCGAGTATGGGGACGGGACATATTTTTTGAAGAAACAGGTGTTTGCAACTGTTTTGGGATTTTCGGCAATGTTTATTATTTCCCGCATTGACTATCATTTCTGGATGCGTTTTGCGGGGCTTGCCTACATAGTGGCCTTTGGTTTGTGCGTAGTTGTTATATTTAAGGGGGCGGAATCTCACGGGCAGTCCAGGTGGATAAAGCTGGGACCATTGTCGTTTCAGCCCTCGGAGTTTGCTAAGATTGCAGTTATTTTGTTTCTCGCGACAATGATAAGTAAGATGCCAAAAAAAATGGCAAAATTTAAAAATATAATCAGAGTGTTTGTAACCTTGGTGCCGATTTTAGTTCCGGTTGCTTATACGAACTTGAGTACGGCTGTTATCATAGCGGGAATTGCCATTGCGCTTACATTCGTGGCGAGTCCGAAGTATAAACACTTTGTTGCGCTTGCGGCCTTTGCAATTGCCGGCGGTTCTCTGTTTATTATGACTGCGGGATATCGTGCGGAGCGGATTGAAATATGGCTCAACCCGGAGGAGCATGAAAAGGGATTTCAGACAATGCAGGGACTTTATGCGATTGGTTCCGGCGGTTTTTTTGGAAAAGGACTTGGAGAAAGTATGCAAAAGCTTGGGTTTGTCCCGGAGGCGCAGAATGACATGATATTTTCTATTATCTGCGAGGAGCTGGGATTGTTTGGGGCAATCTGTGTGATCTTACTGTTTCTGCTGATGATATGGAGATTTATGGTAATAGCCAATAACGCGCCGGATCTCTTTGGAGCCTTGCTGGTGGTGGGAATTATGGCGCACATTGCAATTCAGGTTATCTTGAATATCGCCGTGGTGACTAATTCTATGCCAAACACGGGTATTACGCTTCCGCTGATCAGCTACGGGGGTACCTCGGTATCCTTTCTTCTGGCAGAGCTGGGGTTGGCGTTTTCGGTTTCCAGAGGCATTAAATTAGAGGGTTAGCTTATGATAAGAGACAATCGAAGAAAAAAAAGAAGGGTAAAAAAATTTTTGGTAACGCTGCTTGTGTTTGCGGCAATTCTTGGCATACTCGCGCTTATTATCATAAATGTTTTTACGGTAAAAGACGTGGAAGTAAAGGGAAATAAGCTCTATGAAGGCGATCAGATTGAAGAGTGGGTATTAAATGATGAGTATTCGTGGAACTCGCTCTATGTCTATCTGAAATATCGTTTCTTTGACATGCAGGAGGTTCCGTTTATAGATACAATAGAGGTCGGGCTTAAGACGCCTCATACTTTGACGATTCAGGTATATGAAAAGGGGCTTTTGGGATATATATATATGGATTCGCTGGGGCAGAATGTCTATTTTGATAAAGACGGCTTCGTAGTGGAGACTTCTTCGGAGATTATTGAGGGTGTTCCGCAGATCAGCGGTCTGACATGCAACCAGGTGGTGCTTTATGAGAAATTGGATCTGGAAAATAAGAAAGCGCTTACGGAGCTTCTTGACGTGACACAGACGTTGAAAAAGTATGCGCTTGTGCCGGAGACTATCGCGTACAAAAATGCGGATTCCATAAAGCTTTCTTACGGCGCGGTTACCGTAAATCTTGGGTCGGCCGATAATCTTACGGAAAAGGTGAAGCGTCTTGAGGAGATTATGCCTAATATAGAGGGAATGCAGGGAACGCTTCACATGGAAAAGTGGTCGGAGGAGACGACGGATATTACGTTTCGCAAAGAAGAATCGTGAAGAATTGTAATTTTTCAAAAATTAGGTTGATTATTTGGAGAAAAAATTATATTATAGAGTATATGATTAGGTCTAGAATATAATTTACATATATTTTAAGAGGGAGAGAAGGAGGAACTACCTTGCTTGAAATTAAAACAACAGACGCTGATTCCAATGCTAAGATTATTGTCATAGGTGTTGGTGGCGCCGGAAATAATGCTGTAAATAGAATGATTGAAGAAAATATCGGTGGTGTAGAGTTTGTCGGGGTCAACACGGACAAGCAGGCACTGCTTTTATGTAAAGCGCCTACGTTAATCCAGATTGGGGAGAAGCTCACAAAAGGGCTTGGAGCCGGGGCACAGCCGGAGATTGGTGCGAAAGCGGCGGAGGAAAGCTCAGAGGAGCTTGCGTCTGCGATTAAGGGAGCGGATATGGTGTTTGTCACCTGCGGCATGGGCGGCGGAACAGGAACCGGAGCGGCTCCTGTCGTTGCTAAGATTGCGAAGGATCAGGGGATTCTGACGGTCGGCGTTGTCACGAAGCCGTTTAAGTTTGAAGCCAAGGCGCGTATGATCAATGCGCTTTCCGGAATAGAACGTCTCAAAGAGTGTGTGGATACATTAATTGTAATTCCGAATGATAAGCTGCTTGAGATTGTGGACAGAAGAACTACATTCCCGGATGCTCTTAAAAAGGCTGACGAGGTGTTACAGCAGTCGGTTCAGGGAATTACGGATCTTATTAATCTGCCGGCGCTTATTAACCTCGATTTTGCGGACGTACAGACCGTTATGAAGGACAAGGGTCTTGCTCATATCGGTATCGGTATGGCCAAGGGAGACGAGAAGGCGATTGAGGCTGTAAAGCTTGCGGTGGCCAGTCCGCTGCTTGAGACGACGATTACGGGCGCAAGTCATATTATCATCAATGTTTCCGGTGATATTTCCCTGATGGATGCCAATGATGCCGCAAGTTATGTGCAGGATCTTGCCGGAGAGAATGCGAATATTATTTTCGGTGCAATGTATGATGAGAACCGTACGGATGAGGCGACGATTACGGTTATTGCTACGGGCTTAGAGGAAGCGCGGGCGCAGCAGCCGGGTAAGATTGTTCCGAACATGAAATATCAGCAGTCGATGCAGACAAGGACAGCAGCAGGTACAGGGGCAGTCAATCGTCCGATTGCAGGGGGAATGTCGGGTTCCTTAAATCAGACGGCTTCGCGTTCATCTATGCCGGCATCCGTTCAGCAGCCGATAAATCAGCAGAATCAGGTACCGCCTTCCTTTATGGGAATACAAAGACCGAAGCGGCCGGAGAGCAGCGTGCCTGAAAAAGACATCAAGATACCGGAATTTTTGAAGAGTACAAGAAAATAGACATACATAGCACTGCATCATGTGATGCAGTGTTTTTTATATCATAGGAAAGACCTTGTTGCTGTGAAGTGATAAAATGTATGGCTTTCCTATGATATAAAAAGCCCTCCGGGCAGGATCGCCATGCGGCGGAGAGGAAAAATGCCGCATATGCGGCCCGCCGCAGGCGGGGAATCCGGCAGAGCCGGATTCTTTGTTCTATC